>DATBSL010000203.1:0-6421 GCA_036559805.1 Vicinamibacteria bacterium
GGTCCCTTGTTGAGCTTCGCGACGAAGGCCGGGTCCTTCATCTCGGCCATCGAGCTCGCCCAGGGGAAACGGTAGAGGCCGGGCTTCAGCGCCTGCTTTCCCAGCACGTCGAGCGCCGCGGCTTCGTCGGGAAGCCGGCTCGCGTCGGACTTGTGGTGTGGCAGCGCCATCCAGACGACGTTGCTCGCGACGAACACGAGGACGGTGGCGGCGAGGATCGGCAACCAGAGCTCGGGAATCGAAACCATCACGCACCTCCGTGCCCCCGGGAACCCGAGGAGGGCGGGGGCGTCAGGCTGATCGGCTCGACAGGAAGGCCGGAGTCTACTCCAGCAGTCGGGCCCCAGCCACGGGGCGGCAGGGGTAAAGCGCGGCGGGGAGGTCGAAGGTCGCCTTGTAGCCGAAGAGCACCTCGTCGGAGAAGCTCGGGACGTCGCGGGCGTCCACGAGCGCGATCGCGCAGCCGCCGAACCCCGCGCCGGTCATGCGCGCGCCGTAGCAGGAGGGCTGGCGGCGGGCGAGCGACGCGACCAGGTCGAGCTCCTCGCACGAGACCTCGTACAGCTCGCGCAGGCTCTTGTGGGACTCGTTCATCAGCCTGCCGGCCCCGACGAGGTCGCATTCCCGGAAAGCCTGCTCCAGCGCCGCGGGCCGCAGGATCTCGGCCACGACGTGGCTCGCGCGCCTGGCGTCCTGCGGGTCGAGGCGGCCGCGCGCCGCCTCGAGCTCGGCCGGGCTCACGTCGCGCAGTGCGCGCGTCTCCGGCCGGGTCCGCGCGATCTCGGCGACGACGCGCTCGCAGGCGGCTCGCCGCTCGTTGTAGGCGCTCGCGGCGAGCGCGCGCCGCGCGCCCGTGTCCATCACGACCACCGCGGCCTCCGCCGGCACGGGCACGGAACGCGTCTCGAGCGTCCGGCAATCGAGCAGCAGCGCGCTGCCGTCCACGCAGGCGGCCGAGGCGAACTGGTCCATGATCCCGCAGTTCATCCCGACGTAGCCGTTCTCGGCCTTCTGGCCGAGCCTGGCCATGCGCACCGGATCCCACGGCGCGCCGGCGGCCGCGCACAGGGCGCGCGCCGTCGCCATCTCGAGGGCGGCCGACGACGACAGCCCCGCGCCGATCGGGACGTCGCCGTCCACCACCACGTCCATGCCGGCGACGGGGACGCCGTCGGACGCGAACGCCCAGGCGACGCCCGCCACGTAGGAGAACCAGCCGTGGCCGCCGGGAGCCGCGAGAGCGCCTATGGCCGCCTCGCGCGTCTCGTCGTAGGCGAGCGAGTGCGCGCGCAGCAGCCCGTCGCCGCGCGGCCGGAACGCCACGACGGCCGAGCGCGCGATCGCCATCGGCAGCACGAAGCCGTCGTTGTAGTCGGTGTGCTCGCCGATCAGGTTCACGCGCCCCGGCGCCGTGGCGAGCCGCGGCGGATCGCCAGGGAAGACACGGGCGAAGCCCTCGCGCACCCGGTCGACGAGCTCGGCGGAGACGGCGCTCATGGCGTCCTGTAGTGTCTTTCGCCCTGCTCGCGCAGCCGCCCGGCGGCGGCCTCGGCGGTGAGGTCGCGCTGCGGCTCGGCGGTCAGCTCGAAGCCGACCAGGAACTTCCGGACCGTCGCCGAGCGCAGCAGCGGAGGGAAGTAGGCGCCGTGCAGCCGCCACTCGGGGTGCTCGGCGCCGCCGGCCGGCCGGCCGTGGAAGCCGAGCGAGTAGGGGAACGGGGTGCGGAACAGGTTGTCGTAGCGGACGCCGCAGCGGCGCACGAGGTCGGCGAGGCCGTCGCGCTCGTCGCTCGTGAGCGCGGGCAGCTCGGGGACGCGCCGCACCGGCACGAGCATCAGCTCGAACGGCCACACGGCCCACCAGGGGACGAGCGCCACCCAGCTTTCGTTGCGGCAGACGATGCGCTCGCCGCGGCGCAGCTCCTCCTCGAGGTAGTCGCCGACGAGGTCGCTCGAGTGCCGTTCGAGCCAGGCGCGCTGCGCCGCCAGCTTGCGCGCGGGGGTTTGCGGCAGGTAGCTCGTCGCCCACACCTGGCCGTGGGGATGCGGGTTGCTGCAGCCCATCATCGCGCCCTTGTTCTCGAAGACCTGGACGTAGGCCGTTCCCGGCTGCGTGGCCAGCGACCGCGTCTCGTCCGCCCAGGCGTCCACCACGCGCCGGACCGCGCGCGCGTCCATCTCGGCGAGCGTGAGGTCGTGGCGCGGCGAGAAGCAGAGCACGCGGCAGCGTCCCGCGACGGGCTCCGCGTGAAGCAGCCCGCCGCCGTCGCTCGCGGGCGCCGCCGTATCGGGCTCGAGCGCCGGGAAGTCGTTGTCGAAGGCGAACGTGGCGGTGTACGCGGGATTGCGCTCGCCGTTGGCCCTGACGTTCCCGGGGCAGAGATAGCAGGAGGCGTCGTAGGCGAGCCGTGTCTCGCGAGCCTCGGGCTCGACCTGGCCCTGCCAGGGACGCTCGAGCCGCTGCGGCGAGACGAGCACCCACTCGTCGACGAGCGGGTTATAGCGGCGGTGAGGCGTCGTCGGTGCGTCCACGCGCCGTAGCGTAGACCGGATCGGCCCGCGAGGGGTCAGCCCCCGGCCGCGGGCCTCGCCCCGCGGAGCACCAGCCACGCGGCGAGCGAGGCGAGCTTGTGATCCTTGGTCCAAGGCGGGCCCAGCGGCTTGCCGAGCGCCGCGACCCGCGTGCGCAGCAGCTCCGGGGCGATGGCGAGGCGAGCTCCGGCGCTCTCCAGGATGTCGCGCTCGCGGAAGCCGACGACAGGCACCGAGGCGCGCTCGCAGCCCAGGCGCAGCGCCTCGCGGTACATCTCGCCCTCCGCGGTGTGGATCAGGGGATGCGCGCCGAGGATGGCCGAGAGCTCCGCGGGCAGGGAGCGCCCGGAGCCGAGCAGCAGGCCGGCGCCGGCGATCTCACGGCCCGAGGCTGTCAGGCCGTTCACTGCGCGCGAGAGCGCCTCGCGTGCCAGCCGGTTGGCCGTGTCGAGGCTGCGGCTGACGAGGGCTTGCGCCCTCGCGGGCGGAAGGTTCTCCGCGGCGTGATAGGGCTGGCGCGGGAAGCTGCCGTCGCAGAGCGCGAGCCGCTGCCGCTCGACCACGACCGGGGTCGCCGGCGTTCCGCCCAGCCCCACGAGCACGGCCCATCCGGAGTGGGCCCGCAGTCCGAGACAGACCCGCTCCGGCTTCGGCATGCCCAGATTGTCCCCCGCCGCTCGTCCGCCCCAGGTCCGGGCGCCATCGGGGGGTGGGTTCGAGAACGAGTCCCCGCGGAGACGGTGGCAGTAAGATCAAGCGCCATGCGCGTCGAGATGCAGGGCGAGACGCCGATCAAGCTATGGACGACGTCGCCCCAGGGCGACGTCCCCGTGGAGGACGCGGCGCTCGCGCAGCTCCGAAATATCGCGAGCCTGCCGTTCGTGTTCCGACATGTCGCGGCGATGCCCGACGTGCACCTGGGCATGGGCGCGACTGTCGGCTCGGTGATCGCGACGCGTGGCGCGATCGTGCCCGCCGCGGTCGGCGTGGACATCGGCTGCGGCATGGAAGCCGTGCGCACGAGCCTCGCCGCGAGCGACTTGCCCGATTCGCTCGCCGGAGCCCGCTCGGCGATCGAGGAGGCGGTGCCTCACGGCCGCACGCACCAGGGCGGGCCCGGGGATCGTGGCGCCTGGGGCGAGGCTCCGGCCGCCGTGGCCGATCGCTGGGGGGGCCTGGGCGACGACGCGCGCTACCGCCGGCTCGTCGAGCGCCATCCGAAGGTGGACCGCAACGCGGCGCCCGAGAAGCACCTCGGGACGCTCGGGACCGGCAACCACTTCATCGAGCTGTGCCTCGACGAGGCCGACCGCGTGTGGCTGATGCTCCACAGCGGCAGCCGCGGGATCGGGAACCGCATCGGCAGCTACTTCATCGAGCGCGCGAAGAAGGAGCTCGAGCGCTCGGGCCACACCCTGCCCGACCGCGATCTCGCGTGGCTCGACGAGAAATCGGAGCTCTTCGAGGACTACGTCTCGGCCGTCGGCTGGGCGCAGGACTACGCCGCGGCCAACCGCGCGGCGATGCTCCGTGCCGTGACGGGAGCGGTTGCGGAGGCGCTCGGCCGCGAGTCGCTCGGCACCGGCGAGGAGGCGATCTCCTGCCACCACAACTACGTCGCGCGGGAGCGTCACTTCGGAGAGGACGTGCTCGTGACGCGCAAGGGCGCCGTGGACGCGAGCGCCGGCCGGCTCGGCATCATTCCCGGCTCGATGGGGAAGCGCTCCTACATCGTGCGCGGCAAGGGCCACCCCGAGAGCTTCCACTCCTGCTCGCACGGCGCGGGCCGCGCGATGTCGCGGGGCGAGGCGCGCCGGCGCTTCACGCTCGCGGACCTCGCGCGCCAGACCGAGGGCGTCGAGTGCCGCAAGGACGACGGCGTCCTCGACGAGATCCCCGGCGCCTACAAGGACCTCGACCTGGTGATGGCCGCGCAGGCGGAGCTCGTGGACGTGGTGCACACGCTGCGCGCCGTGCTCACGGTCAAGGGCTGATCCCGGCGCGACCACGCCCGGAGGAGCGTTTGCCTCCTGCTATAGTGCGAAGAGGATGAGAGCCGGCTTCGGGCTGTGTGCCTGCGCGGCCGCGCTCGCGGCGCTCGCTCCCGCGACGCTCGCCGGGCAGACCGTGGACGACGTCGTGAGGCGCTACGTCGAGGCCCGCGGCGGCGCCGTCCGGCTGCGCACGGTCGAGAGCCTGCGCTTCACGGGGTCGATGGAGCTCGGCGAGGTGTCCGCGGCCTTCACGCTCGAGCTGAAGCGCCCGAACCGGATGCGCACGGAGTTCACGGTGCAGGGCCACAAGGGCGTGCGCGCGTACGACGGCCAGCGCGCCTGGGAGCAGCTGCCGCTTCCCGGCGAGAAGCCGCGGCCGATGGGCTCCGAGGAGGCCGCCGAGGCGCGCGCGCAGGCGGACGTGGACCTCTCGCCGCTCGTGGACTCGGCCGCCAAGGGTTTCTCGGTCGAGCTCGTCGGCCGCGACCGGCTGCCCGGCGGCGAGACCTGGAAGCTGCTCGTGCGCGGGCGCGAAGGCCCGCCGCGCACGATCCACCTCGACGCGCGTACGCACCTCGTGGTGCAGACGAGCGACGTGCGCCAGATCGAGGGCCAGCCGGTCGAGATGGTGACCGAGATCTCCGACTACCGCCCGCTCGCCGGCCTCGTGTTCCCGCACCGCATCGACGTCGGGCCCAAGGGCAAGCCGGAGCGCCAGCGGCTGGTGATCCAGAAGGTGGAGATCAACCCGCCGCTCGACGCCGCGCGCTTCGTGATGCCGCTCGCTCGCCCGGAGGCGAAGCCGCGGCAGCCCGCCGCTCCCACTGTGCTACCCTGACGCCCGCTGTCGCGGCCCGCATGCCGCGCTCGAGGGGGCCATGGCCTGGTGGATCTGGGTTCTCGGCGGTCTCGTGCTGCTCCTGGCGGAAGTCCTGACGCCCGGGGGCTTCTTCGTCGTGTTCTTCGGCGCCGGCGCCATCCTGGTGGGCGCGCTCAAGGCTCTGGGCTGGAACGGGCCGGGCTGGGCGGAGTGGCTGGTCTTCACGGTGCTGTCGGTCGCTTCGCTCGCGCTTTTCCGCAAGCCGCTGATGCGCCGCTTCAATCTCGAGGGCAGCGACAAGCCGGTCGACCGGCTCGAAGGGGAGACGGCGCAGGTGACCGAGGACGTCCCCGCGGGCGGCGTGGGCAAGGCCGAGATGCGAGGCGCCTCGTGGACCGCGCGCAGCAGCGGAGAGACGGCGCTCGCGCGCGGGCAGCGCTGCAAGGTGGAGAGAGTCGAGGGTCTGACACTCTGGCTGCGGGCCGAGTGAGTCAGGGGAGGCATTCATGACCGGTGCGGTCGTCGTCTTCGTCTTTCTCGCGCTGTTCGTCTTCTACCTGATCGCGCGCACCGCGGTCGTCGTGCCGCAGCAGCACGCCTTCGTCGTGGAGCGGCTCGGCCGTTTCGCGGGCGTCCTCGACGCCGGCTTCCACATCCTGGTGCCGTTTGTGGACGTGATCCGCTATCGCCACGTGCTCAAGGAGCAGGCGATGGACATCCCGGAGCAGGTCTGCATCACCAAGGACAACGTGCAGGTGGCCGTCGACGGCATCCTGTACCTGAAGGTCATGGACCCCGAGCGCGCCTCCTACGGGATCTCGAACTACACCTTCGCGATCACCCAGCTCGCGCAGACGACGCTTCGGAGCGAGATCGGCAAGATCGACCTCGACCGCACCTTCGAGGAGCGCACCTACGTCAACACCCAGGTGGTCACCGAGGTCGACAAGGCCTCGGAGGCCTGGGGCGTCAAGGTGCTGCGCTACGAGATCAAGAACATCACCCCGCCCCAGGACATCCTCGCGGCGATGGAGAAGCAGATGCGCGCCGAGCGCGAGAAGCGCGCCGTGGTGCTG
>DATBSL010000204.1:0-21293 GCA_036559805.1 Vicinamibacteria bacterium
CGGGACGGCGCTTGAGATTAGACTCGGCTCCAGGAGGCGAGAACCCCGTGTCCGACGACGACGCACCCAAGACCGCCTACGAGCTGATCCTCGAGCGCCTGAAGCAGAAGGATCGCGCGGACGGCGTCTCCGAGAAGGCCGTGACCGGCGAGCAGAAGGCCCGGATCGCCGAGCTGCGCAGGGTCTACCAGGCGAAGCTCGCCGAGCGCGAGATCCTGCACCAGGCCGCGCGGCGCAGGATCGACGATCCCGAGGCGCTCGAGCAGCTCGAGCAGGAGTATCGCCGCGACCGCGAGCGCATCGCGAGCGAGCGCGACCGCAAGATCGACGAGGCGCGCGAAGGCTAGCCTTGCAGGGGGTGCTGCGCCGCACCCCCCGCACCCCCCCCGCTCGCTACGCCGAAGTGGACCCCGAGCGTCAGCGAGGCGAAACGGAGCGGCCTCGGCTCTGACGAGGGCGCTCCGTAATTCGGCTCCGCTCGCCGCCCGCTACTCAGCGCGCAGGGCCGCGATCGGATCGATGGCGGCGGCCCGCCGTGCGGGCAGCAGGCTCGCGGCGAGCACCACGGCCAGCAGCACCGCCGCGGTAGCCAGCAGCGCCAGCGGCTCGGACGGGGCGACGCCGTAGAGCACACCCTGCAGCGCGCGGCCGACGGCGAGCGAGAGCACGAGCCCGAGCCCCGCTCCGGCTAGACCCAGCAGGAGGCCGCGGCTCACCACCAGCCGCACCACGTCGAGCGGCTGCGCCCCGAGCGCCAGCCGCACGCCGATCTCGTGGACTCTCTGGCTGACCGCGTAGGCCAGGACGCCGTAGACGCCCAGGCAGGCCAGGAGCAGCGCCTGGGCCGCGAAGGCGCCCATCAAGTGGCCGAAGAAGCGCTGCTCCCAGGTGGTGAAGGAGCGCACCTCGTCCATCGTGCGCACGTCCCAGATCGCGAGCCCCGGGTCCGCCTCGCGGAACACGCGCCGCACCGCCTCGGCCTGGGCTCGCGGCGCCTGCGTCCGCGCGCGCAGCAAGAGCGCCAGCGAGCGCCCTGGGGCGGTCGCGTAGGGCCGGAACACGTTGAGGCGCGAGGCGGCGGTCTCCTCGCCGAACTCCTCGTACTGCAGGTCGGGCGCTACGCCCACCACGCGCAGCCAGCGGACGGGCTCGTCGTCGCGCACGCCGCCGCCGTCCACGAGCGCGAGCCGCTGGCCGATGGCGCCCTCGGGCCAGAAGCGCCGCGCGAGCGCGCGGTTCACGATGACCACATCGGCGGCGGCTGAGCGGTGCTCCTCAGCCGTGAAGGTGCGGCCCTCGACGAGCGGCGCCCCGAGCGTCTCGAAGAGCCGGGGCGAGGCCGTGATGCGGATCGCGCCGGGCTCGTCGCCGCGCGGCACGGGGTGGCGCTCGATCACGAGCCGCACCGGCGCGCCGCCGTCGTCCACCGGGATGCTGGAGGTGGCCGCGACGCCCGCCACACCGGGGAGCGCCGCGACCCGCTCCTCCAGCTGGCTCACGAACTCGGCCCGCCGCTCGGTCACGTCGTAGGCGTCGCCCGCGATGTAGAAGCGCATCGTCAGAAGCGACTCCTCGACGAAGCCCGAGGGCGCCGCCTGCAGGCGCAGGAAGCTGCGCATCATCAGGCTCGCCCCCACGAGGAGCGCCAGGGACGCCGCCACCTGGCCCACGACCAGGAGCGACTGCAGGCGCTGCGAGGCGGCCCCGGCGGTGCCACGCGCGCCGTCGCGGAGGTCGCTCGCGAGGTCCGGGCGCGAGGCGCGCCACGCGGGCAGCAGGCCCGCGCAGAGCGCGGCCACGGCCGTGACGAGCACGGTGAAGAGCACGCCGCGCCAGTCGAGGTCGAGCCTCATCCAGTACGGCAGCTCCTCGGGCCAGGACGCGATCGCGAGCTCGACGAACCAGCCGCCTAGCGCGAGGCCGACGAGGCCGCCGCCCGCGCACAAGAGCGCCGTCTCGGCGAGCATCTGGCGCGCGAGGCGGGCGCGGCTGGCGCCGAGCGAGGCGCGCACGGCGAGCTCGCGCTGGCGCGCGACGCCGCGGGCGAGCGTCAGGTTGGCGAGGTTGGCGCAGCCGATCAGCAGCACCGCGGCCACGGCGCCGAGCAGCACGAACACGACGGCTCGCGCGCCCTTGTCCACCGCCGAGTCGCGGAACGAAAGCGCGCGCACGCCCCAGCCGCGGTTCGTCCCAGGATGCTGCTCGGCCAGCGCGGCCGCCACCACGTCGACCTCCGACTGCACCTGGGGCAGCGTCACGCCGGCACGCAGCAGGCCGAAGGCGGCCACGAAGCGCCTCGCTCGCGTCGGAGCACGCTCGGGGTCGGAGCTCGGGCGGTACGCCACCCAGAAATCGTCGCGCTCGGGGAAACGGATGCCGGGCGGCATCACACCGATGATCGTGAGGGCGCGGCCGTTCAGGATCACGGTCTGGCCGAGCACGCGCGGGTCGGCGCCGAAGCGGCGCTCGAAGAGGCGGTAGCTCAGGACCAGCTCCGGCTCGAAGCCGAAGTCCGCCGCGTCCGCGTCCTGGAAGGTTCGGCCGAGCGCGGGCTGGAGGCCCAGCAACGGAAACAAGTTGGGAGTGACGGAGCCGCCGCGCAGCCGCTCCGACTCGCCGCCGAAGCTGAGCGTGTTCGCGGTCCGGCCGACGTAGCCCGCCACGTCTTCGAGCCCGCGCGTCTGCCCCCGCAGGTCCTGGAGGTCGGCGTACGACAGGTTCGAGTCCTCCCAGTCCTCGGCCTGGCTCTTGTGGGTGGAGTGCAGCGTCACGATCCGCTCGCTGTGCTCGCCGAGCGGCAGCGGCCGCAGGAGCAGAGCGTTGACGAACGTGAACACCATCGACGTCGCGCCGATGCCGAGGCCGAGCGTCGCGAGCGCCGCCAGCGCGAAGCCGGGCCGGCGAGCGAGCCCGCGCGCCGCGATCCGCAGGTCGGAGGCCAATCCATCGAGCATGGCGACCCTGGACTACAAGCGTCGTGCCAGAGGGCGACGACAGGAAGTCTTTGGCGGTCAATTACTTGAGGTCTGGATCCCCGGGCCGTCTGTCCGCTTCCGGCAAGTGGCCGTCCCGGGTCTGGGACGTGAGGGCCAGGTGCTAGACTCCCGCCGATATCGAGCGCGTCGTCCCCGCCGAAGGGAGCCCCGAGCCATGATCACGATCACGCGCGACCTCGTGCTGCCGTGCACCGTCACCGGCTCCTGGCCGCGCCCACGCTGGTACGACGTGAGCCTCTGGGGCCGGCCGCTCGACACCTGCATGCTGGACGTACGCTTCAGAGAGAAGTTCACCGACGCGCTCACGGCCGTGATCGGCGACGAAGAGCGGGCCGGGCTCGACCTGCTCACGCACGGGGACCTCCACTGCGACGACGACCTGGCCGGCCGCGCCTGGCACCACTATCCGCTCCAGCGCTGGGCCGGCTTCGAGGGCGACCAGCTCCAATCGGAGGAAACGCGGTCGCCGTGGCTGCGCTACCCGCCGGGAACGCTGCTCAACGAGATCTACACCGGCTGGCGCTGGCCCCGCGTGGTGGACAAAGTCCGCCACCGGCCGCTCGACTATCCGAAGCTGTGGCGCCTGGCCCAGGCGCGCACCGAGAAGCCGGTGCGCTTCGGCACCTGCTGCTCTCAGGTGATGGGCCTGTTCCTCGACATCGCCACGCCCAAGTACAAGGACAAGCGCGAAGTGCTGTGGGACATGGCCGCGGCCATGAACCAGGAGCTGCTGGGGCTGCGCGACGCCGGCTGCCGCTCGATCCAGGTTGAGGAGCCCACGCTGCACTTCTGGGCCAACACCTACGGAGAGAAGAGCGAAGAGGTGAAGTTCATGGTCGAGTGCTACAACCGCGAGGTCCAGGGGCTCGACGACGTGGAGATCTGGATCCACACCTGCTGGGGCAACCCCAACATGCAGCGGGTGATCGACGACACGAGCTACCGGGCGTCCTTCGAGCTGTACCTGCACGCGCTGCGCGGCGACGTCTGGACGCTGGAGATGACCGACCGCGACTTCGCCGAGATCGAGCTCTTCGGCGCGATGAAGGGCCGGCTTCCGAAGAAGATCGCGGTCGGCACGGTGAGCCACCGCACGCTGCAGTGCGACCGGCCGGAGGACGTGGCGGCGCGGATCCGCCGCGCTCTCGAGCACATCAGCCCCGAGCAGCTGATCGTTTCGAGCGATTGCGGCTTCGGCCGTCAGGGCGTGAACCGGGACATCGCGTTCTTCAAGACCGCAGCAGTGGCCCAGGGCACCAACCTCGTGCGCCGCGAGCTGGGCCTCCGCGAGACGCGCGTCCCGGCGGCGGACCCGCGCCTGCAGACCGACATCGTGCCGAAGGCCGCGCCGGCCTAGCGCGAGGCTAGTCCTCGATCAGCCGGCCGAACGCCGGCTTGCCCGCGAGCGAGGTCCGGAAGCCGTAGAACGCCAGCCCCGCGATCGTCAGCAGCTGCGGCACCGAACGCGACAGGTACCAGGCCGACGGGTCGAGCGTGAGCGGCGTTTCGACGAGGGTGAACAAGGTGAACAGCGTTGCCACCAGGCAGAGCAGCCCGCCGCGCGTCAGCGCGAGGAAGTACACGACGGCGCGCAGGCCGCTCGAGATCCAGGCGTACTGCGGGTCTTCCGCCGGGATCGGGCCCGCCACGACGAGCGCCCAGGCGAGGGCGGCCAGGACACCGTTGCGGAGCAGCATCCGGAACAGCACCAGGATGAACAGGAACATCAAGCCGTACAGCACGGCACCGTACTGGTTGACCAGCAGCCGGAACAGCGTGTGCCGCAGCGCGGTGATCGTCGGGCCGGAGACGTTCGTGTCGGGCGCGGGCTCGGCCGCGCCGAGCAGGACCGGGACGACAAACGTCAGGCCGCGGCTCGCGAGCGTGCTCGCACCGAGCAGGCAGCCCAGCAGCACATCGCGCCCGACGAGCGGATCGCGCAGTCGGCCGGCCAGCAGCCGCTTCCAGGCGATCAGCATGTGCGGCCAGCGGCGCCGTGCGTAGGGCTCGAGCGCCATGTAGAGCAGCCACACGAGGCCGGCCCAGAACGCCGGGTAGGCGAAGACCTTGACCAGCACCCACAGCTCCTGGCCGAAGCTCGCCACGTGGTCGGCCTGGAACAGGCGCGCCGCCGCGTAGGCGCAGAAGACGAACAGCGCCACCGTGAACGCGCCGGCCCGGTCGCCGCGGCCGAGCCGGACGTTGCGCCGCGCGATCAGCACCGCCCCGAGCGGAATCGCGAGCGCCAGCACGACGAGGCTCGTGGCGCCGACGGGCACGCGTGCGATCTCCTGGCTCGGCATGCGGTCGGGGTGCAGCCACGGCGGCTGCAGCGCGAACCACACGACGCGGCCGTGATAGGCCGCCGCCTCGACGCGGAACGTGGTCGCCTGGCCGTGCAGGACCGCGTCCCACGCCGCCTTGCGGTCCGAGTCGACGGGCGCCGCCCAGCGCGGCGCCGCCGGCTTGAGTGTCGCCGGATCGAGGCCCGCCTCGTTCAGCAGCGGTCCCCAGTCCGGGTCGGCGGCAGGCACAGGAGCCTCGTCCAGCTGGGGCGGGACGGCCGTGAAGCCCGTGAGCTGTCCCTCCGCGTCGAGCACGACGGAGGTCATGCCCGAGACGTCGAGCGGCGGGTCGTCGATCCGCACGAGGGCGTCGCGGTTCGCGGCCACGAGCCCGCGCGGGCTCGTGCGGTAGAAGAAGTACCAGGGGCCCGGCCGCGCCTGCCTCAGCCCCTGCCAGCGCTCGCGGGCCGGCTCCTGCTGGGCGCGGTGGGAGAGGAAGCCGGGATCCCAGTCAAATCCGTACGCCGAGTCGGCGGGTCCGCCCGCGTAGCCGAGCCGCGCCAGGACCTGACGCGAGCGCTCCACCAGCACCTCGGGCGGCTTGGCGGGCGGCGCCTTGCCGACGAGCGTGGTGCGGCCGGCGAAGTACGCGCAGAGCGCGAGCGCCGCCAGCGCTCCCAGGAACGCGGCCCAGGCCGCGGGAACGCTCAGGTCCCCGACACGGCCCGCGGCCGCGACCATCTCGGGCGAAGGCGTCTCGCCCGCCGCGACCAGCGCGTCGAGCGGGTCGCCCCCTGGCAGCAGCGCGGCGACCGCGCGCACCGAGGCGGGCCGCGCGAGCGGGTCCTCCGAGAGGCACTGCTGCACGAAGCGCTCGACGGGCTCGGTGCGCGGCAGCGGCGCGAGGCGGGAGGCCTTCGACTCGCGGTGCTGCGAGAACAGGTCGGCGAGCGTGCGGGCGTCGTAGAAGGGCCGGCCGGTGAACATCTCGAACATCACCAGGCCCAGCGCGTAGAGGTCGCTGCGCTGCGTGGCCTCGCCGCCCGCGAGCTGCTCGGGCGACATGTAGGCGGGCGTGCCGGCGAAGGTCTCGCTCTGCGCCGTTTCCTTGCTGGCCGCCAGCCCGAAGTCGGTGATGCGGGCGCGCCCGCGCCCGTCGATCATGACGTTGGCCGGCTTCAGGTCCCGGTGCACGACGCCCTTGTCGTGCACGGCGGCGAGCCCGGCGCACAGGTCTCGCGCCAGCTCGAGCGCCTTGTCCGACGGCAGGCGGCCGATGCGCGAGAGCAGCGACGCGAGGTTCTCGCCGTCCACGTACTCCATCGCGATGAAGTGCCGGCCGTCGACCTCGACCACGTCGTAGAGCCGGCACACGTTCGGGTGCGAGACCTCGCGACCGATGCGCACCTCGGTCAGCAGCCGGTCGAGCTGCGCCGGGTCGTTCTCGACGGCGCCGCGCAGGAACTTGAGCGCGACGGACTGGCCGAGCTTGATGTCCTCGGCCCGGTACACCTCGCCCATGCCGCCGCGGCCCAGCGGCGCGACGATCCGATAGCGGCCGGCGAGCAGCGTCCCGGGCGCGAGCTGCAGCTCCGGAGGCGACGGCTGGCCCGAGCTCGGGCTCGCCGCGGTTGCGTGGCTGCGGATCCACCCCGAGAGCGGCACCGAGCTGTCTGGCTCGCCGGACCGAGTGCCTGGCGGCTCTTTGCTGGACATTCTGACCTTCTGAAACGCCAGGCGATGTTAGCAGCTTCCCGATCGCCGCCCGGCGGGGCCGCGCTTCAGCGGCAAAGCGCGTCGAGGCGTGCCAGCGTGTCGTCCGGCGGAATGTCGAGCGTGAGCCCCTTCGCGTCGGCCATCTGCTGCTGGAGCGTCGTCCCGAATGCGGCAGGATGGTCGGGGTCGATCGCGTAGGCCGGATCGGCCTGGGCCTCGTCCAGCGTCACCAGCTCGAAGCCGCTCGTCTCGAGAAGCTCGAAGAGCGTGCCGAGCATCACCGTCTGCAAGGCGCCCACGTGCAGCAGCATCACGTGCGGGATGTCGCGTCCGTACACGCGGCGCGCGCTCGTCTGGGCCTCGGCCAGCGACCGTTTCGCCCGCTCGGCGTAGCTCCGCTTCAGCCATTCGATCGCGTCCGCGTCTCCCTTCGCCAGGCAACGCGCGTAGGGATTGTTGTAGGCCCAGTCATCGAAGCTCATCGTGACCTGCGCGATCCGATAGCTGCGCTCGCCGAGCGCGTGGCGCACCGCGCGACGCTTCTCGAGCGTGTCGCCCTCCCGCAGGTACGGGTAGCGCAGCCAGCGCCAGCCCAGGTCGCCCATGTGTTCGCGCAGCGCCTGCTCGTTCCGGGCCACGTCCTCCAGGAACTCCTCGGCGCTGTGCGCGGTCAGGTCCATGTGCGAGTACGTGTGGTTCGCGAGCGGGTGCCCGGCCGTACGCCAGAGCCGCAGAACGTCGGCGTTGTCGGCGCCGGCTTCGAGCCCCTTGGCGTTCACGAAGCCGTAGGTCGCGGGCGCCTTGTGCCTCGCGAGCGTGTCGAGGATGCTGCGCGCCACGTCCGAGCGGGTCATGCCCGTGGGAAGCGCGGCGTGGGTCGGCAGGTCGTCGAAGGTCAGGGCTACGCGCGGCCTTGCCACGGGCGCCTCCGGCGCGCCCGACGGAATGCCCGAGGACGCGGCCGGCGCGATCATGAGGATCGCGCGGCGGTAGGACGTGAGGCTCGGCGTGCCGTCGTCCGCCACGGCGAGGATCACGTGAGCGATGCCCGCGACCTTCGGGATCACGGCCGTCCGTGAGCCGGCCGCGTGCTCGACGACGACGCGCGCCGGCGCGTCGCGCGGACCGCCGCGAGGCGCCGACGGGATGCCGCCCGCGCCGGAAGGCGGCGCGGCCGCGGGATCGGGGCGCACCGGCCTGGGCCGAGGTGCCACGACCGGCTGTCCCGGGATGCCGCTGCCCGCTTCCGGGTAGAAGAACCAGTCGAAGACGAGCGCGTGGCCGTCGGGGTCGGTCGTCCCCGCAGCGTCGAGCGTGACGGGCTCGCCGACGCGCGCCTCGATCAGGAGCGGCTCGCCGCCGCTCGTGCCGTTCAGCACCACGAGCGGGTTGTGGTTGGCCTCGGCCACGGGCTTGATCGTCCAGTCCATACGCGCCGCGAAGTCGTTCTGGAACGCCCGCCGCCAGCGCCAGATCGTGGCCTGGTCGGAGGTGTAGCGGTTTCCGTCGGCGCCGCTGACGGTGTCGCGCGAGCTGTCCCGCCCCGGATAGGAGTCGCCGCCCTGGGTCCAGAAGGGCCGCGTCTCGCCGCTCGGCTGGCGGTAGACGTAGCGGCCGCCCCAGCCGCCGTAGGCCGGGCTCATCGCGCTCGCGAGGCCGTTCGCGATCAGGCCGAGGAACGAGGGCGTGTCGCCCTCGTGGATGCAGCAGGGATACGGGTAGTGCTTGCCGAGCGGCCCCTTGCTCCGGATGTTCGCGTCCACCCACTCGTCCGAGAACGTGGCGAGGTCGGCTCCCGGGGCGTTCCGGTAGAAGCGGTCGCCGCTGATGCCGGTCCAGGTCGCGAGGTAGTACTGCTCGCCGTCGGGAGTCGAAGGCATCACGACGTAGCGCAAGGCCGGGAACTCGCGGCGGATCCAGGGACCGGCATCGTCCTGGTCGGAGATCGAGTAGACGCGCAGCTTCGCGACCATGGCCTCGACCTCGCGCGCGGGGCGTGCCGCGCGGGCCGAGACCAGGGCTTGCGCGAGCGTGTTGGCGCCGCCCCAGGCGAGCACCCAGAGCGGGCGCGGGTCCGGCTGGAGCGCGGCGCGCACGAGGAGATCGGATCCCGCCGAAGCCTTGGCCGGACCCACGGCCGCCATGCCGTAGGCGGGCTGCCCCGCGGCGACGACGGCCCGCAGGGCAGCGGCGTTCGGGAAGCCGGGGGCGTGCGCCGAGAGGTTCGGCTGCACTTCCTGGTAGGCGTCGACCAGCGTGTGGATCACGTCGGGCCGGACCTGGCTCTTCATCCAGGTCGACGTGGTGGCGACGAGCCCCTCGACGTCGAACTGGTTCGAGTAGACGAGGAAGCGCACGAGCGACATCTGGTCGTCGGGCTCGTTGGCGATGTCGGTCAGCACCACGATGCGCGGCCGCGCCACGTAGGGATCGACCGCGGACGGCGCCAGGCTTTCGGCGCGCGCCTGAGCCCCCGCCGCCAGGCACCCGATCAGAGCGGCGACGACCGGAACCCGCTGCATGCACGCCCCTCCCGTGGATCGCCCGTCATCCTACTGCGAGCGGCGAGCGGGAGCGGCTACTGCCAGACCGCGTCTTCGGACCCCGTATCGGCGGCGAGCTCGGCCTGCCGCTCGTCCATCCACTTCTGGAACGCTTCAGGCGTGTGGATGGTCATGTAGCCCTTCATGCGGTAGTGCCCGAGCCCGCACAGCTGCGCGCAGGCGATCTCGTAGCCGAACTCGGGGTTGCCCTTGCGAACGCGCATCTCCTCGGTGGTCACCGTCGGCACGAACCAGACCGGGATCATCGTGCCCGGGATCGCGTCTTGCTTGACGCGCATCTCCTGCAGCGCGAAGGAGTGGATCACGTCCTTGGTGCTGAGCTGGACGAGCGCCGGGCGCCCGGCGGGAAGGTGGAGCTGGTTGATCGTGGTGACGTCGTCCTTGGCCGCGGGGTCCTCGCGGTCGAGGCCGAGCGGGTTCGCCTGCTCGTCGACGAGCTTCACGTCGGTGCGCCCGAAGACGCCGTCCGGGCCGGGGTAGTGGATGTTCCAGGCGAACTGCTGGGCCACCACGCGCACCTGGGTCGAGTCGGCGGGCGGCGGGAAGTGCTCGACGCGGTCGGCCCAGAGCGGGATCGAGAAGCCGATCAGCAGGATCGCCTCGACGACGGCCACCGCGCCCTCGAGCCAGGTCGACGCGTGGCTCCGCACGCCGTGGGCGTCGGCGACCGGGTGGCGCTTCGCGCGGAAGCGCCACAGCACGTAGGCGAAGAACGAGCCCCAGCCGATGAACAGCACGAGCATCAGCCAGTGCACGAGGTCGTTGGTGCGGTCGAGCGCCGCGCCGTGCTGCGAGGCGAGTTGGGGCAGCCAGTTGTTCATGGGCTAGACGTTCCTCCACGCGCGGTCGTGCGCGCGCTGCAGGCGGGACCACTCGGCGTCCAGCGCCTGGTCCTGGGCCTTTCGCGCCTGTCGGCGCAGGTAAAGGAAGAAGGCGACGAAGCCGCCCTGGATCGCGAGCGTGATCCCGAGCAGGAGCGCGATCCCGAGCCGGGCCGCGTCGATCATCGGACCCTCGGCGTTGCCGTAGCAGGACGGGCAGGCGAGAAGCGGGGCAAGGTCAAGATTCAAGACCTGACCCCTTTCATTTTTTTCAGGAACCACGCCTCGTAGCCGATCAGGCCGGCTCCCACCAGCACGGAAGCGGCCCCGGCCACGAGCCGCCCGCCGCCGGGGTCGGGCACGGCCCGGAAGCACCAGACGGCGAAGCCGAACGCCAAGAGCGCCGAGGCGGTCACGAAGACGACGTGGAAGGCCTTGAGCGACATGGCTAGCGCAGCACGATCCCGTCGAGCACCGTGAGCGTGGGCAGCAGCAGGAGTGGCAGGAACAGCAGCGCGGTGAGCCCGAGCACCCAGTAGATGAGCGTGCGCTCAGAGATGAGGTGCATGAACCAGGCCGCCACGAGCGAGCCCTTGACGGTGGCGATCGCGAGGGCGAGAGCGATCGCGACCCGGGGCGGCAGGTGCAGGAAGTAGGCGCCCACCGTGAAGCCGGTCAGGACCAGGAGCGAGCCGAAGACGAAGTAGGCCGCCCGCACGTGGCGGTCGACGTCGGCGTGGGAGTGCCCGGCGTGGGCGTCCTTGTGATCGTGGCTGTCGCTCATCGCTCAGGGCTCCTAGAGCAGGTAGAGGATCGGGAACAGGAAGATCCAGACGAGGTCGACGAGGTGCCAGAACAGGCCCGAGTTCTCGACGCGGTTCGTGAAGTGCGCCGGCGCCGTCTTCCACTGCCTTGCGCCCGGGCCCCACAGGTAGGCGTTCACCGCCATGCCGCCGATCACGTGCAGGCCGTGCAGCCCCGTGAGCGTGAAGTAGATGGCCAGGAACGTGTTGGTGGCGGGGAAGTAGCCGTGGTGGAACTTCGAGGAGTACTCGAAGTACTTCACGATCAGGAAGCCGAAGCCGCACAGGATCGTGATCCCCATGAACAGCCGGAAGCGGGAGAACTGGTTCTTCACGAGCGACGCCCACGCCAGCACCATCGTGACGCTCGAGCTGATCAGGATCACGGTGTTGAGCGTCGCGAGCGGGATGTTCAGGTAGGTGGAGCCGGGCGGCCAATGCTCGGCGCCCACGCGCAGCATGACGTAGGAGGCGAAGAGGGCGCCGAACAGCATCACCTCGGACGCCAGGAACAGCCAGATGCCGAGCTTGCCGTTGTTGAGGCCGGTGTCGGGCCGCGCCTCGACCGTGAAGGGGATTTCCATGCTCATGGCCTGGCCGCCTCCCACTGCGGGGAGTAGTCCCGCGCTTCGCCGGGGACGCTGTAGTCGTAGGGCCCGCGGTGGGCCGCCGGCTGCGTCGCGAAGTTGCCGTGGGGCGGCGGCGACGGCGCCGCCCACTCGAGCGTCGTCGCGTTCCAGGGGTTCTCGCCCACCTTCTTCCCGTGCTTGATGCTCCAGAAGAAGTTGAAGATGAACGGGATCTGGAAGAGCGCGAGCGCCCAGGCGCCCCACGAGGAGACCACGTTCCACTGCAGCACGCCCTGCGCGTGCGCGTAGGAGGCGCCGCCGTCGTAGAGCCGGCGCGAGACTCCCGCGAGCCCCATGATGAACATCGGCATGAAGATCACGTTCATGAACACGAACGAGCCCCAGAAGTGGATCCTGCCGAGCGCCTCGCTCAGCATCCGGCCCGTCGCCTTCGGATACCAGTAGTAGATCCCGGCGAAGAGGCCGAAGATCGTGCCCGGCGCGACCACGTAGTGGAAGTGGCCGATCACGTAGTAGGTGTCGTGCAGGTGGATGTCGGCGGCGGTGAGCCCGAGCGGCAGCCCCGTGAGCCCGCCGATCCCGAACATCGGCAGGAAGCCGAGCGCGAACAGCATCGGCGTCGTGAAGCGGATCGAGCCGCCGTAGAGCGAGATGAAGAGCGCGCTCAGGATCACGACCGACGGGATCGAGATGATCATGGTGGTCGTCTGGAAGAAGGCCGCCATCGTGGTGCCCATGCCGGTGATGAACATGTGGTGCGCCCACACGATGAACGACATGAAGCCGAGGAAGATCAGCGAGTACACCATCGAGCGGTAGCCCCACAGGGGCTTCCGGGTGTTGTTCGCGATCACCTCGGCCACGATCCCCATCGCCGGCAGGATCAGCACGTAGACCTCGGGGTGGGCCAGGAACCAGAAGAGGTGCTGCCACAAGAGCGGGTTGCCGCCGCCCGAGACCTCGAGCACCTGGCCGCTCACGACCAGCCCCGAGGGCAGGAAGAAGCTCGTCTTGGCGACGCGGTCCATGAGCTGCAGCACCGCGGCGCCCTCGAGCGGCGGGAACGCGAGCAGCAGCAGGAACGAGGTCACGAACTGCGCCCAGCAGAAGAACGGCAGGCGCCAGAACGTGAGCCCCGGCGCGCGCAGCTGGATCGTGGTCACGATGAAGTTGATCGAGCCCAGGAGCGACGAGGTGATCAGGAAGATCATTCCGACGAGCCACCAGGTCTGGCCGGAGCCCGCGATGTCCGCGAGCGGCGAGTACGAGGTCCAGCCCGACTGGGCCGCGCCGCCCGGCACGAAGAAGCTCGCGAGCATCACGCAGCCGCCCACGAAGTAGCTCCAGTAGCTCGCCATGTTGATGCGCGGGAAGGCCATGTCGGGGGCGCCGATCTGCAGCGGCAGCACGAAGTTGCCGAAGCCGCCCACCGCCAGCGGCACGACGCCCATGAAGACCATGATCGTGCCGTGCATCGCGCCGAGCTCGTTGTAGAACTCGGGCAACATCGAGCCGCCCGGCATGCGCGCCTCGCCGAACAGCGTGCCGATGATCGGCAGGGCGGCGCCCGGGTAGGCGAGCTGCCAGCGCATCAGCATCATCAGCGAGAAGCCGAACAGCAGGAACAGCAGGCCCGTGACCGCGTACTGGATCCCGATCCACTTGTGGTCGGTCGAGAACACGTACTTGCGCCAGAAGCCGAGCTCTTCGTGGTGAGCGTCGTGGGCCGCCGCTTCGTGGTGCGGGACAGTGGTTTGAGCCATCGTGGACCCTCTGGTTGCCCGAAGACTGCGGCGGCGGCTACTTGGCGGCGGGCGGCGAGAACTTGAAGGCGGCCGACTTGGTGTCGCTCGCGCCGACCGTCACCGAGGTCTTCTGCGTGCCGAGCTTCTCGTGCCAGGCCTCGACCTCGTAGGTGCCGGCGGGCAGGTTGGCGATCGTGAACTTGCCGTCGCTGCCCGTCACCGCGAAGAACGGATGCGAGAAGACGCCGACGTAGGACTGCATCCAGGGGTGCACGTCGCACTTCACCACGAACATGCCCTCTTCCTTGGCGAAGCTCTCGGTCGCCTCCTTGCGCGTCGGCGGCATCGCCATGTTGAAGGGTTTGTTGACCTTCGGCAGGGCGTGGACGTTGTGCAGCACGCCGTCGTTGTTGAGGACCTTGAACGGCTGGCCGGCCATGAGACCGATCACGTGCGGCACGTACTGGCAGCCGACCTGGTCCATCGTCACCGGGGTCGTCGGAGCCGGGTAGCTCTTGCCGGCCGGCAGCCCGCCGACCACGCGCACCACGACGTTGGCCATCGCGTTGCCGGCGCCGAGGACGAGCGCCTCGTTCGGCACCGTCGGGTGCTTCTTCGCGCACATCGGCTCAGCCGCGACCGCGAGCGGCTTCAGGTTCGGGACCTTGCCGTCGTAGAGCACCGCGCCGGTGATGGTTCCCGCGGCGGCCACCTGGGTCACCGCGCACACGCCAGCGGCGAGCGCCGCCCGTCCCACGAAACTGCCCATCTTCGCCTCCTAGGAGCCGGCCGGATGGCGCGGCTCACGAATCCATGAGTTCAAACGTTCTCGAACGCGAGCGACTCCGCGAGCCGCGGGTCGCCCCGGGGGACGAGGGGGCTCCCGACCGTCAGCCACCCGAAGGCCCCCAGGAAGGCGCCGCCGACCGCGAGCATCGCCGCGACGTCGACGACGCCCGGCCGGGCGCCGAGGCCCTCGATCGACGGGATCACGAGCCAGTAAACGTCCACGTAGTGCATCGCCAGCAGCCATAGTGCCGCCGCCACCAGTGTAGCGGCGTTTCGCTTGGTGGTGCGCGACATGAGGAAAAAGAAAGGCAGCGCGAAGTGGCCCACGGCGAGCGCGATCGTCACCAGCTTCCAGCCGCCGGCGAGGCGCACGCGGTAGAAGATCGTCTCCTCCGGGATGTTGCCGTACCAGATCAGGAAGAACTGGCAAAAGGCGATGTAGGCCCAGAACACGGTGAACGCGAACAGCAGCTTCCCGAGGTCGTGGAAGTGCTCGGTGGTGATCCCCGGCACGAGGCCGGTGCGCTGGAACGCGACCGCCGCGAGCGCCGTGAGCGCGAAGCCGGCCACCAGCCCGCCCGCGAACGCGTAGACACCGAAGATCGTCGAGTACCAGTGCGGCGCGAGCGACATCACCCAGTCGAAGGCGGCGAAGGTGTGGGTGAGCGCGAGCGGGATCAGGAGCGCCCCGCTGTAGCGGCGCAGGCGCGCGGCGAGCTGCGGGTCGGAGCTTTCGTCCTGCCGCCGCGACAGGCCGCGGAACCAGAGCGCGATTCCCGACCAGACCACGAAATAGAGCGCCGCGCGGGCGAAGAAGAAGCGCTCGTTGAGGTACGGCTGCTTGAAGCGCAGGAGCGCGTCGTGGGCGACGGCGTCGGGATGGCTCCAGTGGTAGAGCGAGTGCAGCCCGAAGGCCACCGGCAGGAACAGCAGCGCGAAGAGCGGCAGCGTCGCCGCGGCGTTCTCGGCCACGCGGCGCACAACGATGCCCCAGGAACCCGTCATCGCCGTGTGGATGAGAGCGAAGTAGAGGCAGCCGAGAGCTATCGAGAGGAAGAAGACGAAGGCGACGAGCCACGCCGCGAAGAAGCGCTGCGGCTGCGCGGATCCGAACACCAGCAAGAGCGCTCCGCCCACGAGAGCCAGCCCCAGGCCGGCCACGGGCAGCTTTGCGAGGCGGTGCCCGGCCGGAATCCGCAGCTCGCCCGCGGCAGCGGTCTCGTGGCTCACGCGCGCGCCTCCCTCACCCCGTCAGCCACTCGAGCCGCGCGGCCCCCGAACGGCGCAGCAGCTCGGGCGTGCCGTTCGTGTCGAAGCGGGGGTCGAGCGCCTCGATCGAGATGAAGAAGCGGTCGTCGCTCGCGCGCTCGAACGCAGGCGCGGCGAACACCGGGTGGTGGTGGCGCGGCAGGCGGTTGAGGTGGAACATGCCGAACACCGCGCCCAGGGCGCCGCCCAGCACTGCGAGCTCGAAGGTGACCGGGATGTAGGCCGGCCAGGCGAACAGCGGCTTGCCGCTGATCACCGACGGGTACTCGATCGAGTGCACCCAGGTCTGGAGCAGGAAGCCGGCGGCGGCGCCGCCCATCGCCATCACGAACACGATCCACGGCAGCTGCGAGCGCTTGAGGCCCATCGCCCTGTCGAGCCCGTGCACGGGGAACGGCGTGTGCGCGTCCCAGCGCGAGTAGCCGGCGTCGCGCACCGACTCGCAGGCGTTGTAGAGCTGCGCCGGCGTCTGGAACTCGGCGAGCAGCCCGTAGCGGCCGCCGGCCGGCGCAGCCGCGAGCGCGGGCGCCTGCGCCGGCGGAGCCGCGGAGCCGTGGTGCGGGTCGGCCTGCGGCAGCACCGTCTTCACCTCGGCCGTCGCCACCATCGGCACGAAGCGCACGAACAGGCAGAAGAGCGTGAAGAACAGGCCGAAGCCGCCCAGCAGGCACGCTACGTCCCAGATCGTCGGCCGGAAGTAGTCCCACGAGGAGGGCATGAAGTCGCGGTGCAGCGAGGTCACGATGATCACGAAGCGCTCGAACCACATCCCGATGTTGACGAAGATCGAGATCACGAAGAGCGCGAGCAGGCTGGAGCGCACCTTCTTGAACCAGAACAGCTGCGGCACCAGCACGTTGCAGGACACCATCGTCCAGTAGGCCCAGGCGTACTCGCCGGTCGCGCGGTTGATGAAGACGAAGAGCTCGTAAGGGTTGCCGCTGTACCAGGCGGTGAAGAACTCGAGCGAGTACGCGTAGCCCACCATCCAGCCCGTGACCAGGATCACCTTGGCCATGTAGTCGAAGTGGCGCATGGTGATGATCTGCTCGAGGCCGAAGGCCTTGCGGCAGATCACCATGAGCGTGATCACCATCGCGAAGCCGGAGAAGATCGCGCCGGCCACGAAGTAGGGCGGGAAGATCGTGGTGTGCCAGCCCGGCAGCTGCGAGACCGCGAAGTCCATCGAGACGATCGAGTGGACCGACAGCACGAGCGGTGTCGAGAGCCCGGCGAGGATCAGGTAGGCGACCTCGTAGTGCTGCCAGTGCCGCTGCGAGCCGCGCCAGCCGAGAGCCAAAGCACCGTAGATCCACTGCTTGAGCTTCGTCTTCGAACGGTCGCGCTGCGTCGCGAGGTCGGGGACGAGCCCGACGTACCAGAAGAGCAGCGACACGGTGCCGTAGATGCTGACCGCGAAGACGTCCCACAGCAGCGGGCTCCTGAAGTTCGGCCAGACCCCCATCTGGTTCGGCACCGGGAACATCCAGTAGGCCACCCAGATGCGCCCGACGTGGATGCCGGGGTACGTGAGCGCGCAGACCACGGCGAAGAGCGTCATCGCCTCGGCGGCACGGTTGATCGAGGTGCGCCACTTCTGGCGGAACAGCAGCAGGATCGCCGAGATCAGCGTGCCGGCGTGGCCGATGCCCACCCAGAACACGAAGTTCGTGATGTCCCAGGCCCAGCCGACGGGGACGTTCAGGCCCCAGACCCCGATGCCCTCCCAGACGAGCCAGGGCACCCCGATGCCGAGCCCCCCGAGCAGGACGAGCGCCACGCCGAAGATCGCCCACCAGCCGATGGGCGTGGGCCGCTCGAGCACGCCCGAGACGACCTCGGTGATCGAGTGGAAGTCGTGTCCGCCGAGGATGAGGGTCTTCTGTCCGGCGACGGGGTCCAGGGTGTCGGTCTTGGCCTGCATCATCCTCCAGCCACGTCGCTTCGGCGGCCGCACGCAGCGCGGCCATTACTGATCGAAAGGGGACGATCGAGGCGAATCAGATACCACCTTGACGACGGCAGGTCAAGGCGATACGAGCACCTCGAAGGTCGCCGTCATCACGTGCGCGGCGCCGGGCGCGAGCGCGACCGCGTCGCTCATGGCGTTCGCCGTCTCGACGCAGATCATCCCGGTCCACTCGTCGTCGCCGAAGTCCGGCATCGCTTGCGCTTTCGCGGTCCAGGGGTTCCAGATGACCGTCGTGGCCGAGCCCGACTTCGACACGACGATCCGCCGGCGCCAGCCGGGGTCCTCGATCGAGACGCTCGTCCCCGTCCCGAGGTAGGCACGGTCGGTTTCCGCCGCGATCGTGATGGGTCCGGGCTCGCCGGGCTTGCGGGCCATGCCGGCGGTCTTGTCGACATAGCCGACGCCTTCGAGCCCGCTGACGACGACCTGGCGCACGTCCGAAACGGCGAAGTAGGAGTGCAGCGCCGCTTCGACGCGCGCCGGAGCGGAGTCGACGTTGCGCGCCGCGAGGGTGAGCCGGAGCGAGCGGCCCACGCCGACCGTGAGCTCGAGCGCGAGCTCGTGCGGGAAGCCGCCGCGCGCGGTGGCCGCAGCCGTCAGCTCGAGGACCGCGCGCAGGCCGCCGTCCGGCTCGCCTGACACGTCCTTGACGGCCCACGGCAGGATGCGCGCGTAGCCGTGCATCGGCGCGTCCGGCTCGCCCGCCTTCGGGCCGAACCACGGAAAGCACACGGGCACGCCGCCGCGGATCGGCTTGCCGCTTTCGAAGCGGCTCTCGGCGCTCATCCACAGCACGGGCTTCCCGCCCCTGGGCTGGAAGTGGGAAACGTGGCCGCCGTGGAGGAAGACGGCCGCGGAGCCATGGGCCGCGTCCAGGACCAGGCGTTCGAGGCCGCCCGGCCCGCTCTCGAGCCGCGCGCCTTCGGGGTAGCGTTGCATCTCAGGGAGGATTCTATGCGCGCAGGGCCGGACGAGCTGGAAGCCGCCATCGACCGGCTCTATCAACTGCCGGTCGCGGAGTTCACGGACGCGCGAAACGCGCTCGCCGTGGAGCTGAAGGCCAAGGGCGACAAGGACGCGGCCAATCGCGTGAAGGGCCTCGGAAAGCCCACGGCGGTCGCGTGGGCGGTGAACCAGGTCTACTGGAGCGACCGCGTCCGTTTCGACGCGCTGGTGACGGCGCTCGCGGAGGTCGCGGCTGCCCAGCGCGAAGGGCTCGGCGGTGCCGGCGCTGCCGCGCTGCGCGACGCGACACGCCGCAAGGCCGAGCGGCTTCAGGAAGCCGTGCGCGCGGGCGAGCGCGCGCTCGCGGCGGGCGGCGGCTCGACCGGGCCGGGCGTCCAGCAGCGCTTGAGCGCCACGCTCGAGGCGCTCGCGAGCCCGCGGCCGTCCGGCGCCGTTTCGGAAACGACGCCCGGCCGGCTCGTCTCCGAGCTGCAGCCGAGCGGTTTCGACGTGGCGCTCGGCCTCGGCTCGATGGACCTTCCGCCCGTGCCACAGGTACGCCCGTCGGCCACGGCGCCCGTCGGCGTCGACGCGGAGCCGCAGCAGGAGGCTGCGAAGCGCGAGATGGAGGGTGCGTCGCGCGCACGCGAGCGGGCCGCCGAGTTCGAGGTCGCCCGGCTGCGTCGCGAGGTCGAAGGCGCAGCGAGGCGGCTGCGCGAGGCGGAGTCGCGGGCGGAAGCGGCGCGGGCCGAGCTCGACGGGCTCGAAGCGCGCCTGCCTCCGGCTCGAGCCAAGGCGGCCGAGAAAAAGGCGGCCGAGGACGCCGCACGAACAGCTCTCGACGCGCTACGGGCGAGCCTCGCGACGGCCGAAGCGGCGCTCGACTCACAGTGAGCGCCTGGCTGCGAGCGGAGCCCAATTCACTTGGGCGTAGCGAGCGGGGGGGTGAGAGGGGGGACGCGGCGCAGCGTCCCCCCTACTGGCGCAGCTCGAGGACCTGTGTGCCCGCGCGCAGCTCGCGCGAGCGGCCTTTCCAGCTGAAGCGGCCGGGCAGGCCTTCCGGAAGCGTGATCTCGGCGCGCAGCCGCTCGCCGTCGCGGCGGTAGGCGACGGCCACCTCGCCGCGCGGCGTCGGCATCGCCGCGTCGACGCTGGCGAGCGGTCCCATGTGGGGCTCGATACTGACGGCGGCGAAGCCTGGGGCCGCGGGCTTGATGCCGGCGACGATGCGCAGCAGGTCGAAAGCCGGGTGCGCGCTCCACGCGTGGCAGTCCGAGCGGCTCGGCTCCGGGTGCTCGGGCCACGTGGTGAGGCCCTTCGCGAGCAGGTCGCGCCAGGGCTGCAACAGCCCGACGTAGGCGTCGCCGTGCGCCGTCGCCTCGAGCGCGCGCGAGAGGTAGAAGCGGAAGTAGAGCGAGGCGGAGGGGACCTGGTCGAGCGGCCAGGGCGCGCCGCGCCCTCCGTCGCTCGCCCGGCCCGCGGGATGCCGGCCCACCGCCAGCACGTTGCGCGCCGCCGCCTCGCGCCCCGTATCCGGAACGCCGCCGTTCACGAGCCCCCAGATGTTGACGGGATGGCCCCAGGTCCTGCGCGCCGGAGTGTCGGGCAGGAGCGCCTTGTCGGCGTCGAAGTGCGCGCGTACCGCGGCGGCCGAGGCGTCGGCGCGTCGCTTATAAAGGGCGGCGCGCGTGGCATCGCCCAGGGCCTCCTCCAGCTCGGCCGCCTGGCGTAGCGTTTCGACGAGCTGCAGCGTGACGGCCAGCGAGCGGCCGTCCTCCTCCTTGATGGCCTCGTCCTGCGAGGTGCCCGTGTCGACGTGGATCCAGTAGGGCAGGAAGCCGACGAGGCCGTCGTCCCGCAGCCGCGCGAGGAACCAGTCGATCGACGCGCGCACCGCCGGCAGCCGTTCGCCCACGAAAGCCGGCTCGCCGCGGTAGCTCCAGTAGTCGTGCACCATGCTGACGAAGAAGAGCGCGTAGGGCGGGATCAGCTGCACCTCGGCGGTGGGGTAACGGCTCTGCGTGATGTCGTAGGCCCCGCGCGACCAGTCGAAGTGCAGGATCGAGCGCCGCGCGAGCCGCTCCTCTCCGGCGAGCGCGTAGTTGAGCAGCGCGTCGATGCGCGTGTCGCCCACGTACTGGAGCTGCTCCCAGTAGGGCGCGTCCATGTAGGTCTCGTGGCCCGCGAGGCGCATGGTGCGGTACGAGACGTCGAAGATCCGCTCGAGCTCCGGATCGTCGCTCGTGAAGCGCGCCCGCCTCTGGAAGGGGAAGCCCGTGGCGAAGGCTTTGAGACCCTCGAGCGTGAGCGGCTCGTCCACGGTCTTCACGTGGAGCTCGAGGAAGCGCCAGGAGCGCCACCAGAGCGGCATGAAGCGGCGATTCGGGCCGCCGTCGGCGACGAGCTCGTCGTAGAGGCCCGCGATCTGCTTGCCGTCGATGTCGTTGCGGTCGCCCTTCTGCCCGTTCGCGTCGTAGAGCGCCTCGGCATAGGTGAGGCGCACGAGCGCGCCCTTGCCCCCGCTCGCGCGCAGCTCGGGATAGGCGTTCACGATCTCGCCCTGGTCGAGGAGCAGCCGCACCTCGCTCGCCGCGGGCACGCGCAGCGCCGTCGCGGGAAACCCCCCGGCGTCGATTCCCGAAGCGCGCGCCACGCGGCCGCCCGGGATCTCGCGATGCTCCATCGCCG
The DNA here is from genome assembly GCA_036559805.1 of Vicinamibacteria bacterium. Taxonomy (GTDB): domain Bacteria; phylum Acidobacteriota; class Vicinamibacteria; order Fen-336; family Fen-336; genus DATBSL01. The sequence goes on from DATBSL010000204.1 coordinate 21,184, forward strand.
GCAGCGGGCTCGGCTCGAGCAGCCAGCCCTCGGGCGTCTGCAGCCAGCCCGGCCCCTTGCGGATCGTGTTCGGGTGCCCGCGGCTCAGGGTGCGCGCGGGCTTCCAGCGC
>DATBSL010000205.1:0-1514 GCA_036559805.1 Vicinamibacteria bacterium
ACGTCGACGTCCGCCACCTCGCGCACCACGCGCGCGGCCTGGTGCATCAGCCAGCCGGTGTTGGCGTCGGCCACCAGCACGTCGCCGGCCTGGAGCTTGGCGCGCACCGCCTTGATGCGTGCGACGTCGTCCTCGGGCTCGCCGCCGACCTTGAGCTGGAACTTGCGGTAGCCCTCGCTCCTGTAGCGCGCCACGCTCGCGGCCATCTTCGCCGGCGTGTCCTGCGAGATCGCGCGGTAGAGCTCGACCGTGTCGCCGAAGCGCCCGCCGAGCAGGACGCACACGGGCAGGCCGGCCGCCTTGCCGAGCACGTCCCAGCACGCCATGTCGATCGCCGACTTCACGTACGGGTGGCCCTTGAGCGCCGCGTCCATGCGCGCGTTCACGACGGCCGGCTCGCGCGGGTCGAGGCCGATCAGGTGCTGGCCGATCTCGGCGATGCCGGTGCGGGCCCCCGGGCCGTAGGCGGGCAGGTAGAACGGCCCGAGCGGGCAGACCTCGCCCCAGCCGGTGACCCCCTTGTCGGTCTCGACCTCGACGAGCGTGCTGTCGAAGACGGAAACGGACTTACCGCCCGACCACTTGTAGCTGCCCTCGTGCAGCGGCAGCGCGACGCGATAGGCACGGATGCGGGTGATCTTCACCTCGAACCTCCGGTCGGCATCCGGCGCCGCGCCGGAAGGTTAACCGATGTGGTCACCCCGTCACGCCACGCACGCCCCACGCTCGCGCCCTGAGACGGATTCCGCCGGCGATCTCGGCCTTCAGGCGGCTGGCGAGCCGCTCCCGGAGCGCGCTGCGCTGCGTTTCCGACAGCGACGCGACGTACGCCGGAGCGGGACCCGTGCCCCTCAGGAACGGGGCCCAGAAATCGCCGAAGTCGCGGAACGGCGTGGGGATCTCCAGGCTCGTGACCGATACGTTCCGCAGGCCCGCGCCCGCGAGGAGCGCGGTCAAGCTGTCGGGGTTGCAGATCGGAAAGCGACGTCCCTCGTCGAGCTCTGCCGCGGCCGCGTCGAGCGCGACCGCCTGGTCCCAGAGCACGCGCAGGAACTCGATGCCGCCGCGATAGTCCCAGACGTACGCCGCGAGCATCCCTCCCCGGCGCAGGCGATCCTTCATGAAGCCCACGGCGCGCGCGGGGTCCGCGACGAGGTTGAGCACCAGTCCGGACGCCACGCAATCGAATGCCTCGGGGCCCCCCGGAAGAGCGTCGCTGCCTGCGACCACGAAGGACACGCGCCGGTCGCGCAGCGCCCTGCGGGCGTGGGCCACGAAGGAGTCCGACGGATCACACGCCGTTATCGATGCCGGTTCGGCCAGCTCGCAGATCGCGCTCGTCAGGGCTCCCGTGCCACATCCGACCTCGAGCCAGTCAGCCCCGTGCCGAAGGTCCAGCCACTCCACGAAGCGGCGCGCGAGCGGCCGGCTCCAGCGGCCCATGTAGCCTTCGTAGGCGTCGCCGGCCGTCCAGTTGTCGTCCACAGGGGTCATCGGGAGCTCACCTCTCGGGC
>DATBSL010000206.1:0-29506 GCA_036559805.1 Vicinamibacteria bacterium
ACGCGCTGGCCGGGAGTCGCCGTGGACGTGGACCCGCTGACGATCCTGTAGCCCGGCCTACCTCCGTACCGGCAGATAGCGCCCCAGCCCCGTCGCATCGAAGAAGTCCCGCCAGGAAAACACGATCGGGTCGGGCACGAAGCACAGCACGAATACCGCTAGGCTCACGAGGCCGACGACCACGCGCGCGCGGCCGACGGGGGCCGCGTCGTCGAGGGTCTGCGGGTGCCGCCTGCCCAGCACCCGCATCAGCACCGCCCACAGGATCCAGCTCGGGCCGAAGTAGACGAGCGCCACGCACACCCAGGAAGCGATCCGAGAGATGCGATGGGCGCGCTCGCGAAGCAGCGAGTACGTGACGTGGCCGCCGTCGAGCTGTCCGATCGGCATCAGGTTGAGCGCGGTCACGAGCAGCCCGAACCACGCGGCGAGCCCGAGCGGGCCCATCACCAGCGTCTGGTCAGCGGCGACGCTGCCGTGGACGAGATAGGTGACGGCGCGGAAGAGCAGCGGCTCGCCCAGGAAGATCCCCTCCGGCTCCGCCGCGAGCGGGCGCAGCACGGCCTCGCGAATCCCCATCCACAGCACGGGCAGGCAGACGACGAAGCCCGCGAGCGGACCGGCGACGCCGATGTCGAAGAGCGCGCGGCGGTGCGGGATCGGGCTGCGGATCCGGATGAAGGCGCCGAGCGTGCCGACCAGGCTGAAGCCGGGCAGCGGGAACGGAATGAAGAAGGGCAGCGTGACGTTGACGCGGTAGAGGCGCGCGGCGACGTAGTGGCCCATCTCGTGAGCGAGAAGGATGCTCAGCAGGCCGATCGCAAGTCGAGCACCGTCGCGAACATCGATGGTCAGGACCTCGTGGCCCGCGTCCTGACCCGCGCCCGGGACGCTCTTCAGGCCCCCGACCAGGAACACGGAGGCTGCAGTGAGTAGAAAAAGCGCCAGATTCCGGCCCCAGGCCCGCCACGACGAGGGGGCAGGGGGCGCCGGTGCGCCCGGCCAGGTATGGGATCCCACGCGGGACGCGATGGCGTCGGCTAAAGGGCGAGGCTCTGGAGATCCTTGCCGGGCTTGAAGCGGATCGTGCGCCCGGGCGGGATCCGTACCTCCTTGCCCGTGCGAGGGTTGCGTCCGATCCCGCGCTTTCGCGGCTTCACCTGGAAGACGCCGAAGCCGCGCAGCTCGATCCGCTCCCCCTTCATCAAGGAGTCCTTCATCGCCTCGAGGACGGCCTCGACCGCCACTTCGGCGCGCACTTTCGTGATGTCGGCGGCCTTCGCCACCTCGTTGATGATGTCCACCTTGATCATGGGGATGGACCTCCTCCTAAGTAGCGGTTAGTATAGGCTTTGCCGCTTTTGGCTGTCAAACGCGACGCCAGCAGCCCGCGCCGATGATCCCCCTGCCCAGAATCGCTCTCGTCGGCCGGCCCAATGTGGGTAAGTCCACTCTGTTCAATCGCATCTGCGGGCGGCGCCAGGCGATCACGGATGGCCGGCCGGGCTCGACGCGCGATCGCAACTACGCGCAGCTCTCCTGGCAGGCGCGCGCCTTCGAGCTCGTGGACACGGGCGGGCTCCTGTTCGGCAGCGACGACCCACTGCTCGGGCCCGCGGCCCGACAGGCCGAGATCGCGATCACGGAGGCGGACATCGTGATGCTGCTCGTCGACGCGCGCGCGGGCCTGCTGCCGGACGACGCGGCGATCGCGCGCAAGCTGCGGCGCGACGGCAAGCGCGTGCTCGTGGTCGTGAACAAGGTCGAGGGCCCCGGCCAGGACCTCGCCGACTTCACGGAGCTCGGGTTCGACGCGCTCCACGCCGTCTCCGCCGAGCACGGCCAGGGCATCGGCGACCTGCTCGACGCGGCGCTCGAAGGCGTGCCGGTCACCGAGGCGCCGCAAGAGACGACCCCGCCCGTGAGCGTCGCGCTCGTCGGGCGGCCCAACGTCGGCAAGTCGTCGATCCTCAACCGGCTGGTCGGCCGCGATCGCGCGGTCGTGTCGGCGATACCGGGCACCACGCGCGACAGCGTCGACGAGGTGTTCGAGAAGCGCGGACGCCGCTACCGCCTGGTGGATACAGCGGGCCTGCGGAAGGTCCGCTTGCTCAAGGAAAACGTTGATCACGTGAGCGTCGTGCAGGCGCGGCGCGCGCTCGGCCGCGCCGAGGTGGCGGTGCTCGTGCTCGACGCGGAGTCGGGGCTGCGCGAGATGGACGCGACGATCGGCGGGGAAGTCGTCGACGCCGGCGTCGGGCTCGTGATCGCCGTCAACAAGTGGGATCTCGCCGCCGAGCGGCGCCTCGAGGAGCGCAAGTTCGAGCTCTCGGTGCGCGACGAGCTGAAGTTCGTGCCGTGGGCGCCCGTCGTCTTCGTCTCCGCGAAGACCGCCCGCGGCGTGAGCACGCTGCTCGCGGCCGTCGATCGGGCGCACGCGTCGCGTCGCGCGCGCGTCACGACCGGCGAGTTCAACCGGCTCCTGATGCAGGCCGCCGACACGCACGTGCCGCGGCCCGCCAAGGGGTCGAAGCCCGTCAAGATCTTGTTCGGGAGCCAGATCGGCATCGCCCCCCCCACGTTTGCCCTTTCCGTCAACCAGCCGGTCGAGCTTCACTTCTCGTACCTGCGCTACCTGGAGAACCGGATCCGCGACGCCTTCGGGTTCGAGGGGACGCCGATCCGGCTCAAGGTCCGGTACCGCCGGCACCCCAGACGCTCGTAACTCCAAGAATTGGCTGAGTTTTAGGTTCTTGACACCTTGTGTTCGATTCTCATATACTCCCTCCGCGTTTGTCGTGTAAGTGTCGGTTGCACCGGGATATTTCGTTAGCCGACCAGGGCGATTCAGGCATGACCAAGCACGACATCGCACGGGTGGTCTATGAACGGCACGGTGGTATCTCGAATCGCGAAGCAGCGCGCCTCGTGGAGGTGATTTTCGAGACGATCAAGAGACACCTGGGGGATGGCGAGAAAGTCCAGATCACGGGCTTTGGAACCTTCCTTGTCCGCCAGAAGCGGGAGCGCCGCGGGCGCAATCCCCAGACTGGAGAGGAGATGCTCATCAGGTCGCGCAGCTCGGTGGTTTTCCGTCCCTCGAAGCTCTTCGTACCAGCGGTGAATGCCGCGGTGAACGAGTAGGCTAAAGCGGCCACCGATGGAAAAGCAGATCCCGAACAAGCTGTTCTTCAAGATCGGCGAGGTGTGCGAGATCACCGACACCCAGCCCTACGTGCTTCGCTACTGGGAGTCGGAGTTCGCGGCACTCGCGCCGGCGAAGAACAGCTCGGGCCAACGCATCTACCGGCGCAAGGACATCGAGACCGTGCTGCGCATCAAGCAGCTGCTCTACGAGGAGGGCTTCACGATCGCGGGCGCCAAGAAGCGCCTCGAGGTGGAGCTCGGAGGCCGTGGCAACACGCCGCAGGCGATGGCGAGCCTGCCGGAGACCGAGGTCGCGAACGTCGAGAGCGACGAGGACATCGTCGAGCAGGTGAAGGCGATGCGCGACGTGCTGTTCGAGGTGCGCGACGAGCTGCGCGGAATGTTGACCCTCCTGGAGAAGGGTGGTAGAAAGGGCAACTGACCCTTTCGGGATGTAGCGCAGCCTGGTAGCGCACCTGCTTGGGGTGCAGGTGGTCCCGGGTTCAAATCCCGGCATCCCGACCAACCCTCATACGTAGACTCGAAAGCCCCGGCGCGGCCGGGGCTTTTCCGTCTGGGAAAGAATGAGCGATCCGCTGATCCTGGTGACGAACGACGACGGGGTCCACGCGCCGGGGATCCTGGCGCTGGCGCGCGTCCTTGCGGACGCGGGAGAGGTGTGGCTCGTGGCGCCCGACCGCGAGGCGAGCGCGAGCTCGCAGTCGCTGACCCTCAAGCACCCGCTGCGCGCAGAGAAGGTCGAGCCGGGCGTATTCGCGGTGGACGGCACTCCGGCGGACTGCGTCAACCTGGCGATCGTGAAGCTCTTGCCGCGGCGGCCGTCGCTCGTCGTCTCCGGCATCAACCGCGGCGGCAACCTCGGCGACGACGTGTTCTACTCCGGGACCGTGGGCGCGGCGCGCGAGGCGACGTTCTTCGGCATCCACGCGATCGCGATCTCGCTCGCGGCGCGCGCCGACCTCGACTACACGCCGGCCGCGGCCTTCGCGCGCAAGCTCGCCGGGCTGGTGCTGGAGCGCGGGCTGCCGGAGCGGACGCTGCTGAACGTGAACGTGCCGCCGGGAAAGCCGACGGGCGTCGCGGTCACCGTCCAGGGCCGGCGCGTGCACGAAGGGACGATCCTCGAGGGCCTCGACCCGCGCCACCGCACCTACTACTGGATCGAGGAGGGCCGCGACCAGTGGGTGAGCGACGAGATGTCCGACATCTTCGCCGTGCGCGCCGGGCTCATCTCGGTGAGCCCGCTGCAGATCGACACGACGAACCACCGCGTCGTCGCCCAGCTCAAGGCCTGGGAGAAGGACATCGCGCTGCCGCGCGGCGAGTAGCGAGACGCCCGTGAGCACGCGGCTTGGGCGCCGCTCGGCGGTCGTGGTATAAAAGCAGGTCATCCGATCGGGGCGTGGCTCAGCCTGGCTAGAGCGCTTGGTTCGGGACCAAGAGGTCGGAGGTTCGAATCCTCTCGCCCCGACCACCATTAGATTCAACAAGCGGTTAAAGGGCCCCGAAAGGGGCCCTTGGCGTCTCCGCAGCTCCATCCCCCCACTTCATCAGCCAGAAGTGAGGCTCTCGATAGGGCGCCTGTGCCACTGCCGGACGATGTTGTCGACAGCAGGAGGCGAACATGAAGCGACTCGGGTGGCAGGCAGTCAGGGCGGTCGTCGGGAGCCTCGGTGTGATCGCAGCCGGCTGCAGCTCGGAATCAGGGCTCTCGCCAGCCGGACCCACCTCGGGGTTCTCCGGCGACACGATCGAGATCGCGCCGGCCGGGGCGATCGTCGGCACATCGGTGGCTCTCCAGGGCCGGATGGCATCGACGCGGGCGGGGTATTCCTTTTCCTATTACTGGGACTTCGGAGACGGCTCAACCGCCTCGGGCGGCGAAGCGATCAATCACGTCTACGCCGACGCAGGTACCTACGTGGCCACAGTGACCGCGAGCACCAGCTGGGCAGGCTCGGCCCGAGCGACGCTGAACATCACGGTCAGGAGCCTCACTGGCCAATGGACCGGAGACTATGGCCGAGTGGAGATCACGCAGGACGGTCTCGACCTCCGGGGAAGGTACCTGGACGATCCGCGCCAGGGCATCGTCGAGGGAGGAGTCAGCCAGACGGGTGCGGTGACCTTCACGATCACGCGCCCGGGCCTCGACCCGGTCACGTTCACTGGAACGGCAGGCCCGGACGTCATGACGCTCGTGGGCGCCGAGAACGGGCGCAACGGCGTCGACAGGCCCCGGATGCTGACCCGCTATTAGCGTGTTACTGGTCAATTGGAGGCGGCGTCCAAGGGGCCCGCGAGGGCCCCTTGACGTTTGCCGGGTCAAGCCTCAGTCGACGACGGTCTCGACGCGAGCCGAGGCGGGAGCCGTGGCCCCGCGATCGTTGTCCGGCCACAAAGTCCCCGGGCGTCGGGCTCGCATCAAGCTCAAAGCGAGGACTTCTCTCGAGGTGGGAGACGTGGATGCGGAGGAGCGAGACTGGGCGTACATCATGTCGTTCGGATCGTAGGAGTGGCGCAGCCCGATCGTGTGTCCGAGCTCGTGTGCGATCGTCCCCGGCGTAACGGCGATGCCGCCGCCGCAGTAGGTGACCTCGGCGCGCGTGATCTCCGAGCCGCTCGACAGCCAGACACTCGCGAATGCCCGAATCAACCGGTCGCTGGTACATGTCTCGGCCGAGGGGTTCAGCACGGCCGGCACCTCGAAATCCGCCGTACCTCCCAGCTGGAATGCCAGGCCGAGCGGAGCGATGGCGCCGTTCACCCCGTCGATGGCCGCGCGGTGAGCCTCCACGGTCGGCGCGTCGTTTTGCAGCTGCGGTGACAGGACCAGCGCGATGCGGCGGACACGCGTGGGCAGCCGGCGCAGCGCAGTCAGCTGCTCGACTCCGTTCGTCACGCCGATCGTGTAGACGAGCGAGCGCGTGTAGTCGCCGGGGAGCCGCGCCGAGTCGGGCCACAGCACGAGCTGTGTCTCTCCGGTCCGGACGAGCGTCTGGCGGGGCAGGAAGCCGGGGACTGTCACGTCCACGGTCGCGCCGTTCGCGGCCGCGCTCGCCAGAGGTGTTCCGGCCGGCATGGTCACGCCTCCCACGATCAGCGACCCCTGCACCGGCTGGCCGGTCTCGCCATGCACCAGCTGCACCGTCGCTCCGGCAGGCCAGCCGCTGATGGGAGGAGTCGCCGGCGAAGGGGCCGGCGGCGTCGAGTTGGTAGGCGATCCTCCGCCCCCGCCGCAAGCCGACAGCGCCACCAACGACACAGCCGCCAGGGCGTGCCTCACGTCAAAACCTCCCGGTGGATCCGCCACGAGCAGTCAGTGGAATCCTACACGCACGCGGGGGCGTGTAGCATCGTCGACAGCTCCATGCTCCGGGCCTGGCCGCCATGATCGCGATCGTCGGGGCCGGTGCCGCCGGGCTCGCTACCGCCATCTTCGCGGTGCGGCGTGGCGCCTCGGGCCCCATCGTTCTCTTCGAAGGTGCTGTGAGGCCGGGCGCGAAGATCCTGGTGAGCGGGGGCGCGCGCTGCAACGTGACGAACAGCGTCGTCACGGAGCGCGACTTCAGCGGCTCCCCGCAGCACCTCATCAAGCGCGTCTTGCGCGCGTACGGAGTCGAGGAGACGGTGGAGTTTTTCCGCGAGGTCGGCGTGCCGCTCCACGAAGAGGAGCACGGCAAGCTCTTTCCCGACGCGAACAAATCGCGTGTCGTGCTCGAGGCTCTTCTCGCCGAGTCGGAAAGGCGGGGTGTCGAGCTGCGGGCGGGTGAGCGGGTCCTGGGGCTTGAGCCGGCGACGGACGGCTACCGCCTGCGGACCTCGAGCGGCGAGCACACGGCCTCGCGCGTGGTTCTGGCGACGGGGGGTTTGTCCCTGCCCAAGACCGGCAGCGACGGCCTCGGGCTCGAGATCGCGCGCGGCTTCGGCCACAGCGTCGTGCCGACGACACCGGCGCTCGTGCCTTTCGTCTTGAACGGCTCGTTCCATGCGGCGATCTCAGGCGTGGCGCTCGAGGTCGAGCTGGTCGTGCGCGCCGCAGGCCGCAGGCTCGACCGGCGCACGGGGTCTCTGCTCTTCACCCATTTCGGCGTGAGCGGGCCGGTCGTGCTGGACGTGTCGCGAGCGTTCCTGCGCGCTCGCCTCGAGGGCGATTCACCGACGCTCGAGGCGAACCTGCTGCCCGGCCGGGACGCGCACTCGGTCGACAAGGAGCTGGTCGGTGCCGCCGCGCGCATCCCGCGCACGCTGGTCGCGCGCATGCTGGGGAGGTGGCTCCCGCAATCGCTGGCCCAGGCTCTCGCGGCCGACGCCGGCTGCGCCGACGTCACACTGGGTCGCCTGACACGCGAACAGCGACTGCGGCTCGTACGCGGGCTCGTCGCGCGCGAGCTGCCCGTCACCGAGAGCCGTGGCTACTCGTTCGCCGAGGCCACGGCCGGCGGAGTCCCGCTTGCCGAGGTGGACACGCGGACGATGGAGTCCCGCAAGCAGCGCGGACTCGTGCTGGTGGGCGAGATGCTCGACGTCGACGGCCGCATCGGCGGCTTCAACTTCCAGTGGGCGTGGTCGAGCGCGTGGGTCGCGGCCGGCGGCCTCGCGCGTCCGCTGTGATAGGCTCGCGCGCCTAACGGTGAGGAGCGAGACGTGCCGGCAGCGCGCTACATCGTGAAGGGCCGCGTGCAGGGCGTGGGCTACCGGTACTTCGTGCTGCGACACGCCGAGGAGCTCGGGCTCTCGGGATTCGCCCGCAACCAGGCCGACGGCTCGGTGGAGGTCGTGGCGGAGGGCGGCGAAGCCGCGCTCGCGAAGCTCGAGGCGCTGCTCGGCGAGGGCCCGTCGTTCTCCCACGTGGCCGGAGTGGAGCGCGAGGCGGTCGCGGAGCGCGGAGCCAGCGGCTTTCACGTCCGCTGAGAAACAGCGAGGACGGCATGGAGCTGACGAGCCAGGTCGAGGCGCTCAAGGGTGCGATCCGGGACGTGCCGGACTTCCCGAAACCCGGGATCGTCTTCAAGGACATCACGACGCTCCTGCGCGACCCGGTCCTGTTCCGCCGCTCGCTCGACCTGCTCGCCGTGCTGTGCGGCGATCTCGAGGCCGACAAGGTCGTGGCGATCGAGAGCCGCGGCTTCATCCTGGGCGGCGCCCTGGCGATCCGGCTCGGGGCGGGCTTCGTGCCCGTGCGCAAGCCCGGGAAGCTGCCGTGGAAGTCGCGCCAGGCGAGCTACGAGCTCGAGTACGGGAAGGACACCCTCGAGATCCACGACGACGCGCTCGCAGCGGGCGAGCGCGTGCTCGTCGTGGACGACGTGATCGCCACGGGAGGGACGGCGCGCGCGGTCGCAGACCTCGTGGCCTCCTTTGGCGCGAAGCCCCTGGGCTTCGCGTTCCTGGTCGAGCTCGGGTTCCTGAACGGCCGGGCGAAGCTCGCCGGCCACGAGGTGCGGAGCCTGATCCACTACTGAGAGCCCGGCGTGAGCGCCCGGCGAGAGCGGGGCGCCCGGGCGCGGCGTGGTAAAATCCACTGTTCGGAAGTACGCGCCTGTAGCTCAACTGGATAGAGCAAGAGCATCCTAAGCTCGAGGTTGGGGGTTCAAGTCCCTCCAGGCGCACCAGGCCGCACCCGAAGGAGCGTCATCTTGAAGAAGGAACTGAAGGAAGAGATGCAGCGCGACGAGCTCGCGAGCGGGCTCGAGCGGCTCGTGGCGTGGGCGGCGCGCCACCGCGACGAGCTTCGCATCGGTATGCTCGTGCTCGTCGTGCTGGCGGGAGCGCTGCTGGCGCTCGCGCACTTCCGCGAGGAGCGCGTCCGCGAGGCCGACCGCGCGCTGCGCGATGCGCTCACCACGTTCGAGGCGCCGCTCTCGGCCGAGATCCCGGCCGGAGGAGAGCGTCCGAGCGGCGCGGTGTTCGCAACCGCCGAGGAGAAGTACAAGACGGCGGCCGCGGCGTTCGAGGGCGTCGAGCGGCGCTACGGGTCGCAGGCGGCGGGCCTGCGCGCGAAGTACTTCGCGGCGCTGTCGCGGCTCGAGCTGGGACAGTACGCCGAGGCCGAAAAGGGGCTCAAGGAGATCCAGGCGCGCGGCGCCGGGCTCGAGCCGGACCTCGCGCGGCTGGCGCTCGCCGACGTCTACCGCCGCAGCGGCCAGACGGACAAGGCGGTGGAAGCGTTCCGCTCGTTCGCCTCCAACCCCTCGGCGAGCCTGCCGCGCGACCACGCGCTCATGAGCGCGGCGCGGACGCTCGAGGACGCGAGCCGCTTCGCCGAGGCGCGCGCCGCGTACCGCCAGGTGGCCGAGGAGTTCCCCGCGAGCGTCTTCGCGGCGGCCGCCCGCACGCGGGCCGACTACCTGGCCACCGCGGGCTAGGGCGACCGGATGAGCCGCAGGACCGCGTGGCTGGTCGCGGCGTCCGTCGCCGCGGTGGCGCTCGGCGCCGCCGCCGTGGGTGCCGTCGCGCTCGTCGTGCGCGGGGGCGGGTCGAGCCGGCCGGGCGAGGTCTTCTCCGGGGGCGGCTATCTGGCGATCGAGCTGCGCGGCGACATGCCGGAGGGGCCGGCCCCGGTCGCGAACTTCTTCGAGACGCGGCCGCCGTCGATTCGCGCGCTCGTGGAGGCGGTCGACCGCGCGGCGCACGACCGTCGCGTCAAGGGCCTGCTGCTGCGCGTGGGCCCCGTCAGCACCGGCTGGGCGCGCGTGCAGGAGCTGCGGGACGCGCTCGTCCGCTTCAAGGCCACGGGCAAGCCGGCCTGGGCGCACCTCGAGGAGGCCGGCAACCTCGAGTACTTCCTGGCCACGGGCTGCTCGAAGATCGCCGCCGCGCCGACGGCGATGCTGGACGTTTCGGGTCTCGCTGCGGAAGTCACGTTTTACCGCGGCGCGCTCGACAAGCTCGGAGTCGAAGCCCAGTTCGAGGGCGTGGGAAAGTACAAGAACGCGCCGAACCAGCTCACCGAGCGCGGCTTCACCGCGCCCCACCGCGAGCAGATGGAAGCGCTGGTCGGCGAGCTGTTCGACGCCTACGTCTCCGGAATCGCGGAGGGCCGCCGCCTCGAGCCGCAGGCCGTGCGCGCGCTCATCGACAAGGGCCCGTTCCTCGCGACCGCGGCTAGGGACGCGGGCCTCGTGGACGAGCTGCTCTACCGTGACGAGGTCGAGCAGCGCGTGCCTGGCGGCGCGCGGATCCTCCCGGCGTCCTACGTGAAGAGCGCGCGGGGCGGGGCGTTCGACCGCCGGCCCAAGCTCGCGCTCGTGTACGCCGTCGGCGACCTGATGCCGGGGGAGAGCCAGCAGGGCCCCTTCGGCAACGTGGCGGGTGCGGACACGATCATCCAGGGGCTGCGGACCGCGCGCGAGGACAGCTCGGTGCGCGCGATCATCCTCCGCGTCGACAGCCCCGGCGGCTCGGGTACGGCCTCGGACGCGATCTGGCGCGAGGTTCAGCTGGCCCGCCGCGAGAAGCCCGTCGTGGCGTCGATGGGCGACTACGCCGCCTCTGGCGGCTTCTACGTCGCGATGGGATCGGACCTCGTGGTCGCGCAGCCCACGACGATCACGGGCTCGATCGGCGTCTTCTCGGGCAAGGTCAGCCTGCGCGGGCTCTACGCGAAGCTGGGCATCAGCCAGGAGACCGTGCGGCGCGGGCGGCACGCGGCGCTCTTCTCGAGCTACGAGCCCTGGACGGCCGAGGAGCGCGCGAAGGTGCGCGAGCTGAACCAGGCCTTCTACGACACGTTCGTGAGCAAGGCGGCCGAGGGCCGCAAGAAGACGCAGGCCGAGATCGAGGCGGTCGCGCAGGGCCGCGTGTGGAGCGGCCGCGAGGCGGCGGCGGCCGGCCTGGTGGATCGCCTGGGCGGGCTCGAGGAGTCCATCGAGCTGGCTCGCAAGCGCGCTGGCATCCCCGCGCGCCAGGACGTGCAGCTCGTGGTCCTGCCGGAGAGCAAAGGCTTTTGGGAGACGCTCATGGAGCGGCAGCACGAGGACGTGCACCTGCGCGCCCTCGGGCTGGAAGCGCGGTCGCTCCTACGCTGGTGCCGCGCGCTCGCCGGCGGCGGCCCGATCGCCCGGCTCCCGTTCGAGCTAGCCGTCCGCTAACAGCAACCCCGGGGGGTCTGGGGGGCGAAGCCCCCCAGAATAGGAACGCAAGCGTGGACTCCCTCCTACCGGGATCCCGCTTGAAGAGCCATCCTGTCGCTGAGTCTAGGAGCCGTGCCGTTGTCTCAGTTTTAGCCGCGCCTGCCGCTGCGCGCCCGCGAAGTCCTGCCCGTACACGGTGCGAAACGCGTCGTCCACGCCGCTCGTCGCCATCGCGCGCAGCACGTCGTTGATCCCGCCCTGGCCGCGCTGCGCCAGCAGATCCTCGACGAGCCACAGCGCGCCGAAGTAGAAGCCGCTCACGTCGCGCATTCGCCCGTCCGCGAGCGCCCGCAGCCGCTCGGGGTCGAGCTGGCTCATGCGCCGGCCCTCCATGTACTGCGCGAGCCCCTCGTGCAGCTCGCGCGGGGCCGCTCCGCGCGAGAGGTCGGCGACGAAGGAGTGGGTGAGCTCGTGGACGAGCGTCTCGTCGAGCTCGGGCGCGAGGCTCGCGGACAGCCCGCCGATCGGGATCCGCACGCGCCCGTCGAACGAGTCGTACCGCCCGCCCGACCAGGCGGGGGCGCCGGTCGCGGTGTAGTAGCTGTCGCGGGCGAGCAGGATCACGGGCACGGGCTGCGCCGGCTGGTAGTCGAAGCTGCGCGCGAGCGTCGCGTAGTGCCGCTCGAGCAGCCTCAAGATCTCGCGCCCGACCTCCTCGTGGGCGTCGCCGTCGAAGCGCACGTGGAAGTGCGCGAGCTTCGCCTCGTCGAAGCGCTGCTCGGGCGCCTGCTCGCGCTGGATCCGGGCGAGCATCGCCCGCGTCTCGGCGTCCGGGTGGGCGTCGAGGAACGCCGCCAGCAGCTCCACGGCGTCGCGCGTGCGGTCCTGGCGCAAGAGCGCGGTGGCCAGGCCGCGCGCCCCGGCGGCGTCCGCCGGCGCGAGCGCGAGGAGCGCGCGCCCGGCCGCCTCGGCCCCCGGCCAGTCGCCCTGCTCCAGTCGCACGTAGAGCAGCGCGCCGCGGGAGACGGCGCTGTCGGGCGCTATGGCGATCGCGCGCTCGACGAGCGCCGCGGCCGCGTCGAAGCGACGAGCCTCGCGCTCCGCGCCGGCCGCGGACAGCAGGACGGCCTCGTAGAGCTGGCGCGCAGCGGCGGGGTAGCGCGTGTAGAGGGCCTCCGCGGCGCGGAGGTCGTCGGGCGTCATGCGCCCACGCCGCTGCAGGCGGGCCGCGAGGCGGTCGCCAATGGCCTGATCCGCGGCGACTTGCGCGTCGGCGTTCGGGCCGCCGTCAAGGACGAGCGGCGGCGGCGCGGCGTAGACCGGCGCCTGGGCAGGCAGCTCCGGGCTCACGCCGGGAGCGGGCCCCCGCTCCTCGGCGGGTGCTGCGCTCTCAGCGGGCTGGGGCGCGCGCGCCTCGTCCACGGGGAAGCGTCGCAGTTGGACCACGGCCGCCGCGGCCAGCAGTGCGAAGCCCACGGCGGGAAGCGCGAGGCTGCGCCAGGCGGCCGTCCCTGAGCTCCCCGGAACGGAGCGCTCCGGGCGCGAGTGCTTTGCCCGTGCCCTCGCGACGAGCACCCCACAGGCCGGGCATTCGGGAGTGGTGACGGCCTTGGCGCCGCAGCGCGGGCAATCCATCGGGGAGCTGCCGCGACCGCACCGGCCCCGGCGTGCCTATACTAGCAGGTTGAGCATGAGCGGCAGCAAGACACGCCACAAGGTCGGATCGGGGAAGACGCGCAGCCGCGTCGCGGTCATCCGCACGCAGCCCGACCGCGTGCTCGACGACGTGGCCGCGATGATGCGCGGCCTCGACTACACGCGGGCGATCCCGCCCGGGCGCCGCACGATCCTGAAGGACAACATCTCCTGGCACCTGCCGTTCCTGTCGGCGAACACGACACCCTGGCAGCTCGAGGGCGTCGTGCGCACCATGCGCCAGGACGGCTTTCGGGACCTCGTCGGACTGCACAACCAGACCGTGGTCACCGACGCGGCGCGCGGCGACCGGCTGAACAAGTTCGCGGGAGTCTACCGGCGCTACGAGGTGCCGACGGTCAACAACTTCTCGCCCGACTGCCGCTGGGTGCGGATCGAGCCGAGCGCGAAGCTGCTCGTGCTGGACCGCATCTTCGGCGAGGTGCGCGTGCCCGAGGTCATGATCGGCAGCAACATCGTGCACCTGCCGACGGTGAAGACCCACGTATACACCACGATGACCGGAGCGATGAAGAACGCCTTCGGGGGCCTCTTGCGCGAGAACCGGCACTGGGCCCACACCGACATCCACGCGACGCTCGTCGACCTGCTCGCGGTCCAGAAGCAGATCCACCCCGGCCTGTTCGCGGTGACCGACGGGACGATCTGCGGCGACGGGGCCGGGCCGCGCGCGATGACGCCTGTGATCAAGGACTACATGCTCGCGAGCGACGACATGGTGGCGATCGACGCGGTGAGCGCGTGGCTGATGGGCTTCGACCCGCTCGCGGACGTGGACTTCATCCGCATCGCGCACGAGCGCGGCCTGGGTGTCGGCGACGTGCGCGAGATCGAGGTCGTTGGCGAGGACGTCTCGGCGATCAACTTCGGCTTCAAGGTGACCTACCACTTCGCGAGCCAGATCGGCCGGCTGCTGTGGTTCACCCCGCTCGCCCGCATCCAGTCGCTGTTCTTCAAGACGCCGCTCGTGCACGCGTTCATCTGGGGCTCGTCCGTCTACCACGACCGCTACTGGTGGCCGACGCACGGCCGCGCCCGGATGGCCGAGGTGGCGAAGACGCCGTGGGGGAGGCTGTTCGAGGCCTACGAGTGAGCCCGGCGGCGCCGACCGCCGCGGTCACGGCGTCGGCCCCGGGGCGGCTCGAGCTGTCGGGCAGCGAGGGCGGCCCGTGGCTGAGCATCGCGGTCGATCGGCGGGCGCTCTGCCGCGTCGAGGGGGGCGTGAGCGGTGTCGTGGTCGAGTCGAAGGACACGCTCGCGCGGTTGGCCGCCGCAAACGTAGACGAGCTCGTGGGCCGCTCGCCGACGTCGCTCGCCGCGCAAGCCCTCGCCGTGTGCGGCGCCCCCGGAGGCCTGCGCGTCGTGACCGAATGGAAGCTGCCGGCGGGCTCGGGCGTGGACGCCAGCGGAGCGCTGTCGCTCGCCGCGGTGGCGGCGGTGGGGCGCGCCCTCGGCAAGGACCTTCCCCAAGACGATCTCGTTGCGCTCGCCAGCGAGGCCGCGAGGCGCGCGGATGGGGCGGCGGGCCACGGCGTCTACGTGGCGCTCTGGGGCGGCGTGCTGCGCACGCGCCAGGCCGGCTCTCGGCTCGAGGCGGAGCGCCTGGGCGTCGATCCGGGACGGATCGAGGAGTGCCTGATCCTGGTCGACGCGGGCGCCGCCGACGCGGCCCCGCCAGCCTCCGCGTCTCCCGTAACGGCGCTCCTCACCGACGGGATCGCGGACGCGCTCCGGGGAGGCCGCTACGAGGACGTCGTCGAGCTCGTGGCCCGCGAGGCCGAGGGCGCCCCGGCCGGCGAGGGCCAGCGCGCGGTGCTGGCCGTGGTGCGGTCGGCAGGGGGGGCGGCGCGTCCGCTCGCCGGCCGGCTCGTGGCGGTCTGGGCGCCCCCTGGCGCTCGCGGCCCCGGCCGCCGCGAATCCGTCTCGGCGGCCCTCAAGGAGGCAGGCCTGAAGCCCCTGCCGATCCGCGTCGACCTGCGCGGGCTCGAGGTCGAGTGAGCCGCAACCGGGTTAGAATACGGGGTTTGCAGAGGTAGCGAGGGAATGATTCAGGCGACGCAGCTCAAGAAGGGCATGTGCATCAAGCACTCCAACGACCTCTGGCGGGTCGTCGAGGCGCAGCACAAGACCCCCGGCAACCTGCGCGGGATGGTGCAGGCCAAGATTCGCAACCTCAAGACGGGCGCGATCAGCGACCACCGCTTCCGCTCCGTGGACATGGTGGAGCGGGCGATCCTGGACGAGAGCGAGATGGAGTACCTCTACCAGGACGGCGACATGTACCACTTCATGAACAACGAGACCTTCGAGCAGATCGGCCTATCCGACGACGTGCTCGGCGACGCGGTCTCGTACCTGACCCCCAACATCAAGCTCGGAATCGAGTTCTACGAGGGCCGCCCGGTCGGGATCGACCTGCCGCTGAACGTCGAGATGCGCGTGGTCGAGACCGAGCCCGCCATCAAGGGCGCGAGCGTCTCGAACGTCGGGAAGCCCGCCAAGATGGAGACGGGGCTCGTGGTGCAGGTGCCGCCCTTCATCAACGAGGGCGACGTCATCCGCGTCGACACCAGCTCCGGGTCGTACGTCGAGCGCGTCAACAAGTAGGAGACAGCCTTGTCCGCTCCCGCCGCGGCCCGCGCCGGCCGCATCGAAGTCATCACCGGCAGCATGTTCAGCGGCAAGAGCGAGGAGCTGATCCGGCGCGTGCGCCGCGCGCAGATCGCGCGCCAGAAGGTGCAGCTGTTCAAGCCGAGGCTCGACGCGCGCTTCTCCGAGTCGGAGATCGTCAGCCACTCGGAGATGAAGCTGCCGTCGCAGGTGGTGGAGACGGCGAGCGAGATCCCGTCGCTCGTCGCCCCCGAGACCGAGGTGGTCGGCATCGACGAGGGCCAGTTCTTCGACGCGACGCTCGTCGGGGTAGCCGACGAGCTCGCCAACCGCGGGCTGCGCGTGATCGTGGCGGGGCTCGACCAGGACTACCGCGGCCGCCCGTTCGAGCCGATGCCGCAGCTCATGGCGGTGGCCGAGTACGTGGACAAGACGCTGGCCGTCTGCATGCGCTGCGGCGCGCCGGCCAACCGCTCGCAGCGACTCGTGCACAAGGCCGGCCGCGTGGTGGTGGGCGGCGCCGGCGAGTACGAGGCGCGCTGCCGCGCCTGCTTCGATCCCAACGGGGACGAGGCGAAATAGCGGCCCTTGGACCTGATCCCGATCGACGGGGCCGAGGGCGAGGGCGGCGGCCAGATCCTGCGCACGGCGCTCACGCTGGCCGCGGCGACGGGACAGGGCTTCAAGGTCGAGAGGATCCGGGCGCGCCGCACGCGGCCGGGCCTGCGGCCGCAGCACCTCGCGGCGGTGCGCGCCGCGGCGATGGCGTGCAACGCGGAGGTGCACGGCGCCTTCGACGGCTCGCCCGACCTGCGCTTCCAGCCGGGCGCGCCGGCGGCGGGCGACTTCCACTTCGACATCGGCACGGCCGGGGCCACGACGCTCGTGCTGCAGACGATCGTGCCGGTGCTGGCGGCCGCCCAGTCCACGAGCCGCGTCGAGGTGGTGGGCGGCACGCACGTGCCGCTGAGCCCGGGCTTCCACTACCTCGCGCGCCACTGGGCCGCGGTCGTCGAGCGGATCGGGCTGCGCGCGGACTTCGCGCTCGGCCGCGCGGGCTTTCAGCCGCGCGGCGGCGGCGAGGCCCGGGCACAGGTCTCCCCGTGGACACGGCCGGCGAGCCTCGACTTCTCGAAGCGCGGCGCGCTCCTCGCGGTCCGCGGAGCCGCCGGCCAGGCGCGCGTGCGCTCCGATGCCGCGCGCCGGGCGGCGGACGCGGCGCGCGCGCTTTTCTGGGAGAAGCGGCGGCTGGAGAGCGACTGGGACGTAGCGGAGCTGCAGGCCGCCTCGCCGGGCGCCTTCGTGCAGGTCGAAGCCGTGTTCGAGAACGGCCGCGCCGCCTTCGCGCAGCTCGGCGAGCGCGGGTTGCGCGGAGAGATCCTCGGCGAGCGCGTCGCGCGCCGGCTCCTGCGCTTCCTCGACGACGAGGACGCCGCCGTGGACCCCTGGCTCGCCGACCAGCTGGCCGTGCCGCTCGCGCTCTGCGGCGGCGGCGGACGCGCGACGACCTCCGAGGTCACGACACACCTCGAGACCGTCGTCGCGGTGCTGCGGCGCTTCGGCACCGAGGCGCGCACGTTCGGACGCCGCGGCGGTCCGGGCGGGCTCGAGGTCGGATAGGATGGAAACCCGATGACCGAGCCGAAGCTCAGCCCCGCGTTCCGCATCCTGCTCTGGGACTTCGAGCGGACGAGCGCGGCCTACGACCTGGCGGTGCTGGCGGTCCTGCTGGTGCTGCTGCTGGTCCCGAGCGGCTTCTGGGGCGACCCGCTCTGGCGCTGATGGCCGCGCCCCTGCCGGCTGGCTCGAAGAAAGCCCGCCTCGCCGGGGCGTTTTTGCGCGGCGGGCCCGTGCACTGCACCTGGCAGCTCTCGCCGCGCTGCGACGCGCTCTGCCACCTGTGCGAGCACCGAGGTGCCACCGCGGGAGACGAGCTGGACACGTCCGCGTGCGCCGCGGTGGCGGCGGAGCTGGGGCGGCGCTCCTCGCTGCTCGTGAGCTTCACGGGCTCGGAGCCGTTCCTGCGCGGCGACCTGGTCGAGATCGTGCGTGCGACCGCGGCGTGGCACTTCCCGTTGCTGGTGACGAACGGCTGCCTGGTGACGGGCGCCAGGGCGCGCGACGTCTGGAGCGCGGGTCTCGAGGTCGCCACCGTCGCGCTCGAGGACGGGGTCGCGGAGCGGCACGACGCCGCGACGGGGCTTCCCGGCTCGCACGCGCGGGCTCTCGCGGCGCTCGCCGCGCTCGCGCGGGAGCGCATCCGGCCCTCGCAGCGCGTGAACGTGCGCGTGCGCCTGCGCGGGGCGGACCTCGGCCCGCTCGAGCGCGCCCTGGGCGTGGCCGAGGCTCACGGCGCGTCCGTCACGGTGGAGGCCGCCGTGCCCTTGCCGCAGCTCGACGCGGCCGAAGCCGCGGCGCTCGTCACCGGGCTACGGCGCCTGAAGCGCAGCCACCGCAGCTTGAGGAGCGCCGACCGGGACCTGGCGAGCTTCGGGGCGGCACTCGCCGGCGGCGTCAAGGGCTGCGTCGCGGGCCGTGCGTTCTTCAACGTCGACCACCACGGGCGCATCAGCAAGTGCCTCGAGCATCGCGGGCCGGCGCATCGCGTCGGCAGCCTGCCGGAAGACAGCGTGGACCGGCTGGTGCCGCTGCTGCGCGAGCGGCACGCCCGCAACGAGTGCCGCGACTGCTGGTACGCGTCGCGGGCCGAGGTCGAGGGCCTCTATTCGCTGCGCGGCTTCCTGTCCGGCGTCGCGACTCTGGTGAGGGCGTGACGCGGGCGCTTGCGGCGCTAGCCGTGGCGGCTTGCCTGGCCGTCCCCGCGCGGGCGCAGGCGCCCCCGGCGGGAGGTGAGCGTCCGGGCAGCGAGGTCGCGGACCTCGTGAACGCGCTGCTCGGCGCGCTCATGGGATCGACCGAGGTCACGGGCGAACGGCTGCAGGCCGAGGTGGCGGAGGCCGGCGGCATCCCGTTCCGGCGCGACGTCCCCGTGGCCTTCCTGGGGCGCGCCGAGCTCGCCGTGTACCTGCGCGAGCTGATCGACTCCGAGTATCCCGCCGGGCGGGCGCGCGCCGACGAAAGGCTGCTCACCGCCTTCGACCTGCTGCCGCCGCGCACCGACTTGCGCGCGCTGCGCGGGCGCCTGCTGGAGGAGAACGTCGCCGGCTTCTACGACGAGCGCCCCGACCGGCGCCGGCTCTACGCGGTGAGCGAGGACCGCTCGTTCACGCCGATGAACCAGATCGTGCTCGCGCACGAGCTGCGCCACGCGCTCCAGGACCAGTACCGCGACCTGCATGGGCAGCTCGGCGACGACGTGACCGACTTCGACGACCGCCGGCTCGCGTGGATGTCGCTGCTCGAGGGCGACGCCACGCTGGTGATGGAGCGCTTCGTCAAGCTGCGGCTGGGCCTGCCCGGCGGCGAGGACGCAGGGGCCGCGGGCGGGATGGACGCCGCCGGCATGGGGGCGCCCGGGCTCTACGACCTGCCGGACGCGCCGCCCGTGATCCGCGACCACCTGATGCAGCCCTATCTCGCGGGCCTGGTGCTGGCGCGTGCGATCTGGTCGCGCGGCGGCGCGAGCGCGATGCAGGACGCGTGGTCGCGTCCGCCCGTCTCGATGGAGCAGGTGCTGCACCCCGAGCGGTACTTTGCCGCCGAGCCGGCGCGGCGCGTGACGCCGGCCCTGGCGCCGCCGCCGGGGGCTTGGCTGCTCTGCGAAGGCACGCTCGGCGAGCTGCTGCTGCGCACCCTGCTCGAGCCGGGCGGGGAGCGCGCCGCCGAAGGCTGGGGCGGAGACGGCTTCCGGCTCTACGACGCGGGCAGCCGCACGCTGCTCGCCTGGCGCAGCGAGTGGGACTCGCCCGCGGACGCGCGCGAGTTCAGCGAGGCCCTGCGCGCGCGCTTCGCCCGGAAGGCCTCGCGCGAGCCGGCGCGCAACGGCTTCGAGCTGTTCCGCAACGCCTCGGGCTGGCTGTTCGCGATCCGAAGCCAGGCGGACGCGGTCGAGCTCGTCTCGGGCGACGATCCGGTCGTGGTGGTGCGCGCGCTCGCGGCCGCGGCGCATCCGTAGCCGGCGGCCCGCGACCTAGGCCCGCGCGCTTGACAGCCCGGGGGAGGGGGACGCTAGAGTGGCCGCGGCAGTCGGGGGGCAGAGCTTTTGCCCCGCATTGGCCAAGGGGGCGAGATGGCGACTTCGACGCCGGGCGGCAGTCAGACCAACCTCGGGTTGGCGCCGAACGTAGCCGGCCTGCTGTGCTACGTGCCGTGCTGCCTCGGGTTCGTATTCGCGGTGATCGCCGCGATCGTCGAGAAGCAGAGCCGTTTCGTCCGCTTCCACGCGTTCCAGAGCCTGCTGCTGCACGGGGCGGTCTTCCTGCTGATGTGCGGCGTGATGGTCGTCAACACGGCCCTGGCCATGACCAGCCTCGGGCTGATCGGCCTGCTGTTCAACCTGGTGCTGATGGTCGTCGGCCTCGGCCTGCTGGCGGTCGACGTGCTGATGATGATCAAGGCCAACTCCGGCGAGGAGTTCGAGCTCCCCGTCGTCGGCAAGATGGCGAGGCAGTGGGTCTAGCCCGCCGCCTGCTCCACGAGGATGTTTCCGGTCCCCTCTAGGCGCACCATCCGGCCCGCGCTCGTGCGCGCCATCACGACCGCGTAGACGTCCGGGTCGTCGACCACGTGCGGGGCCAGGTCTCCGGTCCACATGATCACCGAGTGGGCGGGGACCGAGACCGGGACGCCGGGCTTCACCGTCAGCGGCAGGGGCTTGCTGGCGACCGAGAGCGCGATCATGCCGCGCCCCTCGAGCGCGACCATCTCGAGCCCGTCGGCTTCCTGGCCGATGCGGACGTAGCGCGGCTGCAGCGACTCCTCGCAGGCCAAAAGGTGCGCGGGCTCCACGAAGACGGGCTCGTCGGCGACCTGCATGAACGTCAGGTCGCGCTCGTGGTCGGTCAGGATCATCCGCCCCGTCCCGGTAACGATCACGAGCGACGGCCGCGCGCCCGGGCGCTTGTCCTTGACCCAGAACGTGAGGTTGCCGCTGTAGGAGTAGATGGTCCCCTGCTTGATGTAGACCTTGCCCGAGAAGTCGATCTCCATCAGTCCGCGTTCGAGCGCGCGGAACGCCTCGCGCGGCCTCGCGGGGGCCGCAGCTGGCGCCTCGGGTGTCAGGGCCTTCACCGCCTGGGTCGACGTGGCCTGCACCGCGACGGCGCGCATGCCGGGCGGCAGCGTGTCGTCGCGTCCCTTGAAGCGGCGTGTCGCGTGCTGCGCGGTGGGACTGTATTCGGCCATCAGGATCGGGCTCACGGGCTCGAGCGTCTTGGTGGGCTGGAGCAAGGGGCTCGGAGGCTCGGCCGGAGCGCGCTTCCTGTCGGGAGGCGTCGTGTCCGGCCCGGTGTCGGGCGAGGCTTGCGTCCGTAGCGGCGGCGGTGGTGGCGTCGCGTCCGCGCTCGCCCGCGCACCCATGCGGCCCTCGAGCCGCTGGACCAGGATGTGGGCGCCGGCGTGGCGGTACTGATAGATCGCGTCCTTGTAGCGCTGCTGCCGTTCGTAGATCGACCCCAGGTAGAAGTGCAGCTTCGGGTTGCCCGGCGTCAGCTCGAGCGCCTTCAGGAACGCCGCCTCGGCCTCGTCGAGGCGGCCGAGCTTGAAGCAGACGAGCCCGAGGTTGTAGTGCAGCGTGTGGGCTTCGGGGCTCTCGGCGATGAGCTTGCGGTAGACCTCCTCGGCCTTGGCCAGCTTGTCGCCGCGGTAGTAGACGAGCCCCAGCAGGTTCAGCACCCGCGGGTCGCGGGGGCGCAGCAGGTACGCCTCCTCGAGCTGGCGCTCCGCGTCCTCGAAGCGCCGCTCCTCGAACAGCTCCCGGCCCTTGTTGTAGTGGGCCAGGAACAGGCCCTGGTCGAACGGGCCGCGGGGGATCGGGTCGGCCATATGGCTAGTCGAGCGCGCGCACCGTGGCGTAGACGGTGCCCTCGGGCGGAGGCGCCTCGGCGACGTGGGTCACGCCGCGCTCGTCGCGCCAGCGGTAGTAGGTGCGCGGCCGGGCGGGCTCGACCTTGCGCACGCGCGGCGCGGGCTTGCTGCGGGCGGCCGCCGTGCGCAGCGAGGCCACAGCGCTTTCGTTGGGCGTGTAGAACGCGGCCGCCTGGGACCCGGACGACGTGGCGGTGAAACCGCCGAGTAGCGCCTGGACCTTCTGCACGTAGCCCCGCGTCTCCTTGTACGGGGGCACGCCGCGGTAGCGCAGGACCGCGTTCTCGCCGGCGTTGTAAGCCGCGAGCACGAGCGTCGTGTCGCCCGCGAACTGGTCGGTCAGGATGCGCAGGTACTGGGTGCCCCCGAAGATGTTCTGGCGCGCGTCGAAGGAGTCGAGCACGCCGAGCCTTCGGGCGGTGCCGGGCATCAGCTGCATCAGCCCGCGCGCTCCCTTCGACGAGACCGCCCACTGGTCGAACTCCGACTCCACGCCGATCACGGCGCGCACCAGGTCGGGGCTGATCTGGTAGAGGCGCGAGGCCGCGTCCACGTGGTGGTCGTACATCGACGAGAGCGCCCGATTGCGGTTGAACCCGCGCGAGTGGATCAGCGTGCCCTTGCCGGGGTAGGTGAGGCGGAAGCCGTCCTCGTCGGGGACGTTGGTCGCCTCCACCACGCCGTTCGGGTTCACCCGGGTGTAGACCTGTGCCGTAGCTGCACCGGGTGCGGTGAGAGCGGCGAACGCGGCCGCGGCGACGAGGAGCACTGGCTCGGATCTACGCATGGGGGACGGCCTCCAGGGCGGCGCGCAGGAGCTCGCGGGCCTTTGCGCGCAGGGCTTCGACGTCTCCCGGGGCGACGCCGCCCCCCTGCGCGAAATCGGGTCGGCCGCCACCGCGCAGGCCGAGCTGCTTCATGACGTCGGGCGCCTTCAGTGAGCCGGCGAGCTCGGGCGAGACCGCCGCGATCACGCTCACGCCGTCCTCCGCAATGGACGTCGAAACGAGGGCGAATCGCCTGCCCTTGTGCCGGTTGCGGAAGTCGTCCACCACCTCGGCGTGCCCCTTGCGGTCGAGCCCTTCGTGGCGGGGCGTCCAGACGAGCGTTCCGCCCTCTTCCGAGAGGTCGTCGCGCGACGCCGCGCCAGCGCCTGTCGCGAGCTTCAGGCGCAGAGCCTGGAGCTCGCGCTCCCGAGCCTTGAGCTGCTCGCGGAGCTTGGCGTACTCGTCCACCAGTTCGCGCCTGTCGACGCGCGCGGCCTGCTCGAGCTCCTCGAGGATGCCCTGATCCGCCTGGGCGCGCGCCACGGCCGCTTCGCCCGCGAGCGCCTCGACGCGCCGCGTGCCCGCGGAGACGCCCTGCTCGCCCGTGAGCAGGAAGAGGCCAATCTCGCCGGTGGCGCTCACGTGCGTGCCGCCGCAGAACTCCTTCGAGAAGCCGGGGACCTCGATCACGCGCACGCGCTCGCCGTACTTGTCGCCGAAGAAGGCGAGCGCACCGTAGGAGAGCGCCTCCTCGCGGCCCATCACCGTCTCGCCGACCTTCGTGTCGCGCAGGATCTCGGCGTTGACGCGGTTCTCGAGATGCCGGAGCTCGCGCGGGGTCACCTGGGCGTAGTGGCTGAAGTCGAAGCGCAGCCGGTCGGGAGCCACGAGGCTGCCGGCCTGCTTGACGTGCGGCCCGAGCATGTCGCGCAGCGCGGCGTGCAGCAGGTGGGTCCCCGTGTGGTGCCGCCGCGCCCCAGCGCGCCTCTCGGCGTCGACCTCGGCGCGCACGACCATCCCACGCTCGAAGCCACCGTGGGTGACGCGCACGTGGTGCGCAAAAAGACCCGGCAACGGGCTCGTGGTGTCCGTGACCTGGGCCGCCGAGCCCTCGGAGGCAATCACGCCCTGGTCGCCGACCTGGCCGCCCGCCATCGCGTAGAAGGGGGTCCGGTCGAGGACGATCAGGCCCTCCTCGCCCGCGTCGAGCCGCGCGGCGAGCTTGCCCTCCCGAAGCACCGCCAGCACCCGCGCCTCGTCCACGGAGAGGCCTGTGTAGCCGAGGAACTCGGTGCGAGCGCCCTCCTCGGCGAGCTTCTGGTAGAGCGGATCGCCCTTGACGGCGCCCAGCTTGCTCGACTGGCGCGCGCGCTCCTGCTGGGCCTGGAGCTCGCGCTCGAAACCCGCGAGGTCGACGGCCAGCCCGCGGTCCTTGGCGAGCTCCTCGCTGAAGTCGGCCGGCAGGCCGTACGTGTCGTAGAGCCGAAACACGTCGCTGCCCGGCACGGTCGCGCCGGGCGCGAGCTTCGAGGCGATCTCCTCGAAGACGGCGAAGGCCTGCTTCAGCGTCGTGCTGAAGCGCTCCTCCTCGACCGCGACCACGCGTGCCACCGAATCGCGGTGCGACACGAGCTCGGGGTAGGCCGCCTTCATGCGCTCGACGACGGCGCCGGTGAGCTCGCTCAGGAAAGCGCCCTCGATCCCGAGCTTGCGGCCGTGGCGCAGCCCGCGGCGCATGATCTTGCGCAGCACGTAGCCGCGGCCCTCGTTGCCGGGCAGGACGCCGTCCGCGATCAGGAAGGTCATCGCGCGCAGGTGGTCGGCGACCACCCGCAGCGAGACGTCGTCCGCCGGGTCGCTGCCGTAGCTCTTCCCGGCGCGGCGCGCCACCGCGTCGAGGAGCGGAGTGAAAAGGTCGGTGTCGTAGTTCGAGAGCCGTCCCTGGACGACGGCGGCCACGCGCTCGAGGCCCATGCCGGTGTCGACGCAGGGGGCGGGCAGAGGCTCGAGCGCGCCCTTGTCGTCGCGGACGTACTGCATGAAGACGAGGTTCCAGACCTCGAGCCAGCGGTCGCACTCGCACTCGACGCCCAGGCAGCCTCGGCCGGCCGCTTCCTCGGAGCAGGGGAGTGCGTTTCCCTGGAAGTAGTGGATCTCGGAGCACGGGCCGCAGGGGCCGGTGTCGCCCATCGCCCAGAAGTTCTCCTTCATGCCGAGCTCGAGGATGCGCTCGGCCGGGACGTGGCCCTTCCAGAAGCCGTGGGCCTCGGCGTCGCGCGGGACGCCGCCCTCGCCCTTGAAGATCGTCACCGTCAGACGCTCCTTCGCGAGCGCGAGGTCGCGGGTCAGGAACTCCCAGGCAAACGCGATCGCGTCCTGCTTGAAGTAGTCGCCGAAGGAGAAGTTGCCAAGCATCTCGAAGAAGGTGTGGTGGCGCGCCGTGACGCCCACGTTCTCGAGGTCGTTGTGCTTGCCGCCCGCGCGCACGCACTTCTGCGAGGAGGCGGCGCGCCGGTAGTCGCGCGTCTCCCGCCCGAGGAACACGTCCTTGAACTGGTTCATGCCCGCGTTCGCAAAGAGCAGCGTCGGGTCGTTCTGCGGCACGAGCGGAGAGCTCTTGACGACGCGGTGGCCGCGCTCCTCGAAGTAGCGCAGGAAGCCGCTGCGGATCTCGTCGGCGGTCTTCACGCTCAGTGCCCTTCCTCGGCCGGCTCGGCGGGCTCCAGGCCGTCGAGCGCGTCCGCCCAGCGCGGCCAGAGGGCAGAGAGGCGCTCGCGCACGAGACCGGGCGCGAAGCCGCGCCGCAGCAGGAAGCCCCACAGCCGCGGCAGCCGGCGCGCGGGCTCGACGCGCGCGTGTGCGCGCCAGTAGCGGCGCGCCACGCCGTCCAGGACGGCCTGCTCGTCGACCTCGCGCAGCGCGCCCGCCAGACCCGCTTCGGTCTCGCCACGGCTCACGCCGCGCTGCCTGAGGCCCTGGCGGACGAGCGCGCGCCCGTGGCCGTGGTGGGCGAGACGGCTCCGCGCGAAGCGCTCGGCGAAGGCCGCGTCGTCCAGGTAGCGCTCGCGGCGCAGCCGCTCGAGCGCGCTCTGGATCTCGTCGGGCGCGTGGCCGCGCGCCTCGAGGGCCCGGCGCAGCTCAGTCACCGAATGGTCGCGGCGCGCCAGACGCCCGAGCGCCCGCTGATACGCGCTCTGGGGCGACGCACCCATAGCACTGCGGGGCATCGCTCGTTACTGCTCCAGGTCGAAGGACTGCATCGTCCGCTCCATCTCCTCGGCGGCCATGTCGGAGGAGGACTGGATGCCCTGGATCTTGAGCTTGAACTCGTCGGGGTTCGACGCGCGGCGCAGCGCCTCGTCGTAGCTGATCAGCTCCTTCTTGTAGAGCTGGAAGATCGACTGGTCGATGGTCTGCATGCCGTACTGCGAAACGCCCGCGGCGATCGCCTCGTGGATCAGCTTGGTCTTGTCCTTGTTGATGATGCAGTCGCGGATGAAGGGCGTCGCGATCATCACCTCGGCCGCCGGCACGCGGCCGTGCCCGTCGGCGCGCGGGATGAGGCGCATCGACACGACCGCCTTCAGCACGCCCGCGAGCTGGAGCCGGATCTGCTTCTGCTGGTGGGGCGGGAAGACGGAGATGATGCGGTTGACGGTCTCGGTGGCGTCGAGCGTGTGGAGCGTCGAGAGCACCAGGTGGCCGGTCTCGGCCGCGGTGATCGCGGTCTCGATCGTCTCGTAGTCGCGCATCTCACCGACCAGGATCACGTCGGGGTCCTGGCGGAGAGCGCTGCGCAGCGCGGCGGCGAAGCTGCGCGTGTCGACCTCGACCTCGCGCTGGTTGACGATCGACTTCTTGTCGCGGTGCAGGAACTCGATCGGGTCCTCGATCGTGATGATGTGCTCGCAGCGCTGCGCGTTGATGTAGTCGATCATCGCCGCGAGCGTCGTCGACTTGCCCGAGCCGGTGGTGCCGGTGCACAGGATCAGCCCGCGCTGCTCGTTCGAGATGCGCTCGAGTACGACCGGGAGGCCCAGCTCGCGCACGGTCATGATCTTGACCGGGATGACGCGCAACACCAGCCCGACGGTGCCGCGCTGCTGGAACACGTTGCAGCGGAAGCGGCCGAGGCCGGGCACCGAGTACGCGATGTCGATCTCGAGGTTCTCCTTGAACTTCTGCTTCTGGCGGTTGCTCATGATCGAGAACGCCATGGCGATGGTGTCCTCCTGCATGAGCCGCTTGGTCTCGACCAGGGGGATCAGCTCCCCGTTGATGCGCAGGACAGGGTGCGACCCCACCTTCAGGTGGAGGTCGGAGGCCTTGCGCTCCGACGCCATCTTCAAGAGATCGTTGATGTGCATCGCTCTCCCCGCTTCGGGGCTACCGTGCCCCGCCCGCCGCCGCCCCGACCAGGGCGGGTACGAACGTCAGCCAGCCGTGCTCGTCCGCCGCGCGGCACTCGATCACGTCGAAGAAGGCCTTCTGCAGCGCCGCCGTGACCGGCCCGCGCTTCCCGTTGCCGACCGTGCGGCGGTCGACCGAGCGGATCGGCGTGATCTCGGCGGCGGTCCCCGTGAAGAACAGCTCGTCCGCGAGGTACAGCATCTCGCGCGGCAGCGCCTTCTCCTCGACCGCGATCCCGAGCTTCTGCGCCAGCGTGAGAACGCTGTCGCGCGTGATGCCCGGCAGCACGGACGCCACGAGCGGCGGCGTTACGAGCCGGCCCTTGACGACGGCGAACAGGTTCTCGCCGCTGCCCTCGGAGACGTAGCCGGCCGAGTCGAGGGCGATGCCCTCCACGAAGCCGCCCTTGATCGCCTCCACCTTGATCAGCTGCGAGTTGAGGTAGTTGCCGGCGGCCTTCGCCATCGCCGGCAGCGTGTTCGGCGCCACGCGGTTCCACGAGCTCACGCACACGTCGACGCCCTGCTCGAGCGCTTCGTTCCCGAGGTACTTGCCCCAGTCCCAGACCATCACCGCGACTTCGAGCTCCGCCGTGAGCGGGTTGACGCCGAGCTCGCCCACGCCGCGGTACACGACCGGGCGGATGTAGCAGGCATCGAGCTTGTTGGCGCGAATCGTCTCGAGGATCGCGTCGTTCAGCTGCTCCGGCGAGTACGCGAGGTCCATCCAGTAGATCTTCGCGGATGCGAACAGCCGCTCGATGTGCGCGTCGAGCCGGAAGACGGCCGACCCCTTCGGGGTCTTGTAGCAGCGCACGCCCTCGAACACCGCCGAGCCGTAGTGGATGACGTGCGAGCCGAGGTGGATCTTGGCGTCATCCCAGGGAACGAGCGTCCCGTTCATCCAGATGAAATCGGACCGCGGCGCACCCATAACCGGGCAAGTGTAGCCGCCCAAGCCACGCAAGTCAACGAGCCGTAACGGGTTAGTCGCTGAAGCCCTTGGACTTGCGGCCCCGGGTCCTACTGCTTCTCCCCGCAAAACGCGCAGATCTCGCTGCGCGCGTGCAGGGGCTTCCGGCAGTGCCAGCAAAAGCCCCGTTTCGGGACCTCCCGGGCGCGCAGCCGGCGCCGGATGTCCTCCATCTCGGTCGCGTTGTGGTCGATCTCGGCGGCCGTCGCGAGGTCGTCGAGCAGCTCGGAGGCCCGCTGGTAGCGGTCGTTCACCTCCGGGGTGAGCGCCTTCATCACGATGTCCGAAACCTCGCGCGGGACCTGCGTATTGCGCAGCTTGGGCGGCGTACAGCGGCCTTGCGCCACCAGGCGCTCGATCTGCGCCGGGTTCGGGCTGAAGTAGGGAAGCACTCCCGTCAGCATCTGGTAGACCATGACGCCCACGGAGTAGATGTCGGAAGCGAGCACCGCGCGTCCCTGGAACGCCTCGGGCGCCATGTAGGGCGGGCTGCCGATCACCGTCGTCGCGTGCGAGCGCTCGAGCAGACGCGAGGTGCCGAAGTCCGCCACCTTGAGAGCGCCGCTATCCGAGATGAGCACGTTCGCGGGGCGCAGGTCGCGGTGGAGGATCTGCGCTTCGTGCGCGTGCTCGACGCCCTTCAGGATCTGGATCGCGTAGTTGAGCGCGCGCGGCACGTCGAGCGACTTCTCGCGGTCGAGCACCGCCTCCAGGCTCTCGCCCTTGATGTACTCCATCACGATGAAGAACGTGCCGTCCTCGCGCTCGGCCGTCAGGATCCCGACGATGTTGGGGTGGTCGAGTGCCGCGAGCAGCCGCGGCTCCTGCAGCAGGTCGTCGGCGTCGCCGGTCTGGCGGTGCGGGACCTTGATCGCGACCTTCTTGTCGATCCAGGTGTCGCGCGCGAGGAACACGGTCCCGAAGCCGCCGGAGCCGAGGTTGGCGAGGATCTGGTACTTCCCGACCGTCTCGCCGAGCAGGAACATCGTGGCGCGCGCAGTATAGCAGGAGGCCTCACGGCGCGCGGTCCGCTCGCGGCGTGACGCGGGCGCGCGCCGGCCACTAGAATCGGCTGCGAGGAGAAGACATGGGCTTCATGGAAGACGCTTATGCGCGCGTCAAAGGGCGCGGCGCGCGCGTGGTCTACGCCGAGGGCAGCGAGGAGCGCGCGATCCGCGCCGCGGCCTGGCTGGTCGCCCAGTCGCTTGCGAAGCCGACGCTCGTCGGCAGTGCCGAGGCGATCCGCGACAAGGCGAAGACGCTGGGGGTCGCCCTCGACGGCATTGCGCTGCGCGACCCGGCGAGCGACGCGAGCCGCGAGGCCTTCGACTCGCGCTACCTGGAGCTGCGCGCGCACAAGGGCGTCACCAGGGAGATCGCGCACGAGCGGGTGAGCAAGCCCCATTACTTCGCAGCGCTCCTGGTCGCGAGCGGCGAGGCCGACGGCATGGTCTCCGGGCTCAACAGCGAGACGAAGCCCTTCATTCCGGCCTTCGAGATCGTGAAGATGCGCTCCGGCTTCAAGCGCGCCTCGTCGGTGTTCGTGATGGCGTGGCCCGACCGGGTCTACTTCTACGCCGACTGCTCGACCGTCATCTCACCCGACGCGGAAACGCTGGCCGAGATCGGCCGCGCCACCGCCGCGAGCGTGCGCGCGTTCGGCCACGAGCCGCGCGTGGCGTTTCTCTCCTTCTCCACCCGCGACAGCGCGAAGGACGCTTCGATCGACAAGGTCAAGCAGGCGGTCGCTCTCGTGCGGCAGGCCGAGCCGGGCCTTCTCGCCGACGGCGAGATGCAGTTCGA
>DATBSL010000207.1:0-5265 GCA_036559805.1 Vicinamibacteria bacterium
GCGTGGGCTTCATCCTCGGCCCCGCGCTCGGGGGGCTGCTCGGCGAGCTCGGCACGCGCGCGCCGTTCTTCGCGGCGGCCGGGCTCAGCCTGTTGAACCTCGTCTACGGCAGCTTGGTGCTGCCGGAGTCGCTTCCGCCCGAGTCGCGGCGGCCGTTCGACTGGCGGCGCGCCAACCCGCTCGGGACGCTCGTCGAGATGCGCAAGCACCGGGTCGTACGGGGGGTGCTGGTGGCGCTCTTCCTCTGGATGGTGGCGCACCAGGTGATGCCGGCCACCTGGACCTTCTACACCAAGCTGCGCTTCTCCTGGTCCGAAGCCACGATCGGCGCATCGCTCGCGGTGGCGGGCCTGGTGATGGCGGTGAGCCAGGCGACGCTCATGCGGCTCGTCGTGCCGCGCGTCGGCGAGCGGCGTGCCGCGCTCGCGGGAATCGCGGTCGCGAGCCTCGGCTACCTCGGCTACGCGACGGCGACCGCGGGCTGGATGATGTTCGCCTGGCTGGCGACCTGGCTCGTCGGCGCGCTGGTGATGCCGTCCACCAACGCGCTCATGTCGCATCGCATCGATAAAGCGGCGCAAGGCGAGCTGCAGGGGGCCGTGGCCAGCCTCTTCTCGCTGAGCTCGATCGTCGGACCGCCGCTCATGACGCAGCTGTTCGGCCGCTTCTCGGCGCCCGACGCCCCGATACGGGTGCCGGGCGCAGCGTTCCTCGCCTCCACGGTCCTGGCCTGGACCTGCTTCGGCCTCTACTACGCGGCGACGCGCGAATGGGAGGCGGTCGAGACGGCGGTGAGCGGCTCCGGGCCTCCGGCCTAGCCGGCCTTCGGCTCGAAATCTCCGAGCGCTTTCTTCTGCAGCGCCACCAGCTCGCGGACGCCCGTGTCGGCGGCAGCCATCAGCGCGGCCAGCTCCTCCTCGGAGAAGGGGCGGCCCTCGGCGGTGCCCTGCACCTCGACGAAGCGGCCGCGGCCGGTCTTGACGATGTTCATGTCGACGTTGGCGCTCGAGTCTTCCTCGTAGTTGAGGTCGAGCAGGATCGCGTCGCCGACCTTTCCGACGGAGACCGCGGCGACGTAGTCGACGACCGGGAGGTCGCCGAGCCCGCCCGCGCGCCGCTTGTGGCGCAGCCCTTCGACGAGAGCGACGAACGCCCCCGTGATCGAGGCGCAGCGCGTTCCGCCGTCCGCCTGCAGCACGTCGCAGTCGACCCACACCGTGCGCTCGCCGAGCGCTTTCAGGTCGACGACCGCTCGGAGCGAACGGCCGATCAGGCGCTGGATCTCGTGCGTGCGCCCCGACGGCGCGCCTTTCACCACCTCGCGCGGAGTGCGCGTGGTCGTGGCGCGCGGCAGCATGCCGTACTCGGCGGTCACCCAGCCCTCGCCCTTGCCCTTCAAGAACGGCGGCACCTTGTCCTCGAAGCTCACGGCGCACACGACGCGCGTGTCCCCGACCTCCACCAGGCAGGAGCCCTCCGCGTGCTTCAGGAAGCCCGTGGTCAGCCGCACCGGCCTGAGCTCGCCGGGCGCGCGGCCGTCCTTGCGCATGCCTGGCTCGCGCGTCAGCACCTTGGGATCGATCTGGGGGCGAAAGTCCCCGAGCCTGAAGCTCACGGCTTGGCGCCCCCCACGGCCGGCGCCGGCGTCGCGTGGGTGAGCCCGTAGAGACGGCGGTACTGCTCGCGGTTCGCGAGCACGATCATGACGTAGCCGCGCGTCTCGCTGAACGGGATCGTCTCGGTGAACTCCTCGGCGCTCTGCTCGCCGCGCGAGTGCGTCCAGGCGTCGACGCGATGGGGACCCGCGTTGTAGGCCGCCAGCACCTTCTCGACCGCGCCGCCGTAGCGCTCGCTCATCTGCCGCAGGTAGTGCGTGCCGAAGTCGAGGCTGGTCTCGGGATCGTCGAGCGCCGCGCGCTTGAAGCCCACGCCCTTCTGGCGCGCGATGCGCCGGCCGGTGGCCGGCATCACCTGCATCAGGCCGCGCGCTCCCGCCCGGCTGAGCGCGGCGGCGTCGTAGCTCGACTCCTGCAGGATCAGCGCCGCGACGAGCGCGGGGTCGAGCCCTTCTTCCCGCGCGGCCGAGAGCAGCTCCTGGTCGTAACGAATCGGGTACAGCACCTGCCAGACCTCGCGCGGCAGCCGGTCGCCCGAAGCACTCACCCAGCCGGGAAACGCGCGCTTCATCGTGGTGATCGCCGGGCGCAGGCGCCCGCGCCGCCAGTCGAGCCAGGCGATCGTCGCGAGCACCCTGGTCGTCTCGGGCAGCAGTCGCAGCTCAACGGCCGCCTCCTCGAGCCGCTCGATCAGGAGCAGCTGGTGGGCGCGCCGTGCGCGCGGCTCAGGGAGCGGAGGTTCGAACGTCGGCTCGGCGCCGAGCACGGCCGGCGCGCGCGCGGGCCCTGCTCCGATGCGGGCGAGCGCCTCCTGCGCGCGCATGCCGTGGTAGGCGTGCTTGTAGCGCTCCACGGTCTCGACGAAGAGCCGTCGCGCCTCGGGCTGCTGGCCCAGCGCCAGCCGCGAGCGGCCCGACCAGTAGAGCAGCCCCGCCGTGGCGCTGCCCGGCGCCCGGCGCCGCGCCGTGGTCTCGAAGGTCTGGGCTGCCTGCTCGAAGCGGCCGGCGCGGTAGTCGCTCCAGCCGGCGCGCCAGGCGGCGCGCTCGACGTAGCGGCCCTCGGGATATTCGGCGAGCAGCCGCCGCCACCACGGAGCCGCGCCCTCGTCGAGCGCGTCTTTCTGGTAGTGGTTCGCGAGCGACAGCAGCGCTTCCTCGCCCCAGGCCGTCCCGCGGAAGCGGTCCGCGACGGCGACGAACGGCATGGCCGTGCGGGTGCGGCTCGTCGCCTCGGCCGCGAGACGGTAGGCGGCCTCGGCCGCGTGCGGCGATCCCGCTTCGACCTCGAGCAGCAGCGCCCGGCCCTCGGCGCGGCGCCCGCGCGCGACGAGAGCGCGTCCGAGCCGGACGCGCGCGAGGTCCGCCTCGTCGGGGAGGAGGCTCGCGAGCGACACCCGGCGCAGCGCCTCGACGGCTTCGGCGGTTCGTCCGGCCGCGAGCAGCGCCCCTCCGCGCTCGAAGAGCTGACGCGAACGCTCGCTCGCCGAGCGCTTCGGCAGCGCGCTCGCCAGAGAGGCGAGCCGCGCGCGCGCGAGCCGGGCTTCGGGCGCCGTGGGGTACTCGCGGTCGAGCCGCTCGAAGGCGGCCGCGCCCGCCACGCGATCGCCGCGGGAGACCTGCAGCTCGCCGAGCTCGAGGAGCGCCTTCGGCGCGGCTTCACGGCACGCGCCCGCGGCGCGCTCGAGCGCCAGGGCCGCCTGCTCCTGCTGCTGAACGCGCGCCAGAAGCTCCGCCGCCTTGGGCAGCGCGACGCAGGCGACGGCGCTCGCCGGCTCGGAAGCCGCCCGCAGCGCGGCCGCGGCGGCTTCCGCTGGATGACCCAGGGCCTCGTGCGCGCGCGAGACGGCGAGCTGGGCGTGGTCGGTCAGCAGCGTGATCTCGACGTCGGGATGCGTCAGCTGCGCGAGCGCCTCCTCGGGTCGGCCGGCCTGGAGCAGCTCGAAGCCGGCCGCGAGCCGGGCCAGCCCGCCCGAAGGCGTCCCAGCCATGCGTTGCGCTGCGGCGTCGAGCGCAACCGCCGGGCTCGCTCCGCGCACGGCGTCGCGCACGGCGGCTTCCCCCGCGTCGCGCGGCTCGACCGCGAAACGCCAGGTGGGACTCGCCGCGGGCAGGGGATCGGCCAGCAGCAGCAGGGCTGCGAAGGCCGCGCCCAAGGAGCCGACCTTACTGGCGCCCAAGGGCCGCGGCGTCGCCCCCGGCCAGGATCCGTACCAGCTCGTCCTGGAAATAGTCGCTCGCGTCGCGAACCGGCGCGGGCACGCGGTCGGTGTACATCTGTCGGCCGCGCTCGATGTCTTCCTTGAGGCGCTCGTAGATGTCCCGCGTCTTGCGGCCCTCGGTGACCTTCGCTTCGTTGTAGAGCTTGATCTCGCTCACCACGAGCCGGGCGAAACGCTTGGCGTCCTCGTGCGCCTTCTGCTCTTCGGGCGCGGGCGACGGACGCACCGGAGCCGGGGCGGCGACCGGCGGGGGACCGGGCGTGAATGCCGCTGGACGCAGCGGCGGCGAGGTCGCGGGGCGCGCCGCCGGGGCGGGCACCGGAGCCGGTGCCGGAGGTGGCCTGAGCGCCCCGGGAAGGCGCATCGACCCGGTGCCGAAACCGTCGGCCGCGGGCACCGGCGGGGGCACGGCCCGCACGCCGGGGCTCGTGCCTCCAGTCACTGCCGGCACCTTGGGAGCGGCGCTCAACACGTCGATCACCTTGCCCGCGAAAGAGACCATCAGCTCGACGAGGTCGGCGGTTGCCGTCGGCATCTCGTCCTGGGTCGTGTCGCAGTACAGGATGGCGGCGACCTTGTCGCGCAGGATGAGCGGCACGGCAAGGATGCCCTGAGGCGTGCCGCCGAGACGACCGAGCGCCTGGGCGGTAGCGGGCGAGTGGTTGACGTGCCCGCGCGCGCCGCTGCGCGAGCCGTGCGCGAGGCGGAACACCGTGTCGGCCGTGAGCGGGATCGTGAGCGTCTTCACCGCTTCCGGGTGGTCGAAGCCGCGCGCGTGCCAGCCGACCGCGGCGTTGTTCTTGACGATGAACATCGCCGCGCGCTCGACGTGGCGCGTGACCTCCGCCATGAGCTGGGTGAGAACCTCGGAGAGGTTCGTCCCCTTCTCGATCGCCGCGATCGCGGCCTTGAGCCCGGAGTAGTCGGCGACACCTGCGGCCGGGGGCTGCTGCGCCAGCACGTCGCCGATCGCCTGCGCGATCGAGCCCTCGTCGACCTTCTCGTCGTAGCGGGCGACGGTTTCGCCGAGCTCGTCGAGCGCGCTCACGAGCGCCGCCTGATGCCCCTGGATCGCGCGCTGGATTTCGACGACCCAGTTCGCCATCTGCTGGCTGATGAGAGCGGAGGTTCGTGCTTTCAGGTCGTCTTCGAGCGCCATGTTCTCCCCGGGTGGTGCCGCCGAAAACCGACGTGCGTCAGAGACTTACGTCCCGACGCATTATCCAGTACGCTCGCGGGAGTGTCAACGATGCGGCGTGCGCGTGCTAGACTGAACAGCGTGGGGGCGTCACGGTTTCGACGAGAACGTGACCCCGAGAGACGCAGGTCGAGCGTGCTTACCGGCTCGTTAATGCGGTGGGAAAACCATAGCTGCCAACGACAACTTGGCGCTGGCTGCCTAACTAAAACCTAGGCAACCCGTTCTGCCGG
>DATBSL010000208.1:0-3571 GCA_036559805.1 Vicinamibacteria bacterium
CGGCCCGCGAGATCGGCTGCCTGGAGCGCACCAGGTTCAGCGCGATCTGGCGATTGATCTCGCGCGACGTCCCGCGGCGAGCGATCTGGAACGTGGTGGGACTGATTCGGCGCATCCCGGGCTCCCCCCCTGAGGCGCGCGCGATTATGGTCCAAAATGGGCCGAACGTGTCGCATTCATATCTCGGGGATCCAACCCGCCCTTCGCGAGTCATATTCGGCACGCTGGCGATCGGCCTCGCGGCTCTGGCGTGCGGGGCCTGGACGCTGGCTCAGACGGCCGCACCGAGCCCTGCGGCGGCCGAGCGCGCCCGGCTCCTGAAGCTCCAGCGCGAGGCGGTCGAGCTGGTGAAGGCGGCCGCAAAGGCACCTTCCCCGGACGCGGCGCGCCGCGCGCTTTCCGACTCCGCCGTCCGGCTCGACGAGCTCGGCCGCGAGCCGGTGGCGGCCGCGGCTCCGCAGGCCGCGTTGCTGCGGCCGGAGCTGCGCGCGGAGCTGCGCGAGGCCGCGCGCGCGCTGCGTGCCGCGTCGGACCGACCGGGCCGCTTCGACGCCGCCCCTTCGCTCGCGGTCCTCGAGAAGGCGCGCGCCCAGCTCGAGGGCGAGATCGCTCTCGGCCTGGACTTCCAGGGCAGCTACAGCCAGTCGAAGCCCAAGGAGCCGGTCTACGGCGGCCACGCCTCGGCCATGGGCCCGGCGCCCGCGCAGGTCGCCTCCGCCGACGACGTCGCGAGCGAGGGTCCATCGGCCGTCGAGCTCGCGGAGCCGACCCGGCTCGAGGCGCGCACCTACTGCGGCGGCCCGACGAAGGACCACATCCTCGAGTCGGGAGGCAGCGGTCTCGCCCTGTTCGACTACGACGGCGACGGACGCCTCGACGTGTACCTCGTGACCGCCGCCGAGCTGACGAAGACCCGCGAGCGAGTCCCCCACCGCAACGTCCTCTATCGCAACCTCGGCGGCTTCCGGTTCGAGGACGTGTCGCGCAAGGCCGGCGTGGACGCCGCCGCCTGGGGCAGCGGCGCATGCGCCGGGGACTTCGACGACGACGGAAGGCTGGATCTCTACGTCACGAACTGGGGGCCGAACCTCCTGTACCGCAACCAGGGCGACGGGACGTTCTCCGAGGCCGCGGCGCGGGCCGGCGTCGCCGCCGGCGGCTGGAGCACCGGCTGCTCGTTCTTCGACGCGGACGCCGACGGCGACCTCGACCTCTACGTCGCGCGGTACGTCGAGACGAGCTGGGACGACGTCTTGAAGGCGCAGCGCACGCTGACCTGGCGCGACGGCCCCCGCATCATGATCGGTCCCGCCGGCCTGCCCGGCGAGGCCGACCTCTTCTTCGAGAACCTCGGCCAGGGGCGCTTCGAGGAGCGCGCCGAGGCGCACGGCCTCGCCGACGCGGCCCGCGGCTACGGCTTCGGCGTCGTCTCCACCGACTACGACGACGACGGCGCCGTCGACCTGTTCGTGGCGAACGACTCGACCCCGAACTTCCTGTACCGCAACCTCGGCGGCGGCCGCTTCGAGAACGTGGGCCTCGTCTCGGGCGTCGCGGTCAACACCGAGGCGCGCGCGCAGGCCGGCATGGGTGCCGACGCCGGCGACTACGACGGCGACGGCCTGACCGACCTCGTGCTGACCGCCTTCGCGCACGACACGAACACGCTCTACCGCAACCTGGACGGAAGGCAGTTCGAGGACGCGAGCACGGCGACGGGCCTGCGGGCGCGCACCTTCGAGCGCATGGGCTGGGGCGCCGCCTTCCTGGACGCCGACCTCGACGGGTGGCTGGATCTTTTCTTCGCCAACGGCCACATCTTCGCGGACGTCGGCGACTTCCCCGCGCTCGGCGAGAGCTTCGCGCAGAAGAGCCAGCTCCTGCTGAACCGGGGCGGCCGCTTTCGCGACGTTTCCGCTCGCGCCGGCGCGCCGCTCCAGGTCCCGAAGGTCAGCCGCGGGCTCGCCGTGGGCGACCTCGACGACGACGGCGACCCCGACCTCGTCCTGAACAACATGGACGACACGCCGACCGTGCTGGAGAACCGGCAGCAGACCGGGAACCGCTGGGTCGGCTTCCGCGTCGTCTCGCCCACGGGGAACCGCTTCGCGATCGGCGCGAAGGTCACGATCGACGCGGGCGGCAAGAAGCAGTTCCGTGAGATCCGCTCGGGCGGCAGCTATCTCTCGCAGAGCGACCTCAGACCGCTGTTCGGCCTGGGAGACCACGCGGGTCCCGTCGACGTCGAGGTCCGGATGCCGGGCGGCCGCCGCTGGCGCTGGCAGGGCCTCCCCGCCGGGCGCCTCCACACGCTCGCGCTGACGGACGATCGGAAGCTCTCGACCCGAACGCCCTGAACGAAGATGCGCTCCAGCCTTCTACTCCTCGCGCTCGCCGTCGGATCGACGCCGGGCTCCCAGCCCTCGCACTACCGGCCAGTGCTCGCCAGCCCCGAGCTGCTCGAGCCGTTCCTGAAGGACGTGGCCCCGGGCCACGATTCGTTCCCGGACGAGCGCGAAGCGCTCGAGCTCGAGGCTCGGCTCGGCGAGCTCAGCGAGAAGCTGAAGGCGAGCCCCGGCGCTGCCGCGCGCATCGCCGACTGGCTGCTGGCGCCCGGCTTCCGCGGCGGGAGGCTGTCCATCCCCGCCGGCGGGATCGACGCCCGTAGCGGAGCGCTCAGCGTCGCTCGCAGCGCGACGCTGCCGCAGGAGCTCGCGCTCGACGCTCGGGCGTTTGCCGTCGAGCTCGGTCGGACGCTCGAGCCCTTTCGCGCCGTCACGACGGCGGAGTTCCTGGTCCCTTCGCTCGAGGTCGACCGAAAGGCCGGGACGGCCGTCACCGAAGTCCGCTACGACCTCGTCGGGCCCGGGACGCAGGCGTGGCGCGTCCAGCGCGTGGGCGTGTGGCGCATGACGTGGCGCCGGACTCAGGACGTCTGGCGCGTCGTCGAGTGGACCGCCGCGTCGGACGCTCTCGCCCGGGCGGCCTCGCCGGTGTTCACCGAGGTGACCGGAGAAGCACTCGGCGGCAACGAGTCGTTTCATAGCCAGCTCGCCACGGGCTTCGACGCGTGGATGGCCACGGTCGACTCGGTCCTGACGCGGGACTCGAACGGCCACCACGGCGTCTCGGCCGGCGACGCCGACGGCGACGGGCTCGACGACCTCTACGTGGCCCAGCCCGCCGGCTTCCCCAACCGTCTCTTCCGCGCCACAGCCGACGGCAGGTTCGAGGACTGGACCGAGCGCTCGGGGCTCGCCGTACTCGACGACACGGCGGCGTCGCTCTTCGCCGACGTCGAAAACGACGGCGATCAGGACCTGGTGCTCGCCACCGCAACCCAGCTCCTGCTGTTCCGGAACGACGGCAGCGGCCGCTTCGCGCCCGTTCGCGACGCCTTCCGCCTCGACCAGCCGATCCAGGGCTCGCTCATGTCGATCGCGATGGCCGACTACGACCGCGACGGCTTCCTCGACCTCTACCTCTGCGTCTACTCCTACTCCTACGGCGCCGGCGAGGACAAGCTCGGGACGCCGATGCCCTACCACGACGCACGGACCGGCCCGCCCGG
>DATBSL010000209.1:0-2536 GCA_036559805.1 Vicinamibacteria bacterium
GAACTGGGCGAGTGCATCCTGGCCGAGCTCGGTGAGCTCTGGCCGGAAGGGGCCTGTTGCACGCAGCTTCCTCAGGGGTAGTCTCCGGCGCCGTGAGTGCTTTTGCGGTCGAGACGGCGCGGCAGGAGTGGCGCGAGGGGCACCGGCGCTTCCAGGAGGACCTTCGCGACCCGCGCCGCCGTGTGCGGTTGCTCGCGCACCTGGAGCAGGTCACTGCCGAGCTTCGCAAGCGAGTGGGCACGACCTTCACCCTCGCGGAGCTCGTCGACGTCTCCGGAGCGATCGAGGACTGGGCGCGAGAGGCGTTCGAGGACCTGGGCGGGCCGAATTGGCCTGCCGACGTCACGCTCGTGGCCGACGAGGCCCTCCACCTGTACGCGCGGGGCGCGACCGACTACCGCCCGTGATGGTCATGGCGCCTTCCCGCCCGCGCCGGCGCCGGCGCCGCGGCCGTCGGTTGGCGGTGTGGGGGGTCCGCCTCGCCGTCGCGCTGGCGCTCTTCGCGCTGGGCCTCGCGGTGGGCCGCGCGCTGGAGGACAACCCGGATCCAGGCGTAACCGTTACCAAGGAGCGGTCTCTGACGTTTACCGTCAAGAGTAAGTGAGAAAGAAACAATAGGTTTCCTATAGATTCCCGTCCCCATGGCCCAGAACGACGACCAAACAACGCCGCGACGTCGTGCCCCCGGAGCCGAGCCCGACTGGCTCACTCTCGGTCAGGCGGCGAAGTTCCTGGGCGTCGCGCAGAGCACCATTCGCAAGTGGTCCGACCAGCGCCGTCTCCCCGCCTTCTACACG
Organism: Vicinamibacteria bacterium; assembly: GCA_036559805.1. GTDB lineage: Bacteria > Acidobacteriota > Vicinamibacteria > Fen-336 > Fen-336 > DATBSL01. Next base: position 798 of record DATBSL010000209.1, read on the forward strand.
CCCGGCGGCCACCGCCGCTACCGGCGCGGCGACCTCGACGCGTTCCTCGAACGGTCCGGCGCCGGCGCCCGCGCGTCGAGTGAAGGCCCGCTCGTGCTGATCGTCGACGACGACGACAAGCTACGCGAGTTTGTGCGCGTGAACCTCGAGATGGAGGGCTACACGGTCCGCGAGGCGGCGAGCGCTCGTGAGGGCCTGGAGGCGATGGAAGAGCAGTCGCCGGACCTCGTCCTGCTCGACGTGATGATGCCCGAGATGGACGGCTGGGAGATGTTGCGCCAGCTCCACGAGCGCCACGGCGTGGGCGCGATCCCGGTGATCGTCTTCAGCGCCAAAGTGGACGAGGACGTCGGGGCGGTCGCCTCGCGCGGTGCGCAGGCCTTCATCGGCAAGCCCTTCAGCCCGCAGACGCTGATCGAGCGCACCAAGGCGCTCCTCCCCGGCTAGACGCGTGCGCTGCGGCCGTGTCCGGGGTCAGACCCCGGCCATGGCCGTCAGAGCTCGTCGGTGGCCCGGAGTAGGCCCGCGACGATCACCGAGATCGCCGCAATCAGGCTGATCCAGATTCCGATCCCACGCTCGAACCCGAAGAAGCGGTCGGGGATCGAGATCAGGCGGATGAGCACGAAGACCGTCGCGATCGAGCCGAGGACGATCACGATCAGGCTCTCCGGCACCGTGGCCGGCAGCGCGATCCCCGCTTCGCGGATCACCGCAAGGGCGATCACGGCGAGGCCGATCAGGAACACGAACTTCCCGAGCGTCCCTGTGTGCCACCCGATCACCGCGAGCGTGGGGCCCTCCCCCGAGCCGGCGTACCAGCCGGTGAAGGCGGAGAGCGCGAGGACGAGACCCGAGATCCAGGTCAGCCGCTCGCCGAGCACCCAGAGCGCCAGCGGCCCCGGGCCACTTTCGTCGTCGTCGTAGACCGCCGCCTGTGCTCGGGCGGTGACGGGTACTTGAGGCTCTGGAGGCTCCACGGCGCGAGACTATAGGTGGCTAGAGGAGGGCTTGGTGGAACGGTGCTCGTCGTCGGGGTGCGATGGTCGTTCCGAGGCAAGGACGCAGGGAGCGTTCGTATGCGCAGCTATACGGGCGCGACCGAGGACGCAGCATCGGGGCGAGCAGCGCGGCCCGGCGGCTCAGCGGCGTTTCGCCAAGTCCTCCTAAAGCCCGAAGAGCTGTTCGATCTGGCTCCACACCAGCAGGCTCAGGTACACCGCGAGGCCGACCAGCAGGAGAAGCACCAGCCAGAAGCGCAGCCGTGCGCGTCGCTGCTCGCGTGTGTGGCGCACCCGCGCGCGGCGGCGTTCCTTGTAATAGCGGTAGGCGCGATCGACGGCCGTCGGGTCGAGCTCGGGGGCATCCTCGGCCGGGCGCCTGGCTGGCTGGGCCATTCGCGGGAGTCTAATGCCCTCTCCCACAGACCGGAGGGCCAGGCCCGGCGGCGTACCATTCGACCGGATGGCCTACAGCGAGCTTGACGTCGGCGCTCCCGTCTCCGCGGCGGCGTTCGACGCGCTCGCGGCTTCGGGCGAGCGCCTCGCGCGCAGCGCCTCGCTCGACGAGGCTCTCGGCGAGATCGCCCGGGCTGCTGCCGAGGCCGTCGACGCAGAGCTCGTGGTGCTGCGCGTGCTCGACCCGGACGGCTTCCTGCGCGCGCGGGCGGTCATGGCCGCCTCGCAGGCGCTCGCCGCCGAGCTCGAGGGGTCGCGGTATCCGCTGCCGCCGTCCACTCC
>DATBSL010000210.1:0-2107 GCA_036559805.1 Vicinamibacteria bacterium
GAGGCTCTGGTACTGCTATTCATGGGCACCGCCATTCTGACGGTGGCCGCGCTGCGGTTCAGGAAGCGGCTCGATTAACTGGCCCGCTTGCCCGTTACTCCTCAAGAGCGATGGTTCAAGGGGGACGATCGGCCATCCGCCAGTTACTCCTCAAGAACGATGGTGCAAGAGGGACGATCGGCAAAGCTTGCTGCCTCCTTTCTTGATCTGGGGGGACTCCGTCCCCCCAGGCCCCCCTGGGTGGCTCGTTGCCGGGGTGGGTTGACGCCTCCGTTGCCATTTGCTCGTATTGCCTACATGCGTGCTCGTGTGGTTCGTTGCCTGAGGTTCGTGGCGGTGTCCGTTGTCGTTTCCGTTTTCGCTTCTCCAGCGTGGGCGCAGCTGCCCGGGATGCCGAAGCCGGCGGGGACGCCGGAGGCGCAGGCGACGGCCGCGCCGGCTCCCGAGCCCGAGGCGAGCGACTCGCCGCGCGCGGCCGGGCGCGCGTTCCTCGAGCTCACCACGCGCAAGGGCGACTACGCCGGGGCCGCCCGCTACCTGGTGCTGCCACAGGGCGAGGAGGCGAGGGGGCCCGAGCTCGCGCGGCGGCTGCGCGCCGTGCTCGAGCGCCACGTGGACGTCGACCTCGACGCGCTCTCGCCGGCCTCCGACGGCGAGCCGAAGGACGGGCTGCCGGACGGGGTCGACCTGCTCGGTCAGCTGCCGGACGGCCACGGCGGCCAGGACCCCGTGTTCCTGGTGCGCGTCCGCGCCGGGTCGGGGCACGCGTGGGCCTTCTCGCGCCAGACCGTGGCGCGAGTCGACGAGTGGTACGACGCGCTGCCCGACCGCTGGATCCGCGACCGGATCCCGCAGCGGCTGCAGCGCTACGGGCCCTGGGGCGTGATGTGGTGGCAGTGGCTCGCGCTGCCGGCGCTCGTGACCCTGGCGCTCGCGGCCGGGCGCGTGATCGGTGCGACGCTCGGCGGCACGCTGCAGCGGCTGTTCCGGCACACGCCGACGCAGTGGGACGAGGGGCTGCTGCAGGCCACCTCGCCGGCCTTCAGGATGCTGCTCTCGGTCGCGGCCGCCGCAGTCTCGCTGCCCTGGCTCGGCCTGCTGCCCGGCCCGAACGCCGCGCTGCGCTCGCTGCTCGTCGGCCTCGCGACCTTCGGGGCCTTCTGGGTGCTGTGGCGCGCGATCGACGTCTGGGCCCGGTACCTGAACGCGCGCCCCTGGGCCATCGGAAACCCGTCCGCCCGCTCGCTGCTGTCGGTCATGCGCAGCCTGGCGCGCGTCTTCGTCGCGGTCACCGGCCTGGTGGCGACGCTCGCCGCCTTCGGCTACCCGGTTGCGACGATGCTCGCGGGGCTGGGCATCGGCGGCATCGCGATCGCGTTCGGAGCCCAGAAGACGATCGAGAACCTGTTCGGCTCGATCGCGCTCGCCGCCGACCAGCCCTTCCGCGTGGGCGACTTCGTCAGGATCGAGGACTCCGTCAGCGGCAACGTGGAGCGGATCGGCATGCGCTCCACGCAGGTCCGAACCCTGGACCGCACGGTCGTGTCGATCCCCAACGGCAAGCTCGCCGACATGCGCATCGAGACCTTCGGCGCGCGCGACCGTATCCGCTTCGCGGCGACCATCGGCCTCGTCTTCGGCACGCGCGAAGACCAGCTGCGGCGGATCGTGTCCGGGGTCGAGGCGTTGCTGCGCGCCTCGCCCAAGGTCTGGCCGGAGTCCGTGGTCTCGAGCTTCGCGGCCCTGTCGCCCTCCTCGCTCGACATCGAGGTGCTGTGCTGGTTCGAGACGCCCGACTACGCGGAGTTCCGCGAGCTGCGCCAGCAGGTGCTGTTCGGCATCATGCGCATCGTCGAGGAGGCGGGCGCGAGCTTCGCATTCCCGACGCGAACCGTGCACGTCGTGGGCGAGCCGCCCGGCGCGCGAGGCTGAGCGGGCGGCGGGCTACTTTCCGAACACCTCGCCGAACAGCTTGAGCATCGCCTCCCAGCTGGCCTTGTCGGCGGCTGCGTCGTAGGCGAGCGCGGGCATCCCCACCTTGTCGGCGTCGGGGTTCGTGAAGCTGTGCCGGGCGTGCTCCAGGTCGACGAAGGCGAACTTCGCCTGG
>DATBSL010000211.1:0-27109 GCA_036559805.1 Vicinamibacteria bacterium
GCACCTTGCGCGAGCCGGCCGCGGCGTCCTCCGGGTTGTTGACGGCGTCGAGCTCCTCGAGCTGTCCCTCCGGGTAGTTCTCGATCGTGAGCTTGAGCGGGCGCAGCACCGCGAAGCGCCTCGGCGCCACGCGGTTGAGCACGTCGCGCACGCAGTGCTCGAGCATCGCGTAATCGACGACGCCGTCGCGCTTGGCGACGCCGATCATCGCCGCGAAGTCCCTCACGCCCTGCGCCGGGAAGCCGCGCCTGCGGATGCCGGAGATCGTCGGCATGCGCGGGTCGTCCCAGCCGCGCACGCGCCCCTCGTTCACGAGGCGGAGCAGGAAGCGCTTCGAGAGCAGCGTGTGGCTGAGGTTGAGCCGGGCGAACTCGTACTGGCGCGGTCGAGACGGGACGGACAGGCTCTCGATCAGCCAGTCGTAGAGCGGCCGGTGGTCCTCGAACTCGAGCGTGCAGATCGAGTGGGTGATGCCCTCGATCGCGTCCGACTGGCCGTGCGCGAAGTCGTAGGTCGGGTACACGCACCAGGCGTCGCCCGTGCGCGGGTGGCTGGCGTGGAGGATCCGGTACAGCACCGGGTCCCGGAGGTTGATGTTGCCCGAGGCCATGTCGATCTTCGCGCGCAGCACGCGCGCGCCGTCCTTGAACTCGCCCTTGCGCATGCGAGTGAACAGGTCGAGGCTCTCCTCCACGCCGCGCTCGCGCCAGGGGCTATTCCGGCCCGGCTCGGTGAGCGTGCCGCGGTACTCGCGGATCTCGTCGGCGCTGAGGTCGTCAACGTAGGCCTTGCCGGCCCGTATCAGCTCGACCGCCCAGGCGTAGAGCTGCTCGAAATAGTCGGACGCGTGGTAGAGGTGCTCGCCCCAGTCGAAGCCGAGCCAGCGCACGTCCTTCTGGATCGCGTCGATGTACTCCTGCTCTTCCTTCGTCGGGTTGGTGTCGTCGAAGCGCAGGTGGCAGCGCCCCGCGAACTCGTTGGCGATGCCGAAGTTCAGGCAGATCGACTTGGCGTGGCCCAGGTGCAGGTAGCCGTTCGGCTCGGGCGGGAAGCGCGTCACCACCGAGGCGTGCCGGCCGCTCGCGAGGTCGCCCTGCACGATCTCGCGGATGAAGTCGCTGCGGGGCGCCTCGGGTGTTTCGCTGCTCACTTTGCCGGTGCTCCGCTCTTGAGTGCCTCGGCGGCGCGCCGCAGCCGCCGCCTCACCGTCTCCTTGCCCAGGACGGCGAGCGTCTCGAAGAGAGGCGGCGAGGCCGTGCGGCCCGTGGCGGCGACGCGCACCGCCATGAAGAGCTCCGCGTGCGGCCAGCCCGCCTTGTCGGCGAAGCCGCGGACGCTCGCCTCCAGCGTCTCCTTGCGCCAGTCGACGAGCGCGTCGAGCTCCTCCTCGACGAGCACCCGCAGCAGCTTGTGCGTCTCGCCCGGCGTGCGGCCCTTCGGAACCATCTCCTTCTGCGCCTGCGCGTCGTAGCCGAGCTCGCCCGCGAAGAAGAACGACGCGTAGTCGAAGAAGGCCTCGAGCGTGTCGATGCGCTCTTGTACGAGCGGCAGCACGGCGAGCAGGCGCTCGTCCGAGAAGCTCTCCGCGCGCAGCCGCGCCAGCAGCTCCTGCGGCGTCAGCCGGCGCAAATACTTGCCGTTGAGCCAGCCGAGCTTCGAGACGTCGAAAACCGGCCCGCCGAGCGAGATGCGCTCGAGCGTGAACGTCTGGATGAACTCCTCGAGCGTGAACTCCTCGCGCTCGTCGGGCATCGCCCAGCCCATGAGCGCCAGGTAGTTGACGAGCGCCTCGGGGAAGTAGCCGGCGCGGCGGTAGAAGTTCAGGCTGACGGGGTTCTTGCGCTTCGAGATCTTCGAGCGGTCGGCGTTGCGCAGGAGCGGCAGGTGGCAGAAGACCGGCGGCTGCCAGCCGAAGCCCTCGTAGAGCCGAACGTGCTTCGGCAGCGACGAGAGCCATTCCTCGGCCCGGATCACGTGGCTGATCTCCATCAGGTGGTCGTCGACCACGTTCGCCAGGTGATAGGTGGGGAAGCCGTCGCTCTTCAGCAGCACCTGGTCGTCCACCTGCGCGTTGTCGAAGGCGACGTCGCCGCGCAACAGGTCGCGCACGACGCTCTGGCCGGACCGCGGCATCGCGAGCCGCACCACGTGCGCCTCGCCGGCCGCCGCGCGCCGCGCCGCCTCGGCCGGCGCCAGCGCCCGGCACAGCCCGTCGTAGCCGAAGTTCTGCTTCGCCGCCTTCTGCTGCTCGCGGAGCGCCTCGAGCCGCTCGCGCGTGCAGAAGCAGAGGTAGGCGGCCTCTCGGCTCACCAGCTGCGCCGCGTGCTCGCGGTAGATCGCGCTGCGCTCGCTCTGGCGGTAGGGCGCGTGCGGGCCGCCTATGTCCGGGCCCTCGTCCCACGCGAGCCCCAGCCAGCGCAGCGCCTCGAAGATCATCGCCTCGCTCGCCGCCGAGCTGCGCTCGCGGTCGGTGTCCTCGATGCGCAGGACGAACCGGCCCCCGTGCTTGCGCGCGAGCGCGTAGTTGAAGAGCGCGACGTAGGCGGTGCCCACGTGCGGATCTCCCGTCGGGCTCGGCGCTATGCGCGTTCGGACCGTCATGGACAAACGCCGAGGCTATCACAAGGCCGGAATCGGCCGCGGCGGCCTGGCTTGACGGGCTCTGGGCCGCTTTCGTAGACTGGTTTTACGGCGCTATCGTCTAGGGGTTAGGACGGATGGTTCTCAGCCATCAAACCAGGGTTCGATTCCCTGTAGCGCTACCAAGCTTCCCGCCTCGGCCGACTCCGGCCACAAACAGCTAAAGAACTAACCGGTTGCGACGGTTCCAAACCGCTCACCGTCCCATCTGAGCCCAGCTGGAACCCTGGAAAGCCGGCCGGCTCCGACGACTGAGGTAACCTCTTGGGGCCATGGTCGGCGGGACGCTCGCCCACTACGCGGTGCTCGACACGATCGGCGCCGGGGGCATGGGCGTCGTCTACCGGGCTCGCGACGAGAAGCTGCAGCGGGAAGTCGCGCTCAAGGTGCTGCCGCCGCATCGCATGCAGGACCCCGTCGCGCGCTCTCGCCTGCTGAACGAGGCGCGCGCCGCCTCCGCCCTGAACCATCCGAACATCTGCACCGTGTTCGAAGTAGGCGAGGCCGAAGGCCAGTCCTACATCGCGATGGAGGCGATCGAAGGCAGACCGCTCAGCACGCTGCTGACGGCGCACGGGCTGCCCACGGAAACCGTGCTGCACTTCGGGATCCAGGTCGCCGCCGCGCTCGCGCACGCGCACGAGCGCGGGATCCTCCACCGCGACCTCAAGGCTTCCAACGTGATGGTCACGCCGCTCGACCAGGTCAAGGTGCTCGACTTCGGCCTGGCCAAGCGGCTTGCGGGACGCTCCGACGAACGGCCCACCGCCGAGAACGCCGACGTCGTGGCGACACTCACGCGCTCGGCGCTGGACGTTTCGCTGACGCTGCCGGGACACGTGGTCGGAACGATGGCGTGCATGGCGCCGGAGCAGCTTCGGGACGAGGCCGTGGACCAGCGGGCAGACGTCTGGACGCTCGGCGTGCTGCTCTACCAGATGGCGTCCGGCGAGCTGCCTTTCCGCGGCCGGACGACCGTCGATCTGTGCTCGTCGGTTCTCCATGATCCGCCCGTCCCCCTCCCGTCCCGCGTGCCCGCCGGGCTGCGAGCGGTCGTCGCTCGCTGTCTGGCCAAGGCGCCCGGCCAGCGCTACCAGCGTGCGGCCGAAGCGCTTTCCGCGCTCGAGGCGCTCCGCTCGGCCTCGGGGGTGGAGTCGCCCGCGCACCACGTTCGAAGCCGCCGCTGGACGTGGGCCGGCATGCTGGCGCTGGGAACGCTCGTGGGCGCGGTGGTCGCGCTGGTCGTGCTGCGCACCGAGCGCCCGGCGGCTCAAGGCGCCGGGGCAGGCCGCCTTTCGCTGCTCTTCTCGAGCGAGCTCGACATCACCGAGCCCGCGCTGTCGGCCGACGGCAAGATGCTGGTCTACGCCACGCCGGAGGGCCAGGCCTTCGACCTGTATCTGGGTCGTGTCGCCGGTGGTGCGCGCGTGCGGCTCACGCACGACGCTGCTCGAAAGGGACGCGCTGCGTTCTCGCCTGACGGGGAGCGCATCGCCTTCTCGCGCGTCGGCGCAGACGCTCGGACGACCGAGATCTGCGTGATGCCGACCTTCGGCGGCAACGCGATGAGCCTCGTCGAGTGGGGTGCGCAGCCTGCCTGGTCGCCCGACGGCACCCAGCTCGCCTTCATCCTGCGACGGCCTGGAGCGCCCGAGGCGCTGGCGGTGGCCGGGGCAGAAGGAGCCGGCCTCCGCGAGCTCGTGCAGGGGGACGGAACCCACCCGTTCCTCGGCGCGCCCGCCTGGTCCCCGGACGGCGCGCAGATCGCCTTCGTGCGCAGCCGGGGCGGAGTCTCGCGCGAGATCTGGGGCGTCGCCGCTCGAGGAGGGAGCCCGGCACCCCTGTGGAGCGACGAGACCGGTGTCTTCAGCGACTCGCCGGTCTTCACACGCGACGGTCGCGGAGTGATCCACGTGTCGAACCGGGCCGGCGCCACGAACCTGTGGCTGATGCCGCTGCGAGAGGGAAGCAGTCCCGTGCGGCTCACCTCCGGCCCGGGACCGGATACCGGCCCCAGCCTGGCGCAGGACGGCACGCTCGCCTTCCTGAGCTCCCGTTCACGGAGCGCGCTCGTCGTGTACCCCCTCGCCGGCGGTGCCGCGCGCACGCTCGTCACCCACGCAGCGCCGCTGTGGGCGCCGCGTTTCGCGCCGGATGGGAACGAGCTCGCTTTCAGCCGGATGGAGGCGGACGGGTTGTGGCACATCTGGACCGTACCGGCCGACGGCGGCGCCACGCGACAGGTGACGGCGGGCAGAGTGCCCGAGATCTATCCGCTGTACTCGCCGGACGGTTCGAGCCTGCTGTTCTTCACCTGGGGCCGCGAGCCGAGTCGCGTCTTCCGCGTCGCGCGCCCAAGCGGCGTCCCGGTCCCCGTCCTCCCCGAGGGGCCGAGCCTGTCCTACCCGGATCTCTCGCCGGACGGTCAGCGGCTGGCCGTCGCGGTCAGCGAGGGCGATCGCGTGCGCGTGCACGTCGCGCCCGTGGTCGGAGGAGCGTTGCGGGCGCTCACCGAGGGTCCGTCGACGGTTCCCCGATTCTCGCCCGATGGGCGCTTCATCGCGTTCTCGCCGGACCGCAGCTTCGGCGCCGGCGTGTTCGTGGTCCCCGCGGGGGGAGGCGAGCCGCGCCAGCTGAGCGAGACGGGCGGGTGGCCCGTGTGGTGGCCCGACGGGCGGCGGCTCGGGTTCCAGGCGGTGGGGAGCGACGGCAACGCGGAGATCCGCGTGGTTCCTTTCGAGGGCGGATCCACGACGACGCTCTCGGGCATCCGCTTCCTCGGCACCAACTACCCCTTCGACGTGTCGCGCGACGGCCGCTTCCTCGCCACGAGCAATACAGTCTCGGTGTCGAACGAGCTGTGGCTGCTTGGGAGCGGCGCGTCTAGCGCACCCTCGAGGTGATCTCGCTACCGCTTTTGTAAACTCTCGAACCGCATTTCGTTGTGCCTCGGGCTAACTCGCACATGCGGAGCCCACCGCAGCCCTGGGCGTTCCGCTTTTCGCGGTACACTCGCCACGCCGAGCCCCCGCGAATGGTCGAGCTGAATCACCGCGACCGTACGATCAAGGTCAAGCTGGTCTATTACGGCCCGCCCGTCGGCGGGAAGACCACGAATCTGCAGATCCTGCATCGCTCGGCGGCAGCCAAGCGCCGCGGCGAGCTGATCTCGATCAACTCCGCGCAGGACCGAACGATCCTGTTCGACCTGCTGCCCCTGCGCACGCCGGGCTTCCGGGGCTTCGACCTGCGGCTGCAGGTGCTGGCGGTGCCGGGGCAGGCCATGTACTCGGCGACGCGGCGGCTGGTGCTGAAGGGCGCCGACTCGCTGGTCTTCGTCGCCAACTCCGCCCTCGACCGCTGGGAGGAGAACCTCCAGAGCTACCGCGAGATGACCCAGAACCTGCTCTCGCACCGGCTCGACCCGCAGCAGATGCCGTTCGTGCTGCAGTACAACAAGCGCGACCTGCCGCAAAAGCTCGAGATCGAGGCGCTCGACCGTGCGCTCAACATGCGCCACACCGACGCGATCCCCGCGGTCGCGGTGCGAGGCGAGGGGGTGCTCGAGACGTTCGGTGTAATCCTGGCGCGGACCGTCCAGGACCTCGCCAATCGCTACGCGATCCTGGACGTGAAGGAGGCGGCTCCGGCCCGGCAGTGGGCGGAGCAGGCGCTCATGGATCTTTTCGGGCGCACGCGTCTGGGGCCCGAGCCCGAAGCCCCGGCTGCCGCGCGCCCGCCCTCGCCAAGTGCTCTGCCCCGCCCGCCGTCGCCGAGTGCTCTGCCTTTGGCCGCGGCCGCTCCCGTGGTCCAGACCGTGGTGCGCGTCGCGCCGACGTCGACGCCGGACGACTCCGGACGCGGCGCCGGGGCCGAGGCGCGCGCGGGCGAGCTGGTCGAGACCTACGCCGACGCTTCCGCCCAGCTCGGGGCGGCGCTCAGCGAGCTGCGCGAGGAGCGCGACCTCGCGCGACAGCGTCTCGATGACCTGAGACGCACGATGACCGTGGCCCAGGACCTGCTCACGGGCAAGACGCTCGAGACGGCTCTCGAGCCGGTGCTCGCGCGGATGGCCCGGATCGCGGGCGTGGAGCACGCCGCATTCTGGGTGCCGCAGCCCGAGAAGCCGCCGCGGGCCGCGACGCTCGTGGGCCTGTCGAGCGAGCCGGTGCTGGCGTCCGCGCCCGCGCTGCGCCACGTGATCGAAAACGCCGCGCGCGGCGCCAAGCCGAGCTTCGCCTTCGCGGCCGAGAACCTCGAGCTGGGCAAGGCGCTCGACCGGCCGGAGGGGCGCTTCGTCGCGCTTCTGGCGGTGCCGTTCCGCACGCCCGCGGGGCTGCAGGGGCTGGGCGTCTTCTACTACGGCGCCGACACCGCGCGCCCCGGGCCCGACGCGCTCGAGCACCTGAGCGAGATCCCGCGCGCGATCGCGGTGGCGCTCGAGCTCGTCGCCACGCTCAACTCCGTTAAGGCCGCCGAGCGCGCGCTCGGGCTGGCGCTCGCCGGCAGCGCCTCGATCGGCGGCCTCGAGCATCTGGCCGGCTCGCTCGAGACGCTGCGCGACCGCCTCGGTGACCTCCGCGCCCAGCCCGACGTGCCGCCCTGGTTCGCCGACCATTACCTCAAGCTCGCGCCGGCGCTCGCCTCGGCGCTCGACGACGCCCGCGCTCTCGTCTTGTTCAACCGGGGCGAGATCCGCAAGAACACCGTCTATCTCGAGGACCTGCTCTCGGAGCTGCGCACGCCCGAGGTCTCGGTGGAGCTCGAGGCAGCGGCCGAGACGGTGGTCGCGGACGCCAGCTTGCTGCGCGTCGCGCTGCGCGCGCTCGCCGACGAGGTCCGCTCCCGCGCCGGCGCCAACACGGCGCCGCTCGCGATCCGCGTCGGGGCGTGGACGGACGGGGTTCGACTGAGCGTGCGCTCGCTGGGCGAGGCGACGAACGGCGCGCCGCTCACCGCCGGGCTCGGGCTCGGGCTCGCGCGCCGGATCGCCGAGCTGCACGGCGGCTCGCTCGAAGACGCGACCGACTCGGGCGAGCTCGTCCTGATGCTGCCGCTCGCCTAGGGCTTCTTCTCCTCCGGCTCGCGCCGGAGCCAGGAGAACAGCGAGAACGCCGGGCGATCCGCCGCCGCTGCCTCGTCGCCGTGCGTCGGCGTCGTCGGAGCGGGCGGCTCGGGCGAGGAATCGTCGCCGTCGTCGTCCTCGTCGTCGCCGTCGTCCATGGACGCGGAGCCCGCTTCGGAGGGGGTTCCGGCCGGCACGCTCATGCCGCCGCGGCGCCCGCGTCCGCCGCGCCCGCGGCGCCGCCGTCCGGTACGGCTCCCGTTCGCGTCCGCCTCGCCAGCCGCTGCCGGCGCCGTGGCGGCCGCCTCGGGCTTGCGCTCAGGCGAAGCCTCCGATGTCGTGGCGGCCGCCGTGGGCCCCAGGTCCTCGATGATGTAGCTGCCGGACTTCTGGTCGCGCCGCAGCGTCACGAGCCCGCGCCGCTGCGCGTCCTCGAGCAGGTGCGAGAAGGTGCGGAAGCCGTAGTAGCTCTCGTTGAACGAGGGCCGCTTGCGCTTCATGGTCTCCTTGACCATCGAGCCCCACAGGACTTCCTTGTTCTCGCGCTGCAGCGCCACGATCGCGTCCACCAGCAGCCCGAAGCAGTCCTGCAGCTTCTCGGGCAGCGAGCCCGTGATCGCCGGCATCGGGCGCTGCTGCACCCGCACCAGGTCCTCGTAGAAGATGAACTCGTCGCAGTTCTCGATCAGCAGGTCGGAGGTCGAGTTCTTGACCCCGAGGCCGATCACGTACTTGTTGTTCTCCTTGAGCTTCGACACGAGCGGCGAGAAATCGGAGTCGCCCGAGCAGACCACGAAGCAGTTGATGTGCTCTTTCTGGAACGACATGTCCATCGCGTCCACGACCAGCCGGATGTCGGCGGAGTTCTTGCCTCCGACCGACTTCTGCGGGACCTCGATCAGCTCGATCGCGGACTCGTGGAACGAGCGCTTGTAGTCCGAGTACCGGCTCCAGTCCGCGTAGGCCTTCTTGCTCAGCACCTTGCCCTTTTCGAGCAGGCGCTCGAGCACGAGGTTCACGTCGAACTTGCGGTAGTGGGCGTCGCGGACGCCGATGGCGATGTTCTCGAAGTCGATGAATAGGGCGAGCCGCTGCTCGTCCTGTGCGCTGACTGCCAAACTTCCTCCAATTGGGGGTGCTCCACCCCCTCCTGAGGACTTTCGGGTCCGGGCGGGGGCGCCCGGGGAAACCCGGGCCTCGGGGATTCGGCAAGCGTAGCACAGCGACCCGCTTTGTCGAAGGGACGGAACCAGTGTACCGTCCGGTACGTATAGAGGCTCGATGGCGACGACCGCGCTGCGCAGCAACGACCGTATCCTGAAGAAAGCTTTGGAGTTGTTCTCGGAGAAAGGGTACGAAGCCACCTCCGTCCGAGAGATCTGCGAAGCTGCCGAAATCACGAAGCCGACGCTCTATCACTTCTACGGAAGCAAGGAGGGCGTCTATCGCGCGCTCGTCGAAGGCGCGCTCGAGCGTTTCCGCGAGGAGATGACCGAGGCGCTCGCGGGCGGGGGGTCGCTGCGCGATCAGCTGACACGCACCGCGCGCGCGTACCTCGACGGCGCGCTCCGGCAGCCGGATCTGTCGCGCTTCGTGATGGGTCTCATCCACGACCCGAAGCACTCGGCGCCCACGACCGACTTCGTCGGCTTCTACCAGGGCGTCGTGGCCGAGGTGGGCCGCGCCGTCGACGCCGCCGTCGCGCGCGGCGAGATCGCGCCTGGGCCCACGGAGATCCGCCTGCTCGTCTTCATGGGAGCGCTCGGCGAGGCGATGTGCGGCTACCTGCTCTGCGGCCGACCCGACCTCACGCACGAGCTCGCCGATGGGCTCGTGGACGTCGTCGTCCGTGGCTGGAGCGCGGCCGCGTGAGCCCGCGCGTGACGCGCCTCGTCGCGGCGCTCGTCCTCGTCGGGGCCGGCGGTCTTTCCGCCGAGCCGCTCTCGCGCGCCCAGGCCGTGGCGTTGGCGCTCGAGCGCAACCCGGCCGTGCAGCGGAGTCTCGCCGACCGCGACGGCCTGCGCGGGCGCGCGAAGGAAGCGCGCGCCGACGCGCTGCCGGAGCTGAACGTCCTCGGCTCGTACCAGCGTTTCCAGGACCCGGGCTTCTTCAACAGCCCGAACCTCGACGAGTTCCCGCCCGAGGTGCTGCAGGCGTTCCGTCCGCTCCCGCAGACCCTTTGGGGCGGCACGCTCACGCTCAAGCAGACGCTTTGGAGCTTCAGCCTCGGCAAGGCGATCCGCGCCGCGGGCTACGCCGAGAAGCTGGGCGACGAGAACGTGCGCACCTCGCGCCAGGACACGGCGCTCAAGGCGATCTACGCCTACAACGCCTACCTGCTCGCGCTCGAGCAGGCGCGAGTGGCCGAGAAGGTCGTGCTCCAGAAGCAGAAGCACCTGGAGATGGCGAAGAACCGCCTCGCCTCCGGCGTCGCGACGGAGCTCGAGGTGCTGCGCTTCGAGGTGGACCTCGCGAATGCCCGCGCCACGCTCTTGCGCCTGAGCGGCGTCGCGGACCTCGTGCGCGGCGACCTGAACGCCGTGATGCTGATGCCGACCGACACCCCCGTCGAGCCGACCGACTCGCTCGAGTTCGTGGACGAGTCGGCCGAGCGGGCGGACGTCGTGCGCGACGCGACCGCGAGCCGGTCCGAGCTCAAGGCCGTCGCCTGGAACGAGAAGATCTACGACGAGGTGATCGGCATTCAGAACGCCGACAGGCAGCCTCGCCTCGACTTCGACGGGGCCTACGGCTGGTCCGTGCTCGACACCGCGAACTTCTTCGAGGGCACCTACAAGAAGTGGGCCCTCGCGGTCACGCTCAAGGTGCCGATCTTCGACGGCTGGCGAACGGCCGGCCGCGTGGCCCAGGCCCGAGCCGACCGCGCCAAGGTGGGCCAGGACCGGCTCGAGCTCGTGTCGCAGATCGACCTGGAGGCGAAGCAGGCGCTCGACCGCCTGCGCGTCGCCGCGAGCGTCTTCCGCGCGACCGAGCTCAACGTGGCGCAGGCGCGCAAGGCCGCCGACATGACCGCCGCGAACTACAAGCTGGGGGCGACGACGACGCTCGACGTGCTCGACTCGCTGGCCGCGCTCACCCAGGCCGAGTGGAACCGCGTCGAGGCGCTGCACGCCCACGTCAACGCCCGCGCGGGCCTGCGCTACGTGCGCGGGCTCGACCCTCTCGCCGATACCGCCGCTCCAACAAAAGGACCGTGATGACGACCCGCAGCCTGCTGGCCCTCGTTGCCCTGCCCCTGACGCTCGCCGCCTGCTCGGGCGGGCCCAGCGCCGACGCCTCCGCTCCCGTTTCGCGCGGCGTGCCCGTTCGCATCGCGAGTGTCGAGTCGCGCGACATCGACGAGACGCTGGTGCTCGCCGGCACGCTGCGCCCGCGGGCGCAGGTGCAGCTCGTGGCCGAGCTGCAGGCCCGGCTCGTCAAGGTGATGCGCGACGAGGGCGCGCGCGTCGCGGCCGGGGAGCTCCTGGCGGTGCTCGACGCGACCGACTACCGCCTGTCGAACGACCGCGCCAAGGCGGCGCTGGCCGTGGCAGAGGCCAACCGCAGCCACGCGCTCGCCGAAAAAGACCGCTCGCAGAGCCTGCTCAAGACCGGTGGCATCACCGCCAAGGACAGCCTGTCGGCCGAGGTCGCGCTGCAGGTGGCCGAGGCGTCGGTCGCACAGGTGAAGGCCGAGGCGGCGATCGCCGCGCAGCAGCTCACGCGCACCGAGATCCGCGCGCCCTTCGCGGGCCGTGTCGCGAAGCGCTACGCCGACGCCGGCGCGATGCTCTCGAACGGCACGGCCGTCTTCACCTTCGTGGACGACTCCGTGCTCGAGTTCAAGGCCCCGGTTCCCTCCGCGCACTACGGCAAGGCGAAGCTGGGCGCGAGCGTCGACGTGCAGGTCGACGCGCACGCCGGCCAGGCCGTGAAGGGCCGCCTCGCGCGCATCTCCCCGCTCGTCGAGGAGCGCACGCGCTCGTTCGAGGTGACCGTCGAGGTGCCCGGGCAGGCGGGCCTCGTGGGCGGCCTGTTCGCCCGCGCCATCGTCACGGTCGGGCGGGTGCAGGCCGCGCTCGTGGTGCCGCCCGCGGCGCTCCAGCGCGACGGAGCGGAGACGGGCGCGGCGCAGGCGTTCGTGGTCAAGGACGGCAAGGCCGAGCGGCGCAGCGTCACGCTGGGCGTCGAGACGCCGGACGCGATCCAGGTGACCCGGGGACTCGCCGCGGGCGACAGCGTAGTGCTCGACCCGCCCGTGGCGCTCGCGTCGGGCGCTCCCGTCGAAGCGGCCGCGGCGCGGCGCGAGTAGCCGGCAGAGCGCGCCATGTTCCTGACCCGCGTCTCCGTCGCGCAGCCGGTCTTCGCCACCATGATGATGCTGGCGCTCGCGGTGCTGGGGCTCACCTCCTACCGCCAGCTGAACGTCGACCAGTTCCCCGATATCGACTTCCCGATCGTCACCGTGACCACGATCTACGCGGGTGCGACGCCCGAGGCGGTCGAGCGTGAAGTGACGAAGCGGATCGAGGAGTCGATCAACACCGTCGAGGGCATCCGCCACGTAGAGTCGACCTCGCAGGAGGGGCTCTCGAACATCGTCGTGATGTTCCGCGTGGGCGTCTCGACCCAAGTCGCCTCGCAGGACATCCGCGGCAAGGTCGCCGCGATCCGGGGGCTGCTGCCCGTCGAGATCGAGGAGCCGGTCGTGCAGCGGCTCGACGCCAACGCGCTGCCGATCGTGTCGGTCTCGGTGGGTGCGCCCGGCCTCACGCCGCAGGCCGCGACCGAGATCGCCGACAAGCTGGTCAAGAAGCGGCTCGAGACGGTGGCGGGCGTGGGCGCCGTCAACCTGGTGGGGGAGAGCGTCCGCGAAATCCAGGTGGTCGTCGACCGCGCGAAGCTCGAGGCCTACAGGATCTCGCTCGCGCAGGTGGTGGAGGCGCTGCGGCGCGAGAACGTGGACTTCCCGGCGGGCTCGGCCGACCGCGGGGCGACCGAGGCGCTCGTGCGCGTCGCCGCCCGCGGCCGCGGCGCCGCCGAGATCGGGCGCATCCCCGTGAAGCGCGCCGGCGCGGCCTCGATCTTCGTGAGCGACGTCGCCCAGGTGATCGACGGCGTCGAGCAGTCCCGCAACCTGGCGCTGCTCGACGAGCGCCCGGCGCTCGCGCTCGACGTCGTCAAGCAGTCGGGCGCCAACACCGTGGCCGTGGCCGACGGCGTGAAGCGCGCCGTGGACAAGCTCGCGGCCGAGCTTCCGCACGGCGTCTCGCTCCAGCTCGTGCGCGACGACTCGCAGTTCATCCGCGACTCGATCCACGACGTGAACCTGACCATGATCATCGGCGGCATCCTGACCGTCCTGATCGTGTTCGTGTTCCTGAACTCGTGGCGCTCGACCGTGATCACCGGCCTGACGCTGCCGATCTCGGTGATCGCGGCCTTCACGGCGATGAAGCTGTTCGGCTTCACGCTCAACGTGATGACGCTCATGGGCCTGAGCCTCGCGATCGGGATGCTGATCGACGACGCGATCGTGGTGCGCGAGAACATCGTGCGCCACCTGCAGCGCGGCAAGGACCACGTGGCGGCCTCGCTCGACGGCACCAACGAGATCGGTCTCGCCGTCATGGCCACTACGTTCACGATCGTCGCCGTCTTCATCCCGGTCGCGTTCATGGGCGGGATGGTCGGGCAGTTCTTCTACGAGTTCGGCATCACGGTCGCGGCGGCCGTGCTCGTGTCGCTGTTCGTGAGCTTCACGCTCGACCCGATGCTGTCGTCGCGCTGGGTCGACCCCGCGGTCGAGGAAGACCGCCACGATGGCTTCGTCGGGAAGACGCTCGCGCGCTTCAACCACTGGTTCGACCGGCTGCACGTGAGCTACGAGCGCATGCTCGGCTGGTCGCTCGCGCACCGCAAGACGGTGCTGGCGGTGGCGCTCGTCGCCTTCCTCGGCAGCTTCCCGATCCTGGGCATCCTGGGCGGCGACTTCATGCCCGACTTCAACCGCGGCGAGTACCAGGTCGCGTTCCGGGCGACCCCGGGCGCGACGCTGCGCGAGACGGGCGACCGCGCGCGGGAGATGGTCCGGCGGCTCAAGACGCTCCCCGACGTCGAGTACACCTACACCACGATCGGCGAGGCGGGCACCACCTCGCGCCCCGTCACCGAGGGCGTCACCTTCGTGAAGCTCCACCCCGGTACCGGCAAGACCTTCAGCCAGGTGCTCGGCGACGCGCGGCGCGTGATCCAGGAGGTGCCGGGGCTCACCTACGGGCTCTTCGAGGCGGGCCCGTTCGGCCAGAAGCCGATCCAGATCAGCGTGCGGGGCAGCGACGTGGACGAGCTCGACCGCATCTCGCGCGAGCTGATGCTGGCGATGGGGAAGATGAAGGGCGTCGCCGACATCGAGACGAGCCTCGAGAAGGCGAAGCCCGAGCTGCGCGTGCGCGTCGACCGCGAGCGCGCGAGCGACCTCGGGGTGCCGGCCGGGGTCGTGGGCACGACGCTGCGCGCCGCCGTGGCCGGCGAAGTGGCGTCGGTGATCGAGGACCGCGAAGGCGACAGCTACGACGTGCGCGTGCGGCTGCGCGCCGACCAGAGGCGCTACGCCGAAGACCTGCTCGCGCTGACCGTTCCGACCGACAAGGACGACGAGAACCAGGACAAGCTGCTCGTGCCGCTGCGCGAGCTGGCCTCGACCGAGCCCGGCACCGGCCCCTCGACGATCCGTCGCAAGGATCTCGTGCGCGAGGTGCGCGTCAGCGCCAACCCCGACGGCCGCTCGCTCGGCGAGATCAGCGCCGAGATCGAGGCGGCCGTCGCGGGCCTGAAGCTCGAGCCCGGCTACGACATCCTGATGGGCGGCGACGCCGAAGAGCTCAAGGACATGTTCGCGAACATGATGCAGGCGCTGTTCCTGGCCGTCGTCTTCATCTACCTGATCCTGGCGAGCCAGTTCGGCTCGTTCACGCAGCCGTTCGCGATCATGCTGTCCTTGCCGCTGTCGCTCGTCGGCGTCGCGCTCGCGCTCCTAGCCACCGGCGACAACCTGAACATCATGAGCATGATCGGTCTCATCATGCTGATGGGTCTCGTGACCAAGAACGCGATCCTGCTCGTCGACTTCGCGAACCAGGCGCGGCGCGAGGGGATGGGCCGCGACCAGGCGCTCGTGAAGGCCGGCTCGACGCGCCTCAGGCCCATCGTGATGACGACGCTCGCGATGATCTTCGGCATGCTGCCGCTCGCCTTCGCGATCGGCGCGGGCGCCGAGATGCGCGCGCCGATGGCCCGCGCCGTGATCGGCGGGCTGATCACCTCGACGCTCCTGACGCTCGTCGTGGTGCCGGTCGTCTACACCTATCTCGACGGCCTGCGGCCCGAGTCCGTTCGCGAGTGGTTCACGGCGCGCAAGCGGGGGAGTGCGGCCTCTAAAGACGCGGGCAAGCTTCCCGCACCCGCGGAGCAGCAGCCGGCCTGATCCGCGGCGGCCGAGCCTTCGAGCGGGCGCTGCGTTCCCGGCCCGAGGTTGACAGCCTCGGACTCAACTCGGGGCGCCCCGAGTTGCAGTCTATGCGTTGTGGGCGTTGACCAGACTTCCACAAGGTTTTCGGGATTGACGAATCCGGCTCCACGCCCGATATTCATCAGGCGAAGAAAAAGCGAAATACACCATGAGCGCTGCCCCTCTCCCCGCCGCACTCCCCTGGACACCTCCGCCAGATGTCGACCTGGCGCCGGCGGCCCCGTGTGAGGGTCCGGGCGCCGTCGTACCGACGGATGCCGTCACACCACCGAGCGTCGCGGAGCGCAAGCGCGTGCTCGAAAACCTGCTGCGCGCGCGGAAGCTGCAGGCCGACGAGCCGCCGCTGCGGGTCGAGGACTACAGGCAGCGCGCGCTGGCAACCGGCGTCCCCGAGCTGGACACGCTTCTCGCCGGCGGCTTCCCGCGCGGCGAGCTCTCCGAGATCCACGGGCCCGCGTCCTCGGGCCGCACCGGCGTGCTGCTCGCGCTCCTCGCGCGCACGACGGCCGCGGGGGCGCTCGCGGCGCTCGTCGACCCGCTCGACCGGCTCGATCCCGCCTCGGCCGCCGCCGCAGGCGTCGACCTCGAGCGGCTGCTGTGGCTGCGCGGTCCGCGCGTGAGCGGGGAAGAGCCGCAGGCAAGAACACTCGCCGAGGCCACGAAGGCCGTGGCGACGCTCGTGGGCGCGGGACTCTTCGACGTGGTGGCGCTCGACCTGGCCGGGGCCGGCCGCGAGCCGCAGCGCCTGCCCTTCGCCACCTGGCAGCGCCTCGAGCGGCTCGTCGAGCACACGAAGAGCGGGCTCGTCCTGCTGGCGGAGAGCCACGTCGCCTGCAGCCCCGGAGGCCGGGTCCTCGCGCTCGAGCCCGCGGGGCTGCGCTTCTCCGGTCCTCCCGGCCCCGCGTGCCTGCTGCAGTCGCTCGCGGCGCGCGCGCGGGCCGGAGGCCACAGGCTGCGCGAAGCCGAGCTCACGCTCGCCGCCGTCTGAGCGGCCGAGGGCTGAAGCGTGTTCGGCGGCCTGCACTCGCCCCGAGCCCTCCCCGAAGCGGGCGCGCTCGTGGCCGTAGCGCGCGCATTCACGCCGCGGGTCGAAGCGCGCGCGCCGACGCCGGTGTTGCTCGACCTCACCGGCCTGGGCCGGCTCTACGCGACTCCGCACGAGCTGGGCCGCGCGCTCATCGCCGCCGCCGCGGCGCGACAGGTCGACGCCCAGGCCGCGCTCGCCTTCACGCGCGAGGCGGCGCTCGTCATCGCGCGCGCGTGTCCCGGGCTGACGGTGGTGCCCGCCGGGGGCGAGGCCGCGGCGCTCGCCCCGCTGCCGCTCGCGCTCATGGACCTCGAGCCGGAGCAGCAGGAGCTGTTCGCACGCTGGGGCCTCCGCACGATCGGCGAGCTCGCGAGCCTGCCGCCGGCAGCACTCGCCGCGCGGCTCGGGCTCGCGGCCGCGCGCCTGGTGCACCGCGCGCGTGGCGAAGACGCGGGGGTGCTGGTCGCGACGCCGCTGCCGGAGCGGTTCGAGACGACGCTCGAGCTCGACTGGCCGGTCTCGGGGCTCGAGCCGCTCGCCTTCCTGCTGTCGCGGCTGCTCGAGCCGCTCACCGGAGCGCTCGCGGCGCGCGGGGCCAAGGCCGCGTCGCTCGCCTACGAGCTCGGGCTCGCGGACGCCACGATCCACGCGCGCACGCTCCGGCCCGCGATGCCCTCGGGCGACGCGCGCACCTGGCGCACGCTGGTGCTGCTCGACCTCGAAGCGCGCCGGCCGAAGGACGAGATCGTGCGCATCACGCTGCGCGCGGAGCCCGCGCCCGCGCGCGCGGCCCAGTTCTCGCTGCTCGACCCGGCGCTGCCCTCGCCGGAAAAGCTCGCGGAGACGCTGGCGCGGCTCGACGCCTGGACCGCGGCTGGCCGCTCCGGCTCGCCGCGGCTCGTCGACACGCATAGGCCCGGGGCCTTCGCCGTCGCGAGCTTCGCCCCGGGCCCGCTGCCGCGCGGCCGGCGCGACGCGTCCCCGCGCGGCCCACGCGTGGCGCTGCGCGCGTATCGCCCTCCGCGGCTCGCCCAGGTGATCGTCCGGGCGGGCGTCCCCGGCTTCGTGTCGGCTCCCGGCGTGCGCGGCACGGTCACGGCCGCGGCCGGACCGTGGCGAGCCTCGGGCGACTGGTGGGACCGCGCCTACTCGCGCGAGGAGTGGGACGTGGCTCTCGTCCCAGGCGGCGCGTTCCGCGTGTTCCTCGACCGCCTGCGCGGCCAGTGGTTTGTCGAGGGAGAGCTGGACTAACGCCAACAGAAGAGCGTCAACGGGGGGAGGAGCAGCTCGCCTGGGGGGCTCCTAAGCCGCCCCCCAGACCCCCTGCTTGGCGTTAGCCTCCGCTCCTTATGTAGCTCTCGAGCTGCCGCACCGTGAAGCGCAGGTCGTCGATCACCGTCCGCACCACGTCCCCGATCGAGATGACACCCACCACGCGGCCGCCCTCCACCACGGGCAGGTGGCGGATGTGACGGTCGGTCATGTGCATCATGCACTCGCCCGAGGTGGTGTCGGGCGTGATCACGAACACCTTCTCCGTCATGACCTCGTGCACCTTCGTGTCGCGCGAGGCTCGGCCGTGCAGGATCATGCGCCGCGCGTAGTCGCGCTCGGAGAAGATCCCCGCGAGCACCTCGCCCTTCATCACGAGCAGCGCGCCGATGTTCTTCTCCTCCATCAGCCGGAGCGCCTCGAGCACCGTCGCATCGGGATCGATCGCGTGGACCTCGGGCTTCCGCGCGAGGATCTGCCGGATCGTGGTCATGGCCCCTCCTCCCCGGTCCTGGGTCGGGCACGTCGCTCGACAGGGCTGCCGAGAATTCTACGCCCGCCGCCGGCCGGAGGAGTCAGGCGGCTGGCGCCGGCGTCGCGGGCGATTTGCCGTGCAGCCAGCGCACGAGCAGCGCGTCGAGGCTCGCGGGCCCGGGCCCGAGCAGGATCAGCCAGAGCAGGAAGACGAGGTACACGAATGCCGCCACGTCCGTGAGCCCGCCATCGCTCGTTCCCCGGAGGGCTCCCAGGAACGACTCGCGGTCGGCGGTGGCGAGAGCCACGACCATGGTCGACGCGAGCCCGGCCGCGACGAGGCGCGTCGCGAGGCCCACCACGAGCAGGAGGCCGCCCCAGAACTCGAGGCGCGAGACGAAGAACGCGTTCGCCTCCGGAAACGGGATCCCGAGCTCGCCGAAGAACGCGGCCGTGCCCGCGAAGTTCTCGATCTTGCCGCCGCCGGTCTGGTAGTACGCCTGGCCGATCACCAGGCGTGTCAGGAGCGGGGCCACGAACGCGAGCGAGGCCGCGATCCCCAGCACGCGGGCGCGGCATGCCTTCAACGACTCCAGATTCGGCACCTCGGACCTCCATTTTCGGACGCACTGCCGACCCGAGGTGAAACGGGTCGGCGGCCGGCATTATTCCCCTCGTCCAGGTGTCGGTGGCGGGCGATGTACGATAGGCCGAGCCCGCCGCACGCGGTCCTGGCATGTCCCCAAGGTCTTCGATCGTCGCGGTCCTGCTGCTGTGTGCGTTCGCTGGCGGGGCCTGCACCACGCTCAAGAAGGAGCCGCCGCTTCCGCCGCCGCCACCGCCGGGCACGCCGCTCACGCCGGAGCCCCAGGAGCCCGCCGACGAGGAGCCGCTTCCGGTCACGCTGGTCCAGGAGCCGATCGTGGTCGCCGCCTGGGCCGAGCCGAAGGGGCTACCGTCCGGGGGCGGTCAGGCCCAGATCCTGGTGAGGATCCAGAAGCGCGGCGGCCGGCGTTTTCCGGGAGTCGAGGTGCGCCTGCGCAGCTCGACGGGGGCGCTCTTCTCGAGCGGCAAGGTGCTGGTGACGGACGGCTCGGGCATGACGCGCGACCGGCTCACCACGAGGCACACCACGACCATCACGCTCAACGCCGGCGGCACGCGCTATCGCTTCAAGGTGCCGGTCGGAGAGGCCGGGCCGTGAGCGGGGCCACGCTGCGCCCACCCGATCCCGCGACGCTCAGGGACCTCGAAGCGATCCTGTCGCCGCAGCGGGTGCTGTCGCGCCCGATCGACCGGCTGGGCCGCTCGGCCGACGCGTCGATCTACCGGCTGATTCCGGAGGCGATCGTGCGCCCGACAGGCGCGGGCGAGGTGGGCGAGCTCTTCGCCTGGGCCCGGCGCAAGCGGCGCCACCTGACGTTCCGCGCGGCGGGCACGTCGCTCTCGGGCCAGGCGGTCACCGACGACGTGCTGGTCGAGCTGGCGCCTCACTTCCGCAACGCGCGCGTGCTCGACGGCGGCCGGCGCGTCGAGGCCCAGCCCGGCGTGATCGGCGGCCACCTCAACCGGCTGCTCGCGGCCCACGAGCGGCGCATCGGCCCCGACCCCGCGTCGATCGACTCGGCGATGGTCGGCGGCATCCTCGCCAACAACTCCTCGGGGATGTGCTGCGGTGTCGCGCAGAACAGCTACCACACGCTCGACAGCCTGGTGGTGATGCTGGCCGACGGCACGGTCGTCGACACGCGCGAGCCCGACGCCGATGTCCAGCTGCGCCGCGCGCGGCCGGCGCTCCACGCCGAGCTGGTCGCGCTGCGCGACGAGGTCCGGCGCGACGCGGCGCTCGCCGGCCTCGTGCGCCGCAAGTTCGAGACCAAGAACACGAGCGGCTACAGCCTCAACGCCTTCCTCGACTTCGAGAGCCCCGCCGAGATCCTGGCGCACCTGATGGTCGGCTCCGAGGGCACGCTCGGCTTCATGGCGGAGCTGACGCTGCGCACCGTCGACGAGCCGCCCGCGCGGGCGACGGCGCTCGTCTACTTCGACACGCTCGAGGAGGCCGGGCGCGCGGTGGCGCCGCTCGCCCGCGCCGGGTCCGACGCGCTCGAGATCCTCGACGCCGGCTCGCTGCGCTCGATCGCCTCGGAGCACCAGCTGCCCTTCGAGGTCGAGAAGCGGCACGCGGCGCTGCTCGTCGAGCTCAGGCGCGCGGACGCGGCGACGCTCGCCGCGTCGGTCGCGGACGTCAAAACGATCCTGGAGAGCCACCGCCTGATCGAGCCGCCCCGCTTCACGACCGGCGCCGCGGAGCGCGCGGCGCTGTGGCACCTGCGCAAGGGTCTCGCGGCGCGCATGGGGGCGATGCGACCGAGCGGGACCGCGTTCCTCACCGAGGACGTCGCCGTTCCGGTCGCGCGGCTCGCCGAGGCGATCCGCGACTGCCAGGCGCTCTTCGCGCGCCACGGCGTCCCCGACACCGCGATCCTCGGCCACGCCAAGGACGGCAACCTGCACTTCGTGCTGGCCGAGGACGTGCGCAGTCCCGAGGCGGTCGAGCGCTACGGCGCCTTCATGAACGGCCTCGTCGAGCTGGTGGTGGACAAGTACGACGGCGCGATCAAGGCCGAGCACGGCTCGGGCCGCAACATGGCGCCGTTCGTGAAGCGCGAGTGGGGCGAGCGCGCGTACGGGGTGATGCAGCGCGTCAAGCGGCTGCTCGACCCCGACGGGATCTTGAGCCCGGGTGTCGTGCTGAACGACAACCCGCGCTGTCACCTCGAGAACCTCAAGCCCGCGACGGCGATCTCGCCGCTCGCCGACCGCTGCATCGAGTGCGGCTTCTGCGAGCCGCGCTGCCCGTCGCGCGACCTCACGCTCACTCCGCGCCAGCGCATCGTCGTGACGCGCGAGATCGCGCGGCTCGACGCGAACCAGGCGCCCGGCGATCGCGACTGGGCCGACGCGCTGCGCGCGGACTTCGCCTACGACGGCGTCACCACCTGCGCCGGCGACTCGATGTGCCAGGCGGCCTGCCCGGTGGCGATCGACACCGGCGCGCTGATGAAGGAGCTGCGCGCGGCGTCGCAGGGACCCGCGTCCGAGCAGCTCGCGACGCTGGCCGCGACCAATTTCGGCATCGTCGCGGGGCTCGCGCGGACAGGGCTCGGGATGGCGTCCGTCGCGCGCGCGCTGCCCTTCGGCGGCCGGCTGGTGGAGCTGGCGGCGGAGGGGGCGAGTGCGCTCTTGCCCGGCCTCGTGCCGCGGCTGCCCCGGGGGCTCGAGCTGCCGCGCCCGGCGCGGCGCCTGGAGCGCGACCAGCCGGCGCCGCTCGCGACGCCCGGCGGCAGCCATCCGCGCGCGGTCGTCTACTTCCCGAGCTGCCTGACGCGAATCGTGGGAGGCCTGCCCGGCGAGAACGGCGTGCCGCCGGCGCGCGCCATGCACGAGGCGCTGCGCTGGGCGGGCTTCACGGTGCGGACTCCCGCGCACGCGACGAGGCTCTGCTGCGGCATGGCCTTCGCGAGCAAGGGCCACGCGCAGGCCGCGCGGACCGCCGCCGCGCGCACGGCCGAGGCGCTCTGGCGCGCGACCAGCGGCGGACGCCTGCCCGTGGTGACGGACGCCTCGCCCTGCGCCGGGACGCTCGCCGCTTCGGTGCAGGAGCTGCTGCGCGAGTCGGGGCGCGAGCTCGCGACCTTCGACTTCACGACGTTCTGGGCGCGGGCGGTGCTGCCGTCGGTCGCGGCGCCGCCGCGCCGCGCCGGCACCGCGATCGTCCACCCGACGTGCACGCTCGTGAAGGCGGGTGGGCTCCCCGACCTGCTGACCGTGGCGCGCGCCCACTCGGAACGCGTGGCGGTGCCGAAGTTCGCCGAGTGCTGCGGCTTCGCCGGGGACAAGGGCTTCCTGGTGCCGGAGCTGACCGCGAGCGCCACCGCCGCCGAGGCCGCCGAGGTGAAGGAGCTCGTCGAGCGCGAGCCGGGGGCGAGCTGCTTCTCGACCTGCCGCACCTGCGAGATCGGCATGACGCGCGCGGTGGGGCGCCCGTTCCGCCCCCTGCTCGCGCTCGTGCACGAGACCGTCACGCGTGCTTGAGCGGCTGCTCGACGCGCTCGCGGCGCTGCCGCTCGTGCCGACCTACCTGGTGCTGATGGCGCTCTCGGCGCTCGAGAACGTGTTCCCGCCCGTGCCCGCCGACACGGCGGTGGCGCTCGGCGCGTTCCTGGCGCGGCGCGGCGAGATCTCGATCGTGCCGCTGACGCTCTTGTGCTGGCTCGCCAACCTCGGCTCGGCCTGCGCCACGTACCTCCTCGGCCGGCGCCACGGCCGCGCGTTCTTTCGCGACGGCTGGGGTCGCCGGGTCCTGCCGCCCGAGGGGCTCGCGGCGCTCGAGGACGCCTACGCGCGCTGGGGGACCGCCGCCATCTTCGCGAGCCGCTTCCTGCCCGGGCTGCGCGCCGCGGTGCCGCCGTTCGCCGGCGTCGCCGGCTTCCCGCCGCTGCGGGCGCTCGTGCCGGCGGCGCTCGCGTCGCTCATCTGGTACTCGTTCCTGGCCGCGGCCGGCTACCAGCTCGCGGCCAACTGGGAGGGCGTGAAGGCGCTGGTCGCGAGCACGAACCGCGCGCTCGGGATCGTCGCGCTCGTCGTCACGGCCGCCGCGGCGGCGTGGCTGTGGCGCCGCTCGAGGCGGGCCGCCCGCTCGTCCGGGCCACCACCTCCCTGAACCGCCCCGGCTACTTCGCCGCCTGGGCCACGAGCTCGGCGGCGCTCGTCGGCCCCACCGCGAACGTGTCCGTGTGCCACGCGAGGTACTCCCGGAACTGCAGCGCGGCGGGGAAGCCGGTCTTGAAGCCCTTGCGGGCCAGGATCTCCTCGACCTTCTTGTCCTGCTCCGGTGTCGTCACGGGCCCGACACCCAGGTAGTCCCAGCTGTCGCCGTCCAGGTGGGCGTAGAGCTGCACGGTCGGCAGCCCCGCCTCCTTGGCCACCTCGTCCTGGATCGCGAGCCACTTCAGGAAGTCGAGGTGCTTGCCGGGGGCGATCCGATAGATCGTGATCCGCGCGCGCCCCGACTCCTTCCTGCCGTCCTGCGACCAGCGCGGAGCGGCAAAGATGGTGAAGGCACACACGGCGACGAGCGCGAGCGTCGTCTGGCGTTTCATCGGCACGGCCTCAGAAACGCGAGCCGCTGAGCTTCACGTCGGAGCGCGTCCAGGCCTTCTCGAAGCGCGTCTGCGTGGCCGCCGCTTCGTCCGACTTTCCCTGGTCGCGCTGCGCCTGGGTGAGACCGAGGAGCGCCCAGCCGTTCTCGGGGCTGCGCCTCAAGTCGTCCCAGTACACCGCCTCGGCCTCCTTCGCCCGGCCCGCGGCCAGCAGCACCGCCCCGAGCGCGTGCCGCGGCGGGTAGTGCCACTCCGACGGCTCGGTGTAGACGAGGCTGTCTTCGAGGCGCACCGCGCGATCGAGGTGCGCGACCGCCTTGTCGTACTCCTTGCGCCGAGCCAGGAGCTCGCCGGCGAGCACCTCGGGGGCGATCGCGAGGATCGCGGCCGCGGTGTTGGGCGAGAACATCGCGTAGTTGAGGGCGGGATCGGCGGCGATCGCGCGCAGCTCCGCGAGCTCCCGCTCCGCGTCCTCGAGCTGCTGCTTGCCGAGGAAGGCGAGCCCGCGCGTGTAGTGCCAGACTCCCTTCACGTACTTGAACTTGGCGGCGGGAGCGGGCTCGGCGAGCATCTCGTCCCACCTACCGAAGCGGGTGAGCGCGTACCAGGGCACGATCCGGAAGCTGCCCAAGAGCGGCAGCTGCTCGAGCAGCTCGTCACTCACTTTCGAGGCGGTCTTGCGGGCCGAGTCGATCGCGAGCTGGCCGCGCCCGTCGGCGGTCGCCGCGAACCAGAGGAAGTGGATGTTGTGCGGGTAGTAGGCCATCGGATAGAGGCCCTGCGCCCGGCACTGCGTGATGTAGTCCTCGTCGGCCAGGATCGCGGCCTGGTTGGAGGCCAAGGCGTCGGCGTAGCGGCCCACGCGCTGGTAGATGTGCGACGGCATGTGCACCATGTGGCCGGCGCCCGGCATCAGCTTGAGTAGCCGGTCGGCGGCGGGCTCCGCCTTCGCCGGCGCGTTCGCCTCCATCGCGTGGATGTAGAGGTGGTTCGCGCCCGGGTGGTCGGGGTTGCGCGCCAGCACACGCTCCAGGTTCGCGACGATCTCGGGAGTCTCCGCGTAGGGACGCCCGTCGCGGAGCCAGTAGTTCCACGGGCGCAGGTCCATGAGCGCTTCCGCGTACATCGTGGCCGCGTCCAGGTCGTCCGGGAAGCGACGCGCGAGCTCGCCCATCGCGGTCGCGTAGGCGCGGTCGCGCGCGGCGCGGTCCTTGGCGTCGCCCGAGTAGCGCTGGGCCACGGCCTCGATGTAGGCCCGCTCGCGCGCGGAGGCCTTCGACTTCAGCGACTGCGCCTTCTGGGCGGCCGCGTAGGCCTTTGGCTCGTCGTCGGGCGTCATCGGCGCGTTGATGTTCGGGCCCAGCACGAGGGCCTGGCCCCAGTAGGCCATCGCGCAGTTCGGGTCGAGGCGCGCGGCTTCCCGGAAGGAGCGTCCCGCCTCGGCGTGGTTGAAGCCGTAGGCGAGGTTCACGCCCTGGTTGACGAAGGCCTGGGCCTGCCTCGATTTCGTGCTCACCTTGAAGGTGTGGCGGCCCAGGTTCTGGAGCCGCGGCGCGATCTCGCCGCTCGGGGCCGGCTTCATGGCGGCCTGCGACTCCTCGTAGTGCTTGTGAGTAGTCGTCTGGGCGTGCGACGACGCGGCGGCGAGGCCGAGAGCACAAACCAACGCGCATTTCATGCGAGTACCTCCCCAAAGAACGCCAGTCTAGGCCGCAAGCCGTTCGCTCACAACGAGCGCGCCGTCAGCCCTTCGCCTTGAGGCCGGCGACCGTGGCCTGGATCCGCTGCTGCGTGCTGGGAGCGAACCAGCCGTCGAGAAAGACAGGGAGCCGCTCCCGCTCCTGCGCCATCATCTCGGCGAGCACGCCCTCGCGCAGCCAGGCCTTGGTCGCGGCCAGCGCGCGCGCGTCCTTGTCGATGAACTCGTCGAGTCGCGCGCGGCACGCGGCCTCGAAGCCGTCCGCGTCGGCGAGCTCGTCGGCGAGGCCCACGGCGACGGCCTCGTCGCCCTCGAAGTTGCGGCCGAGGAGCGCGATGCGCCCGAGCGCCTGCGGCGGGACGCTCGCACGCAGGAGGCGCGTCACCGACCACGGCAGCGGCACGCCCACCTTCACCTCGTTGAGGCCGATCGATGCGCCCCGGCGCAGGACGCGGTGGTCGGCGGTGAGCGCCAGGATGCAGCCGCCGGCGACCGCCGCTCCCGAGACCGCCGCCACGACCGGCTTCGCCAGGCCGTAGAGCGCCCACACCGTCACGGCGAACGATTCCATGAAGCGCTCCATCGCGGGCCGGTCGTACTCCGCGAGCGCCACGAGGTCGAGGCCGGGGCAGAAGAGCTTCGGGTGCGCCGAGGCCAGCAGCACGCCGCCCACGCCGTCGTCGCGCGCGAGCTCGGCCGCCGCCTCGGCGAGCGCCAGCGCCAGCGGCTCGTCGATCGCGTTGCCGCGCGCCTTGTCGAGGCGCAGCACGGCCATCCGTCCGTCGCGCTCGATGCGCACTCCGCTCATGCGGCCGAGGCTACCCCGGGCGGTTCGCGGTCCGCAACGCACCCACGAGGGGGATAATCGGAGAAGAGATCGAGCCCATGTCGTCACAAGCCGTTTCGCTGGCCCAGCTGCTCGCGCGCCACACGCGCGAGGGGGAGCTGTACGAGAAGCTCGAGAACGGCCGCGTCCGTTGCGTCGCCTGCGGCCATCGCTGCCTGATCCCGCCCGGCCGCGAAGGGATCTGCCGCGTGCGCTTCAACGAGGGCGGCGTGCTGCAGGTGCCGTTCGGCTATGTCGCGGCGCTGCAGCTCGACCCCGTCGAAAAGAAGCCCTTCTTCCACGCGCTGCCCGGCGCCACGGCGCTCTCTTTCGGCATGCTCGGTTGCGACTATCACTGTGCCAACTGCCAGAACTGGGTGACGTCGCAGGCGCTGCGCGATCCCGCGGCGCAGGCCCCGGCCGATACGATCACGCCGGCCGAGATCGTGCGCGCAGCGAAGCGGGCCGGAGCGCGCATCGTGACCTCCACCTACAACGAGCCGCTCATCACCAGCGAGTGGGCGGTCGAGGTGTTCAAGGCCGCAAAGGCGGAAGGGCTCGTCTGCTCGTACGTCTCGAACGGCAACGGCACCGAGGAGGTGCTCGAGTACATCCGCCCCTGGGTCTCGCTCTACAAGGTGGACCTGAAGAGCTTCCGCGACCGGACGTACCGCGACCTCGGCGGGACGCTCGAGCGCGTGCTGGCCACGATTCCGGCGCTGCACGCGAAGGGCTTCTGGCTGGAGGTCGTGACGCTCGTCGTACCGGGGATGAACGACTCGCCCGAGGAGCTCAGGGACGTCGCGCGCTTCCTGGTCTCGGTGTCGCCGGAGATCCCGTGGCACGTGACCGCGTTCCATCCCGACTACAAGATGGAGGACCGGCCCCGGACGACGGTGCAGTCGCTGCTGCGCGCGGCCGAGATCGGCGCCGAGGAGGGGCTCCACTTCGTCTACGCCGGCAACCTGCCGGGCGCGGTGCGCAGCTTCGAGAACACCTACTGCCCGGGCTGCCGCGCTCTGCTGGTCGAAAGGCTCGGCTACCGGATCCTGAAGAACCGCATGGACGCGAGCGGCCGCTGCCCCGACTGCCGCCGCGCGATCCCCGGCCGCTGGGCGTAGGCCCGCACCGGGAACCGCGCGATCGTTCCGGCTATCGCGCGATCTTCGCGCGCGCGTCGCGCAGGGCGCGCTTGTAGTCGCCGTCCTTCATCTGCGCGTCCAGCTGCTCGGCGGTTGCGTTGATGCCGGGATCATACGGCGCCTGCCGGATCATCGCGTCGATGTTGGGCAGCGCCGCACGAGCGGACGGGCCGAGCGAGCCGAGCGCGTTCGTGCAGGCGATGCGCACGTCGAAGTTGGGATCCTGCTGCATCAGCGACACGAGCGCGTTCAGCGCGTCGGCGCCGGC
>DATBSL010000212.1:0-7570 GCA_036559805.1 Vicinamibacteria bacterium
CACGTGCGGGAACTCGGCGAGGCAGTCGCGCAGCAGCTCTTCTCCGAACGGGACTTCGACGCCGTCGGCGGCGGGAAGCTGCGGCTCGCCCAGGTCGTGGGCGGCGGGGTCGGGCACGGACGCGGCCGCCTCGCGGCGCAGGAGACGCAGGCCGCGGCCGAACGCGAAGCGCACGCGCGCGACGAGCCGCGCGTCCCCCTCGGGCGTCTCGGGCAGCACGAGCGTGCGCCAGACGAGCTCGTGACGGCGGCCGGCCGCGAGATCCCAGCGGATCCGCGCGAGCGCGGGCTCGGACGGCGTCACGAAAGCGAGCGGCTCGCGGAGCGCCGCGTCCAGGTAGCGGGACAGGGCACGCGGCAGCCCGAGCGTCAGCTCGGCAGGCACCGGCGCGAGCACGACACGCCGCGCCACGGCGAGCGCGGCCGCGAGCGGCGCGCGGGCGCGCGCCGCGTCGGCGAGCGCCAGCAGGCGCTTTGGGTCGACGCGCTCGCGCTCGAGCACCAGCCGGAAGTCGAGCCACTGCACGAGCGACAGCACCAGGCCGTGCTGGAACGCGGCGTGGAGCGCCAGCTGCAGCAGCAGGTCCTCCGCCGAGGGCAGCGCGCGGAGCTGGCCGCGCCCCGCGCGGCGGCGCGCCCAGAGCCCCTCGCGATCGAGCGGGAAGAGCCCCGGCGCCGACACGACGCTCCTGTGCAGCTCGAGGATCCCGTGTCCCATGGGATCGCGGAAGGCCCACGCGTGGTCGCCGCGCACGACCTCCTGGAAGCCCGCGGCCGCGAGCGCCGCCGCAGCGTCGGCGAAACGCTCGAGCGCCAGGATGTCGACGTCCGACATGGGCCGCTCGGCTTCGACGCGGCACACCGTCTCGGCGAGCACGGCTCCCTTGAGCGGCAGCGCGCGGATCCCGATCGCGTCGAAGAGCGCGAGGCTGCGGGCGGCGAGGCCGAGCTGTCCCAGCGACCGCACCAGGAGCGCCCGGCGCTGCGCGGCGAGCGGCGCCACGATCGGAGCGGCCCACTCCGGCGTCTCGCGCTCGAGCGCGTCGAGCAGCAGCGACACGAGGCCCTGCTCGCGCGCCGCTTCGAGGATCTCCTCGGCGCTCGTGGCTTCGGGCGGTTGCGGCAGGGATCCGCGGGCTGCGAGCTCACGGACGTAGCCTCGCGCCTTTGACGGAACCATCGCAGGAGCGTAGGTTTGGGGTGGGGCGAAGTCAAACCCCGGAGGTGGGTCGTGCGCGCACTTCGGGCGCTGTCGGTCCTGGCGGGGATTGCGGTGGTCGCTTTGCTACCGCTTTACGGCGACATCCGCCCGCAGGACGCCGTGAGCCACCCGGAGTGGGCCCGCATGATGCTGCGCGGCCTGGACTTGCTTCAGGACACCCCGGGGATCAACGATACGGCCAAGCAGGCGTTTGCGACCCTCTCGGGTCGCGAGAGCCGCGCCTGGTCCGCTCCGCAGTACGTCAGGGCCGAGCGCGTCGAGCGCACGGGCGGCGCGGGGGGGCGCATCCGCCCCGCCGGTGGGATCGGCGAAGCGGTCTACGCGTTCGGCGTGGCGCAGGGCGGCGATTACCGGTTGCGGCTGCACATGCAGGCGCCGGCGCCGGCCGAAGCCGAGTTCACCGAGGCGGGATCGGACGAGCTGCTGCACTCGTTCAGCGTCGAGGCGACGCCCAGCATCGGCTGGGTCGACGCCGGCTCGCTGCACCTCGACCCCGGAGCCTACGAGGCCACGGTGCTGCTGCCCGCCGGCAGCGAGCTCGAGTTCGTCGAGCTCGCCCCACCCTGCACGCACCCGATCGAGCCGCGGGGCGGCTGGAAGGCGGCCAGCCTCGCGTCGACCGAGGACGTGGCCGTGACGGTGCTGCAAGGGCTCGACCTCGAGGACGAGCTGCCGCCGGCGGCGCCGCCGCTCGAGTATCGCGGCAGCGACCTGCAGCTCGAGGACGGCTCGCCGGAGGCGTCGACCGAAGGCGCTTTTCGCGGCGGCGTCCACGGCGCGCGCGTGGTGCTGGTGGTCGACATCCCCGAGACGGGCCTCTACTCGCTGTCGGTCTTCGGCACCGCGCCGGGCGGCCAGCGCTGGCTCGCGGACGGCTGCCGCACCTGCCTCGTCTGCCCGAACGTCGACCCAGCGCCCCGCTGGCGCAACGTCCTGAGCGGCGTCTTCCCGAAGGGCCGGCACTACTTCTCCGCGAGCCTCGGCCCGGACACGGTCGTGGAGCGCGTGCGCGTGGAGCAGAAGAAGGACTCGCCCGCGGACTACCTCGCGACGCTCGAGCGGCTCGGCCTCGAGCTCGGCGACGCGGGCCCCGTCACGCGCGAGCGCGCGGAGGAAGCACGGCGCTTCCTCGAGCAGCGCCGCTCGCAGCGCGAACGCGAGCTGTGCGGCGACATCCTGCGGCCCGGCACGCTGGTCGCCCAGCTCACCGCAGCCGGCGCCGGTGCGGACGCGGGCGGACCGACTGCAGGGCCCGCGAGTGGTGGAGGCGCTGGAGGCGGTGGAGACTTGCCGCCGCCGCCGATCATCCCGCCGCTGCCGCCGGCGACGCCGGTGTCGATAGCCTCGGCCGGAACGAATTAGTTTCTGGGGGGCGCTGCGTCGCACCCCCCAGACCCCCCCTCCGCTACGCGGGAGTGAATCCCGCTCCGCTCCGTGCCCGCTGCTCTATAGCGGCTGCTCGCAGCTAGGTAACACTATCGATCCACCGAGCAGATCACGCCTGGGTCGGACGGCCGGCTCTCCACACCGCGCGCGTCGCGCGCGGCCACGCGCCAGCGGTAGGTCCCGAGCCAGGGCAGCTCGAGGAATAGCGGCGGAGCGGTCACTTCGCGGGCCAGCAGCACGTGGTCGCGGTCGAGGGCCAGCACCTCGACGCGGTGTCCGGGCGACGCGGCCGACCAGGTGAGCTGGGCCGGCCGACCCGAGCGGACGTAGAACGGGTCCTTGCCGGGCTCGAGCGCCGAAGGGGACTTCGGCAGAGGCGACGCGGCCTCGGGCGGGCGTCCGTCCGCGACGACCGTCGCCTGGCCGGCCTTGATTTCGACCGTCTGGCCCGCAGCACGCACCCGGAAGCTGCCCTCGAGCGCCGTAGCCGTCGTGCGCCCGGCCGAGCGCCGCAGCACCAGCCGTCCGCCCCCGCGCACCTCGCCGTCGCCCACCTTGATCTTCACGATCTCGCGCCCCGGCCCCGCGAACTCGGCGCGCCCCTGCTCGAGCACCGTCGAGAGCACGCTGCTCGCCGGGATCGTGAGCATCGCCCCGCCCCCGAGCGTCACAGCCATCCAGGGGAACTCGAGGCGCGCCGTGGCGTCGGGGGCGCTCCGGAAGCTGTCGCCCGTGCGCAAGGGGGCGCCTTCGCGCAGGCGCTCCCAAGACGACTTGTTCGGCAGCTCCGCGCGCTCGAGCTCGCGGTCGATCCAGGCGAGCGTGCCGATGCCGATGCCCGCGCCACGCGGGCGCGGCGTCGGCTTCGGCGTCGGAGCCGGCGCCTGCGCGTGGGCGGCCGCGGCCGCGAGCGTGAGCAGTGCGGCGAGCGCGGGTGCTGCGCCTCGGCTCATGCGCTCGGCGCCGGCGCCGTTCCGCCCGGCCGGTCCTTCGCGTCGGGCGGCTTGTCGCCCGTGTCCGCGTGAGGATCGCGGTGCGGGTAGTAGTAGTACTGGTAGCTGCGCCCGCGCACGTCGACGACGTTGAGCACGGCGCCGAGCAGGTGCGGCGTCACCTTCCTGAGCGCGCTCACGCTGCGCTTGACCATTTTCTTGTCGACCTTGTCGTGCTGCACCACCAGCACGGTGTGGTCGGCGTGGCGCGCCAGCAGCAGCGCGTCCGTCACCGAGGCGAGCGGCGGCGAGTCGACGAGCACCCACTCGAACTGGGCCGCGAGCTCGGCAAGCAGCTCGCCGAGCTGCTTGCGTGCGAGCAGCGCCGGCGGGTTGGGCGGCAGCGGGCCCGCGGTGAGCACGGACAGGTTGGGGGTCGACGTCGCGCGCAGCACCGAGCCCAGCTCTTCCTTGCGCACGAAGCAGTCGGTGAAGCCCGGCTCGCGGGAAACGCCCAGCCGCTGGTGGAGCTGCGCACGGCGCAGGTCGCAGTCGACCACCACCGTCTTCTCGCCCGAGCCGGCGAGCAGGCGCGCCAGGTTCACGATCGTGGTGGTCTTGCCCTCCTGCGGTGCGGTGCCGGTCACCAGCACGACCTGGCCGCGCTCCTCGCGCCGCGCGAAGATGAGCGCCGTCCGGAGGTTCTGGTAGGCCTCGGTCGCGAGCGAGTCGTGCTCCTGCTCGTAGCGCGGCACGGCCGCGAGCAGGTCGACGTGCAGGTAGCGCTCGATCTCGTCCGGGTCGCGGATCGTGTTCGCGAGCTGCTCGCGCACCAGCACCAGCCCCAGCCCGGCCACCAGCCCCAGCAGCAGGCCCGCGATCGCGATGCGCCGCTTCTGCGGCCGGACCGGGTACTGCGGCGGGCTGGCGCGGTCCACCACCGAGACGTTGTTGCTGCGGATCGAGGCCGCGATGTCGGTCTCGTTGAGCTTCTGCAGCAGCACCTCGTAGAGGCTCTTCTGCGACTCGGCCTCCTTCTTGAGCGCCTCGAGCTCGGTCGACTTGCGGCTCTGGTTGGCAGCCGTCGTCTTCTGCGTGTCGATCGCGTTCCTGAGCTCGGTCTCGCGCTTGGTGAGCTGGGCGTACTCGGCCTGCAGGCCCTCGAGGACCTGCGCCGCGCGCGCCGCCTTGGCCCGCTTGAGCTGCTCGACCTGGGCCTTGACCTTCTGCACCTCGGGGTGGCCCTCGCGGTACTTCTCGCCGAGCCGGCCGAGCTCGACCGAGAGGGTCGCGAGCTGGGAGTTGAAGCCGTTCACGACCGGGTCGGCCGCGACCTGCGGCAGCGCGTCGAAGCCTTCCCCGCCGACGCGCATCTCGCCCGCCTGCTTGAGCGCCGCCTCGATCGCGATGCGCCGCGCCTGGGCCTGGACGAAGTCCTCCTGCAGGCGCGCGATCGACGTGCTCACGGCCGTGACGCTGCCCTCGGGCACGAACAGGTCCTGGGTCCTGTAGCTCTGGAACAGGCGGTCCTGCGCATCGCGCATGCCCGCCTGGGTCGCCGTCAGGCGCTCCTGCAGCCACTCCATCGCCTTCTGCGCCGACTCGACGCGCGTCGCGAGCGACTGCTCGATGTAGACGTCGCCGAGGGTGTTGGCCCAGAGCGAGGCCTCGCGCGGATCGCGGTGCGTGACCGTGACCAGCACCAGCCGGCTCTCGGGCACGGGCTCGACACCCACGTGGCCCATGAACAGGACCGCCGCGTCCGCCGACGACTTGAAGGGCTCCTGGTCGGTGAGCTTGAGGCGCGCCACCACCTTCTCGCCGAGCCCCTTCGAGCGCAGCACCTTGAACTGGGTGTTGTAGAAGTCGGTGTTCTGCCAGTAGCCCCCGGCGCCCACCAGCAGCGCATCGGAGACGGTCGCGAACGTGGGCGGCGGCGGATCGATCTGCAGCAGCACGCCGGCCCGGTACTCGGGAGTCTGGACGAGCGCCACCACCAGCGCGACGAGCAGGCCCACCGCCGCGCACGCGACGAGCAGCGTGCGGTGCCGCATCACGAGCCCCGCGTAGTAGCGGAGGTCGATGTCGCGCTCGCCGACGAGCGGGGACTCCACGGCCGGGGCCTGCGCTGGCGCCATCAGAATACCCGGCGCGACACCGACACGACGTCGTTCGGCAGGAGCGGCACGTCGGGCTTCTTGCCGTTGCGCACGTCCTTGATGTCGACCTCGATGATCGAGACCTTTCCGGTCTCGGGGTCGCTTCGCCTCACCTTGACGTCGCTGCTGCCGAAGCGCGTGAAGCCGCCGGCGAGCGAGACGGCGCCGGTCACGGTGAGGTCCGCCTCGATCGCGTAGCGGCCCGGTCGGTTCACCTCGCCGTCCACGGTGACGTAGGACTTCGACAGCGCGCTGATGATGTCGCCGTTCTCGAGCGGCAGCTCGAGGTTGATCTGGTCCTGCAGCGTCGCGGAGCCCGAGATCCGGACGGTGATCGCCTTCCTGCCGTCGGCGAAGGCCCCGTCCGAGCGCGTGATCTGCACCTCGCCCGAGGACGTCTGCTTGAAGCCCCCCGCCTCGAGGAGCGCGTCCACGAGCCGCATCCGCCCGCGGATGGGCTTCCTGCCCGGCGTGTTCACTTCGCCGACCACCGAAACCCACTGGCTCTGGTACTCCCTGACCTTCACCTCCACCTGGGGGTTCACGAGGTAGTCCTTCGCGAGCAGGTTGCTGATCTTGCGCCGCACCTCGGCGATCGTGAGGCCCGCCACCTGCACCTCGCCGAGCAGCGGCAAGTTGATCGAGCCGTTCGTCTGCACGGTGGGGATGCGCGAGAGGTCGTCGTTGCCGAAGACCGCGACGTCGAGCACGTCGCCGGGCCCGACCTCGTAGTCTCCCGAAGCGGCGGCCGGCTCGGGAACGGGCGCGGTCGTGGAGGGATCGGGGGTCGGTGTCGGAGCTGGCGTCGGCGCGGCCTGGAGCAGCATCGCGACGACGAGCGCCGCGATCACTGCCGCCCGGGCCCGGGGCCGAACAAGCCTAGCCCAAACTGAATCATGAAGCCGTCCGTGTTCACGTCGAAGCCGAGGACATTCGACTCGCGGACCTCGCGCCGGTAGTCGGCGCGCAGCCACGCGCGCCAGCCGATGTTGCGGCCGATCCCGAGGCTCCAGCCGAAGACGTCGTCGCGGCGCGGCTCCGAGAGGCCGGGGGCGTCATTCGGATAGTCGTTGCGCAGGAAGCCCACGGCGCCGCGCAGCCACGTCTCGAACGGCCCCGAGGTCGTGAGCGTCCCCGCGATCGCGTTGTTCAGGTAGAAGGCGTTGGTGTCGTAGGCCGAGGGCTCGCTCGACCGCACCGCCAGGACCTCCACGACGGTCGAGTGGCCGAGCTCGCGTCGCAGCGATCCCTGGAGCGTCAGCCCGTTCCACGAGCGGCTCTCGCCGGCCGCCTGCGGGTTGTCCTGCTGGCGCAGGCCCACGCTCAGCGTGGCCGAGGTGAGCGTCGCGATCTCTCCGCTGAGGCTCCCAACCAGGTTGTGGGCGCTCGTCTCGACGATCGCCCTATCGGGCGAGGGCGGCAGCCGTTCGTAGACATAGCTCACCGTGGCCCTCAAATCGCTGCCGATATCGTAGCCCAGCCCGCCCCGGAGCGCCTGATTGTCGTAGTCGAAGAAGCCGCTGCGGCCCGGATTGTCGAAGCGGTTCCAGGTGAAGGCGCCCTCGGCCTCCGCCCAGAGGCGCGCTCCGAGGTCCACGCGCGCGAAGACGTTGCTGGCGTTGAAGCTGTAGCGCTGGAGATCGAAGAAGTACTCGCGCCCGGGGTCGACGACTGTCGTCTCGAGCGTCGCGCGGGTGTAGCGGTGGCTCAGTCGCAGGAGCGTCCGGCTGCCGAGCGGCATATCGAGGCGGCCGCCGAAGAGGTGCGAGGTGTCGCCGACCTGGGGAATGTCCGAGAGGAAGCGCAGCCGGGCCTCGTACTCGGCGGTCAGCATGCCGTCGCGCACCGGCAGCGTCGCCGTGACACCCGGGC
>DATBSL010000213.1:0-11561 GCA_036559805.1 Vicinamibacteria bacterium
GCGCCCAGCTGGAGGCTGCCGGAGTTGTAGGTGCCGTCGTAGCCGTAGCGGCTGATGCCGAGGGTCGAGCTGGCGCCGAACAGGACGTAGCGCAGGTTGAAGTCGAGCCGCAGCTTCTCGTACTTCCAGCTGCCGCCGGCGTTGAAGGTGTGGCGGTCGGCGTCGTGGATGAAGGGCGAGATCGTCTCGGTCGGCGCCGGGCTGTGGTCGTAGCTGTAGCCGCCGCGCACCTCCCAGTCGTCGCCGATCAGGTACTCGACGCCGATCGCGCCGCGCCAGGTGTCCTCGTACTCCTGCGGCAGCACCGTGTCGAAGGCCGGCACGTTGACGTAGTTGATCGACACCGCGTCGAACTTCGACCACAGCATCCACTGGAAGTCGGCCTCGACCGTCCAGTAGCCGCGGCGCAGTGCTATGCCCGCCGCGAAGCTGCCGGGGTAGGTGAAGCCCACCGTGGCCGGCTGCGAGCCGGGCAGCGCGATCGCCACCGCCTGGTCGAGCTCGTTGTTGCCGGTGAGGACCTGGACGAAGTCGGCCTGCGCCGTGTGCTCGACCGTCACCTGGTGCCGGTAAGAGAGCCCGATCGAGAGGTTCTCGCTCGGCATCGCGAGCAGGCCGAGGTTGAAGCCGATCGCGGTGTCGGTGCTGCTCTCGAGCGTCAGCTCAGCGACGTCCGTGGGCACCGGGAAGGGATTCGGATCGGCGATCAGGCGCCGCGAGAGCTTGAAGTCCGAGAAGCGGATGTCGATGCCCCCGCCGATCGAGAAGCGATCGGCCAGCCGGTATGCGATCGTGGGGTTGATCGACCACGACTGGATCCTGCAATCCAGGCAGATGTAGCGGCCGGTGAACTCGTCCGGCAGCTCCCACTCCGACCGGGTGGCGAAAGGCCGGCTCAGGCCCAGCCCGATCACCATCGCGTCGCTCACCTGCTGCGAGTAGTAGATCGCGGGCAGCATGCCGAGGCCGTTGGCCGACGACTCGAGCGTTCCCGCCGGGGGGAACGGCCCCTCGCCCGTGAAGTCGGTGGAGAGCCCCGCGAACGTTCCGGCGATGTAGAGCTGCTTGCCCTTCAGGAAGCCGACGCCGCCCGCGTTGAAGAAGATCGCGGAGGGATCCGCCGCCTGCGCGACGTAGGCGCCAGCGAAGCCCATGGCGCGCGCGCCCTGGCTCTCGACGGCGAAGCCCGAAGCCTGGACGGACGCGGGAACGGTCACAAGCGGCAGCGCCACGAGCGCCCGCATCGCGTAACTCCGGACGGCGAGAGTCATCGAACCTCCTGGTTCCTGCAGGCCCCCGGGCGAGGCCTGGATGGTTTTCAGAATCGACCGAGTATAGCAGCTACCGGATATGGGATAGGTGCCGAAAATCACCGCAAGCGGTCGGGGTCGGCACCCCTCAGGCCATGAACCGGGCCACCGAGTCGAGCTCGTGCACCAGGCGGGCCGGGGGCAGGCTGTCCAGGAAGCGCCGGCCGTAGGCCTTGCGCACGAGCCGGCTGTCGAGGACCGCGAGGATGCCGTGGTCCGACGCGGTGCGGATCAGGCGACCGAGCCCCTGCTTGAGCATCAGCACCGCGACCGGCACCTGGTACTCGCCGAAGGCGTTCTGGCCGCGGTTGCGGAGCCGCTCGATGCGCGCGGCGACGACGGGGTCGCCCGGCGACGCGAAGGGCAGCTTGTCGACGATCACGCACGAGAGCTGCTCGCCCGCGACGTCGACCCCCTGCCAGAAGGAAGTGGTCGCGAGCAGCACGGCGTGCGGCGTCGCGCGGAACGTGTCGAGCAGCTGCGCCTTGGGCGCCTCGCCCTGGATCAGGATCGGGTACGCGACGCGGCCGGCGATGCGCTGGGCGACCGCGTTCATGTTCGCGTACGAGGTGAAGAGCACGAAGGCCCGCCCGCGCGATAGCTCGACGAGCCGCACCACCTCGTCGGCGGCGCGGTCCACGAACTCGGGCGCAATCGGCTCCGGCATGCCGTGCGGCACGTAGAGCAGCGCCTGCTCCTCGTAGCGGAAGGGGGACGCCAGCAGCAGCTCGTCGGAGGGCACGATGCCGAGCCGGTCCTTGACGTAGGCGAAGCCGCCGTCGACGGCGAGCGTCGCCGAGGTGAGCACGGCGGCGCGCAGCTCGTCGAACAGCAGCTCCTTGAGGCGCCCCGACACGTCGATCGGCATCGCGCGCAGGAAGACACCGCGGCCGCGCGTCTCGGCGAAGTAGACGTGGTCGTCGGTCTCCGCCCGCATCAGGAAGGCGACGTCGGAGGTGAGCGCGAGCGTCCGGCCAGCGAGCCCGGTGATCGCCTCGGGACGGTCGGGCACGGCCATGAGCGCGGTGCGCACGCCCTCGAGCCGCTGCAGCAGGCCCAGCGACTCCTCGGCCATCGCCTCGGTCATCCAGTTGGGCGCGAGCCGTCCCGGCCGGGCGCGCGCGAGGCGCGTGAAGAAGCGCTCGCTCTTGACGCGCAGGCCCTCGGCCTCGGCACGCAGCTCGCGCGCGTCGAGGCTCGCAGCCTTCAGCTCGCGCTCGACGTCGCGCACCAGCTCCTCGACCTTGTGCGAGGAGACCTGCACCCCGAAGTACTGCGTGGCGACGTCCTCGATCAGGTGCGCTTCGTCGAGGATCAGCGTGTCGTAGGCCGGGATCACCGAGCCGTAGCTGCCGTCCTTCACCGCCAGGTCGGCGCACAGCAGGTGGTGGTTGACGACCACGACGTCGGCCTCGAGCGCGCGCTGGCGCATCTTCGTCACGAAGCACGCGTCGAACAGCGAGCAGGCCTGGCCGATGCAGTTCTCGCTCGCCGCCGAGACCTCGCGCCAGAACTCGACCGTGTCGGGCATGTCCGCGACCTCGGAGCGGTCCCCCGTGTCCGTCGTCGCCGACCAGGCCTCGACGCTGCGGTAGACCGGCAGCTCCTCGAGGCGCCGGAAGCTGCCCGCCTTGCCGAACGAGGCGAAGCGCAGCAGGCACAGGTAGTTCGCGCGGCCCTTCATCACCGCGACCCGCAGCTCGCGGCCGAGCGCCTTCGCGAGTATCGGCAGGTCCTTCTGGACGAGCTGCTCCTGCAGGTTCTTGGTGCCGGTCGAGATCACCACGCGCCGCTCGGACAGGACCGCCGGCAGCAGGTACGCGAGAGTCTTGCCGGTGCCGGTGCCGGCCTCGGCGAGCAACAGCCCGCCGTGCTCGAGCACGTCGGCCACGGCCTCGGAGAGCCGGCGCTGAGCCGGCCGCTCCTCGTAGCCGGGCAGCACGCGGGCGAGCGGACCGCCCGGTGCGAAGAAGTCCGCGGGATGAGTCACGAGACGGCCATCTTAGGCCACTTGCCGTGCGCGGGCAGGTCCGGCGCAGGACGTCGTCTACGTCGCAGTCGCGCGAGCGACGTCCGGCCCGATCACGAAAACCCGCTAATAGAGGTAGAGCCTCACCCGCTGCATCGAGAAACGGCCGGGCTCGAGCCGCACGTGGCGCCCCTGGTGCGTCTCGTCGCCGTTCAGCCAGCGGACGTTCTCGAAGCGCCCCGCGACCAGGCGGCCTTCTTCGGCGCTCAGTATCCCCGCCCGCTTGCCCGCGACGCTCGAAGCGAACGTGATCGTGACGGCTGTGCCCGCGACGATGAACTCGTCGGGCGCGGTCGAGAGGACGAGCCCGCCGGACGGCGGCGGCGCGGCCGCGGAGGCGGTCTGAAGGAGGACACCGTCGGCCAGGGACGGAGGCGCACCCCGCTCGAACGTGGCCGCGAGGACGTAGCCGCCGAGGCGCACCTGCTGGGGCTGCCTCTGCTCCGGCCCCTCCGACAGCAGCCCCGCCGTCATCCCCCGGCCCTGCAGCCCGACGATC
Source organism: Vicinamibacteria bacterium (assembly GCA_036559805.1). GTDB lineage: Bacteria > Acidobacteriota > Vicinamibacteria > Fen-336 > Fen-336 > DATBSL01. The sequence goes on from DATBSL010000213.1 coordinate 3,839, forward strand.
AGCGGCTCGAGCTGTGCCACGAGAGCGTAGCTCGCCGCGAGGAGCTTCGCCGCCGGCTCGCCGATCGACTCGATGCCGAACGGCGCGAAGCCGATCGCGTCGTGCGCGCCGATCGCATAGAGCCCGTTGACCGACGCTTCCGGGCTGCGCAGCGCTTCCGGCACGAACAGCGGGTTGCCCGAGCGCGCGTAGCGCCGCGCCCACTCGGCGAAGTTCTGGAAGTAGATGTCGGGCGCGAGGAAGTCGATGCTCGGCGCCGCGGCGCGCCAGACGTCGACGAGGTGCGGCAGCGGCCCGCCGCTCGGATACTGTCCTTGCTGGTGTCCCGGACGAATGAGCGCGGCGTTCACGAACATCGGCAGCGGATGCTCCTTCTTGCCGGCGGCGGCGACGGCCTCCGCGTAGCGCGCGAAGTGCCAGGCCATGAAGATCTCCTCGCCGGCCGGCCCCGGGCCGAAGACCTCGGTCCACGCGCCGCCCGGCTTGCCGCCGGCGCTGCGCCAGATCGCGCGCAGCTCCGGAGCGAGCTCTTCCTTGTGGGCCGCGAGGTAGGCCAGCAGCTCGGTGGGAACCGCCGCGCCGAAGGCGCGCTCGGCCCCGCCGCTGTGGTCGCGCGCGGCCGGGATCATCCCGATCTCGTTCTCCACCTGGACCATCACGACGGTGTGCGCGGTCCCGTCGAAGTCGCGGAGGTGCTTCTGGACCGCGGCGAACGCCCGGGCGTCGGCGTCGCGGTTATCGGCCGAGAACGGCGACAGGATCTCCTGCCGTACGCCTTCGAGGTCGGTGGCGCGGGGGAACCGCTGCGGGTCGCGCTTGACCCAGCCGGGCGCGTAGCAGGACATGCTGTTCTTCCACGAGGCGAACCAAAGCAGCACGAGCCGCATCCGGTTGGCGCGCGCCTGCTCGATCAGCCGGTCCAGCGTCGAGAAGTCGAACCGCCCCTCGTCCGGCTCGATCAGGTCCCAGTAGACGGGAGCCAGCACCGTGTTCATGTTGAGCTCGGCGAACCGGGTCCAGAAACGTTCGAGGTAGGCGGGGTTCGAAGCCGTGGAGTTGCCGAGCTCACCGCCTCGAATCAGGAACGGCTTCCCGTCCACGATCAGCTGGGTGGCGGTGCCCTGTCGGCGGAGGTGGGGTATCGACGAGTCCGCGCCGCCCGCCGCTGGCGCGGTGACCAGCACGACGAGCCCGATCGACCCGAGGATTCTCACGCTGGCCTCCCTTCGAGTTGCCGGGCTCGAGGGTGAGCCCCGTCGTGACGAGCCTTACCTCCTGCCAGCCCGCCGCGGACGAGCATGATAGCCGTCCCCCTCACCGCTTCGGACATATGCTGTCCGCGAGCTCGGCAAATTCTCACCGGAGGCGACATGGACGCGGCGACATTCCGCAAGCTCGGCCACGAGCTGATCGACTGGGTGGCTGAATATCGCGAGCGCCTGGAGCGTCTGCCCGTGATGAGCCCGGTTCGCCCCGGAGAGATCCGCGAGCGCTTTCCGAAGCAGCCGCCGCTCGAGGGCGGCGGGCTTCCAGAAGCCCTCGCGCGACTGGACGAGACGGTCCTGCCCGGCATCACGCACTGGAACCACCCGTCCTTCTTCGCCTACTTCCCCGGCAATACCAGCCTCGCCTCGATCCTGGCCGACGTCGTCGCCTCGGGCCTCGGGGCCCAGGGGATGAGCTGGCAGACGAGCCCGGCCGCGACCGAGGTCGAGGAAGTCGTGATGGACTGGCTGCGGCAGATGGTGGGTCTCTCCGACGAGTGGACCGGAGTCGTCCACGACACCGCCAGCACCGCGACGCTCTGCGCGCTCTTGTGCGCGCGGGAGAAGACGTCGGCCTTCAGCCAGAACCGCGGCGGCCTCCAGGGGCTCGAGGCGCCGCTGGTGGTGTACGCCTCGCATGAGGGCCACAGCTCGATCGAGAAGGCGGCGCTGCTCGCGGGCTTCGGCAAGGACAACCTGCGGCTCGTCGAGACCGACGACACCCACGCGCTGCGCGTGGACCGGCTCGAGGCGGCGATCGCCGGGGATCTCGCCGCGGGGCGGCGGCCGTGCGCGCTCGTCGCGGCCATCGGCACGACGGGCACGACCGCGATCGACCCGCTCGCGGAGATGGCCCGGGTGGCGCGCCAGCACGGCCTCTGGCTCCACGTCGACGCCGCGCTCGCCGGCACGGCGATGGTGCTTCCGGAATGCCGCCCGCTGTGGGACGGCGTCGAGCACGCCGACAGCCTGGTCTTCAACCCGCACAAGTGGATGTGCGTGGGCTTCGACTTCTGCGCCTACTACGTGCGCGACCCGCAGCACCTCGTCCGCGTGATGAGCACGAACCCGAGCTACCTGGTCACGGCCCACGACGGCGCCGTCAAGAACTTCCGCGACTGGCACATCCCGCTCGGGCGCCGCTTCCGCGCGCTCAAGCTCTGGTTCTACCTGCTCGACGTCGGCGTCGCGGGCCTCCAGGCGCGGATCCGGCGCGACCTCGCGAACGCGCAGTGGCTGCGCGCGCAGGTGGATGCGGCGCCCGGCTGGCAGCGGCTGGCGCCGGTGCCGCTGCAGACGGTCTGCCTGCGGCACGTGCCCGAGGCGCTTCGCTCCGACGAGCCCTCGCTCACCCGCCACAACCTCGCGATCGCGCGGCGCGTCAACGACAGCGGCGCGGCGTATCTCACTCCGTCGCTGCTCAAGGGCCGCCAGATGATCCGCGTCAGCATCGGCGCGGAGGCCACCGAGCGCCGGCACGTCGAGGCGGTCTGGGCCGCGCTGCAGGACGCCGCGAGCGTGGAGCTGGCGCTGCGAGCTCGCTCAGTGCTCGGAGGCAGCGACAGCCCTCACACGGAATAGATTCGTCACCGTCCGCAAGTGGCATCGACTCCGTCCGGACCGAGTTGCTTCGGACGCGACTCGAAGGAAAAGCGCGCGCGCAGCGGCGGCATTTCCAACTGCCGCTCGGTTCCGGTTGAAGGTGCCCGCTTTTCGTACGAGCTCGTCGTCCTCCACCCGTAGACCCAGGACGGGCCCGAAGCTGGACGACGAGAGCTAACGATTCCCTGCGAGGGTCAGCGCGGTGGCGCGGAGCGTTTCCTGGTTTTGCGCGCACGGCGACGGCCGCCGCGCGCGAGTGCCGGGCTGACGGCAGTTGGCGCAGACGCAGCCTGCACGCGAGCCTTCACCGTGCGCCGGTCCAGCCCCAGGCGCCGTGCGGCGGCCTCGTAGCTGCCGCTCAGCCGGTAGACGATCACGCAGTAGCGCTGCAGCAGCTCGTCGGCGCTGAGCGCGCCCGCTGCGATCTGCTGCGCCAGATCGGGCTCGCCGTCCTGGCGGCTGGTGCGGGCCGGGCGGTACTCTCCCCTGACCAGGACGTTCCGGACGCACTGCTCGAGCTCGCGGATGTTGCCCGGCCACGGATACGAGGCCCCCAGGTTCCGGGCGATCCAGGTCTGCGCTTCCTCCGCGAGCGCGTCCGCCTCGCGCTCGACCAGCCGGCGAGCGATGAAGCGCAGCAGGTTCCCCAGGTCGTCAGGCGAGTCGGCGAGCTGCTCGGCCAGCGTCGGCGTGCGGATCACGTCCGAGCACAGCCGGTAATAGAGGTCCTCGCGGAAGCGTCCCGCGGCCATCGCGGCGACGAGGTCCCGGTTCGTGGCGGCGATGATCTTGCCGCGGAACTGGCGGTCCTCGGTCTCGCCGAGCCGCTGGAAGGTCCGCGTCTGGATCACGCGCAAGAGCTTCACCTGGATCGCCTCGTCCAACTCGCCGATCTCGTCGAGAAACACGGTGCCGAGCGGCGGACACACTTCCAGGAAGCCCGCACGGTCGGTCACGGCGCCGGTGAAGGCGCCGCGCCTGTGGCCGAACAGCTCCGACTCGATCAGCGTGGGGCTCATGGCGGAGAGGTTGAGGGCGATGAACGAGCCGGCGAAGTCCTCCACGAAGCCGCCGCGCTGAGCGTCGAAGGGGATGTAGCGCGAGAGGCCGATCGCCCGCGCCACGAGCTCCTTGCCCGTGCCGGTGGCGCCCGTCACCAGCGTCGAGAAATCGGTCATGCGGTCGAACAGCAGGCGCCGGTAGCGACGCATGTCGTGCGTGAAGACCGACTGCCACACCTCGGCCCGCAGCCGGACCGCCGGGCGCGAGACGCCGATGATGGCGTCGAAGATGTGGTGCACGGCGCGCCGGAGCTGGAACGCGCAGGCGAAGAAGTGAGGCACCGCGGCGCGCGATGGCGCGGCGGCGCCCACGAAGGCGCGGGCCGCCTCCTGCTCGAGCTGGCGGTACAGGGTGGCGGGACGGCCGGCGCGGGCGCCCGCGGCGGCGCTCGTGACGGTCTCGTCGAGCGCTCCGCGCAAGCGGCGATACGAGGCCAGGAGAACAATGTCCTCGTAGAGAGTCCGCTCGGCCTCGGTCGCACCTCGACCCTTCACGAGCCGCAGGCGCACGCGCTCCGCCATCTCCTCCAGCCGCCGCTCCAGGGCCAGCAGATTGGGATGGTTGTGGCGCTCGTCCGGGTGAAGGTTCCACTCCGCGTCCTTCTCCACGAACTCGGCTCCGAGCGCCTGCCGCTCCAGCTCGATGCGGCGTGCAGTGAACGGGTTGCAGTGAACCAGCTCCGACACCGTGCGGGCGAACGCTTCTTCCGCGGGGCTCAACAAGGGCATGGGCGTGTCCTGGCAGTTCGACATCAAATGTACACCGGCTGTACATCAAATGTCGCATGGCCTCCCCATTGGCATCGGTCCTGGGTGCCCCAGGTTTCCTCCAAGTCGGGGCCGTCGAGCCAGTTGGCGGCCAATTCGGGCACGCGGTACGGCGCTTGAAGTCATGACCAGCGGCTCGCGCCGCAGGGGGAGAGCGCGGGGTCGGAGGGACGCTCCTCCAGGGAGTGATCGATGCTGCGAAGACTCGTCGGACTGGCGGTGCTTCTGGCAATGGGCCTGCTGCGGCCGGCTGCACAGGCTGAGGCGTCCGGGCTGCTGATCGCCGAGGGCGGCTTCGGCGGAACGCTCGAGATCAAGGAGCAGAGCGTGCGGGTCGTGATCAACAACGGTGTCGCGGTCACCGAGGTGGACCAGACGTTCCAGAACCGCGAGAACCGCGTGGTCGAGGCGCTCTACACGTTCCCCGTGCCGCGGGGCGCGAGCGTCAGCGACTTCACGATGTGGATCGGCGGCAAGCCGATGGTGGGCGAGGTTGTCGAGAAGAAGCGAGCTCGCGAGATCTACGAGAGCTACCGCCAGGTGCGCCGCGACCCCGGCCTGCTCGAGCAGGTGGACTACCGCCGTTTCGAGATGCGCATCTTCCCGATCGCGGCCGGCGCCGAGCAGCGCGTGCGGCTCGTCTACCACCAGGAGCTGGACTTCGACCACGACGTCGCGAGCTACGTGTACCCGCTGGCCACCACCACGCGCGGCGGCGTCTCGGAGAGGGCCGGCCGCTTCTCGTTCAGCCTCGACGCGCGGAGCGAGGTGCCGATCGTCGAGATGTCGAGCCCCTCGCACAAGGAGCGGTTCGCCACGGCCCGGCACGGCGCGCACTACCGCCAGGCCAGCTTCGAGGCGACTGCGGCCGACCTCAGCCGCGACGTGGTCGTCGCCTACCGCACCGAGCGCCCGCGCACGGGCCTCGACCTCGTCGCCTCGCGCACCGGCTCCGAGGACGGCTACCTGCTGCTGACGCTCACGGCCGGCAAGGAGCTCGAGAAGCAGGCGGGCGCGGGCATGGACTACGTCTTCGTGCTCGACGTCTCCGGCTCGATGGCCAACGACGGCAAGCTTCGGCTGGGTGTGGACTCGCTGGCCGCCTTCGTGGAGGCGCTCGGGACGGAGGACCGCTTCGAGCTCTTGGCGTTCAACATCGCGCCCGTCGCGCGCTTCCAGTCGCTGGTGGCGGCGGGCCCCGACACGCGCGAGGCTGTGCGCGAGTTCCTCGGCTCGCAGCAGGCCCGCGGCGGCACCGTGCTGCGGCCGGCCCTGGAGGCCGCCTACCGCTATCGCGACCCGGACCGCACGCTCAACGTGGTCGTGCTCTCGGACGGGATCACCGAGCAGAGCGAGCACCGCGAGCTGCTGTCGCTCATCGCGAGCCGGCCGAGCGGGACGCGCGTCTTCTGCCTCGGCGTCGGCAACGACGTGAACCAGCCCCTGCTCCGGCAGCTGGCCGAGGAGTCGGGCGGCCTCGCCGCCTTCGTCTCGCACGGGGACGACTTCCAGCGCCAGGCCCAGGCGTTCCGCCGCAAGCTGGCCCGCCCTGCCGCGACCGGCGTGAAGATCAGCATCGACGGCGGCGAGGTCTACGACGTCGAGCCGGCCACGCTGCCCAACCTCTACCACGGCGCGCCCGTGCGGCTCTACGCGCGCTACCGCAAGCCGGGCAAGGCCGTGCTGCGTGTCGAGGCGGACCTCATGGGCCAGCCGCTGCGGCAGAGCTTTCCGATCGAGCTGCCGGCGGAGGACGAAGCGAACCCGCAGATCGAGCGCATGTGGGCCTTCCGCAGGGTCGAGCGCCTGCTCGACGAGGGCCGCCGGACGGGCACCGTCGACGCGGACGAGGTCGTCCGGCTGTGCGAGGCCTACTCGATCGCGAGCGAGTACGCGTCGTTCATCGTGCTCGAGAACGACGCCGAGTACCAGCGCTGGAGGATCGAGCGCCGCAATGCCGCGCGCGTCGAGCGTGACGAGCGCGCGCTATCGGCCGTGCGGGAGAAGCTCGCGGCTCTGCGGCGCAAGGCGGAGCAGCAGATAGGGCCGGTCGATCCCGAAGCGCGGCCGGCCTCGCCCGCGCCGACGGGTCCGCTGGCGTCGCAGGCTCCCGCCAGCCAGCCGGGCAGCGCCAGCCCCCAGCCGCCGGCAGCGCGCCGCGGCTTCGACCTGCCGACGCCACGACGCGGAGGCGGCGGCGCGATCGATCCCGTGAGCGGAGTCGTGCTGCTCGCGGCGGGTTCGGCGGGCCTGCGCTCGCTGCGGCGGCGAAAGTGAGTCGCTGACGAGACCGTTCGCGGGCTTGCCCGACGGGGCACGGGGGGCGGAACCAGAACGCCTCCCGTGCCCCATGCAGCCGAGTCGCAGCCGACAAGAAGGGAACGGAGACACATGCTCGACACTCTCGCAGCCGTGGGCAACCTGCTCCAGTACGACCGCGAGGCGATCGCGCAGGGTCAGCTCTGGCGGCCGGTCACCTGCCATCTCGCCCACTTCGGGCTCGAGCACTTCGTCTGGGATGCGGCCGTCTTCGTCCTGCTCGCGGTCCTGTGCTGGCGGCTCGGATGGAAGCGCTGCCTCGCCAGTCTCGCCGCCGCGACGCTCGCCATCCCGGCGGTGCTGTGGGTCCTCCAGCCGGAGCTTCCCACCTATCGTGGGTTGAGCGGCCTGGACTCGGCGCTTTATGCGACGGCGGCCGTGGCCCTGGGCCGAAAGCTCTGGGCGGATGGTCGACGCGCCTCGGCGGCGGCCGCCATCGGCTCGCTCGCGGCGCTTTTCGCCAAGGTCGCCTACGAGCTCGCGACCGGTCAGGCGCTCTTCGTGGATGCCGCCGGCATGGGCTTCCTCCCGGTGCCACTCGCTCACGCCACGGGCGGGCTCGTGGGAATGCTGGCCACGCTCGGAAGCGGAGATCATGAATATCGCCGCCTCGACGGCGCCCGACATCGTCGAGAAGCGCTAGCTCGCGGCGGGCTAGTCGTGCCTCCCGAGCCAGCGGGAGAGCCGATTCGTGAGTGATCTCGCGCC
>DATBSL010000214.1:0-9001 GCA_036559805.1 Vicinamibacteria bacterium
GTCCACGCCGAGTGGCGAGTCGCCGAAGGGCGGCTTCTCGTGGTCCGCGTCCCGTCACGACAGCTTCGCGACGTGCAAGCGGCGCTACTACTACTCCTACTACGCCGCCGCCAACGATCCGGAGATCCGGCGGCTGAAGAAGCTGTCGGCGCTCCCGCTCTGGGCGGGGAGCGTCGTGCACGACACGATCGAGGCGTTCTTGCGCGCAAACGACCGGTTGCCCTCGCTCGAGGACCAGGAGGCGCTCATCCGCTCGGTCGTGCACTCGGGGATGCTGTCGAGCTGGCGCGAGAGCGAGGCCTTCGTCCAGGTCGCGGAAGCCACGCTCCCGCCGGCCGCGTCGCCCGAAGCAGCCGCCGAGGCGGCCCGCGAGCCCTTCCGGCTGTTCGAGCACGAGTACGGAGTCCCGATCGAGCAGGAGGACAAGCGCCTCGCGGTGAACATCGTGATGCGCTCGCTCAAGAACTTCTTCAAGGGCGACACGCTGCGGCGCGCGCTCGAGGTGGGCCGCGAGCGCTGGCTCGCGCTCGAGGACCTCGTCTCGTTCCACGTCGACGACGTCGAGGTGCTGCTGCGCATGGACCTCGCCTATCGCGACCACGACGGCCGCGTCGTGATCGTGGACTGGAAGACGGGGCGCGGCGAGGGGCGCTTCAACGAGGTCCAGGTCGCGGGCTACGCGCTCTACGCCGCGGAGCAGGGATGGGTGAAGGAGCCCGAGGAGATCTCGACCGAGCTCAACTACCTCGTCATCCCCAAGGCAGTGCGGCGCTCGGTCGACCGCCGCAAGGTCGACCACGCCCGCAACTTCATCCGCAAGAGCGCCGGGAACATGAAGACGCTGCTGCTCGACCCCGCGCTGAACCTGGCGCGCCTCGAGGACTTCCCGATGATCGAGCGCCCCTCCTTCTGCCGGCGCTGCAACTTCCGCCGCCTGTGCTTCCCGCGCTCGGCGACGAGCGAGTCTGCTCTTGTGGGGGGGACGCTACGCCACGTCCCCGCTCTCACCCCCCCGCTCGCTGCGCCCGAGTGAGTCGGACTTCGCTCGCAGCCGGCTGCAATCGGTACGTCGGGCCCGCGAGCGCGTTCTCTACTCCCGCGGGATGACGGGGAGCACCACGCGCGATGCATGCTGCGCATCGTGGTGCACGAGCTGGTCTGCGCGAACCAGGCACTCCTCGGTCGCGATCACTCCGCCGGTATTGGGATTGCGGTCGAGGTGGGGGTGCAGCGAGCTCGTGACGTGGATCGCGACGCGGTGGCCGGCCTTGAACAGGTTCGAGGTGATCCCGTTCGCGAGCCGCAGCTTCACGATCCGCCCGGGCTCGAGCGGCTCGGGGCGATCCTCGCCGTTCCTGTAGCGCGCGCGCAGCACCTCGAGCGTCGGGCTCATCAGGTTGTAGGCCTTTCCGCTCGGGTGGACGTCGAGCAGCCGCACGATGAAGTCCGTGTCGCGCGCGCTCGAGCTCACCCACAGCTCCACCTCGATCGGGCCGGTGACCTCCAGGTCGCGCGCGAGCGGCTCGCTGCGGTAGACGAGCACGTCTGGGCGCGCCTCGAGCGGGCTCTGGTCGAAGGGGCCGAGGCGCCCGCCGTGCGGATCGACGACCGGGTCGCGCGGGTCGTAGCTGTAAGCGTCGGGCGCCTCGTCCGACGCGGGAGCTTCGGCGGCGAGCCGGCCGCCGGCGCGCAAGTGGAACGCAGTCGGCACGGCGCGTGCGAGCGGCCACTCGGCCTCGTCGCGCCAGGCGTTCTCTCCCATCACGAAGATCCGCACCGGCGGCTCGCGGTCGATGCCGTTCGGAACCCCTTTGAGCCAGCGGTCGAAGAAGCGCAACAGCAGGCTCTCGTAGTCGAGCCCGGCCGCGCTTCCGAAGTCGATCTCGCCCATGCGCGTGCGGCGCGGCGTCGGCGTGCCGTGGGTCCACGGCCCGATCACCAGCCGGCCTCCCCACTGCCGCGTGCCCGCGAAGTTGCGCGCGGCGCCGCCGGGGCCGTAGCCCTCGTCGTGCCAGCCGGAGAGGCTCAGCACCGGGATGCGCACGCGGTCGTAGCGAGCCTCGATGCGCAGGAAGTCCCAGTAGGGGCCGTCGTCGGGGTGGTCGAGCCACTCGAAGAACTGGGGCGCGACACCCCGCAGCGCCGGGTGGCCGCGCAGCGGCAGGTGGCGGAGCCATGCCTCGCGGTTTTTCGCCCACGCCTGCTCCGCGGCGTCTTCGCTCGCCGGACCCGGGAGCTTCAGACGCCGCCGCACGTCGGGGGCTATCGACTCGTAGAACCACGCGAGCCACGACAGGTCGAGCGCGCCGCCGAAGTAGCAGAAGCGGCGCCCGCTCGAGAACGTCATCGCGGGCGCCATCGCCTTGAGCTGCGGCGGCGCTTCGACCGCGGCCAGCCACTGCACCGCGGCGGGGTACGACAGTCCCGTCGTGCCCACCTGCCCGTCGCAATAGGGCTGGGCCGCGACCCACGCGATCGTGTCGTAGCCGTCGCGGCCCTCCTGCCGATAGGGATCGAAGACCCCCTCGGAGCGGTAGCGGCCCCGGACGTCCTGCACGACTACCACGTAGCCGGCGCGCGCGGCGCGCATCGCGAAGTCGTCGTCACTCCACTCGGTCTTCTTGCCGTACGGCGTCCGGACGAGGAGCGCCGGAAAGCGACCGGGGCGGTCGGGCCGGAGCACGTCGGCCCGCAGTACGACGCCGTCGCGCGTGCGGGCCTCCACGTCCCGGTCGATGTGCACCGACTGGCCGGCGCTCGGCGTCGGCACGAGCGCGAGGATGGCCGAGCAGGCCACGAGCAGTCGGCTCATGAGGCTGCCGGCATTCTAGCGGGGCGGAGCATGGAGGGCGCCCGGGTGGCCGAGCATTGACGCCTCCGCCCTCCATCCCTAGAATCGGCAGCGACTTGCTGCCCGTGCTGGGCCGGCAAGCAAGGGCGAGGTGTGCAGCGATGGCGACCCTAAGGCTCGTGCCCGCTTCCGGCCAGCCGATCGACGTCCTCAACGACGTGGCGGTCGTCGGCCGTGATCCGAGCTGCGAGGTCGTGGTCGCGGACGGCTCGGTCTCGCGAAAGCACGCGCGGCTCGAGCGGCGAGCCGGCGCCTGGTGGGTGGTCGACCAGGGCAGCGCGAACGGAACCTACGTCAACAGCCTTCGCATCGCCGAGCAGGCGTTGAAGAACGGCCAGGAGCTCCGCTTCGGCGCGCTCGCTTTCCGCGTGGAGCTCAGGGAAGACCCGGAAGCCACCGTGGCGACGCCGATCGTGACCGACGACTCGGCCACGGTCATGGCGACGCCGATCGAGCTCGCGAAGCCCGTCGTCCCGCCGCCGCTGCCGAAGCCACAGGCGCCTCCGCCGGCGCCGCCGAGCGCGGCCGCCGCGAAAGAGCGCTTCAAGAGCGCCTCGCCCGCGGGCGCCGCCGCGGCCGCGCCCGTGCCTCAGATGCCCGCCGGGCCGGCTCCGGTCAGGAAGGGCAGGAGCCCGTTCGTCTGGATCGGCGTCGGCTGCTGCGGCTGCCTGTTGCTCGTGGCGATCTTCGCAGCCGCGATCTTCGGCGGGACCTACTACGCCACGAAGGGAGCGGCCGACGCCACGCACGCGTGGCTGGGGCAGGTGCGCCAGGGCCAGACCGCGGAGCTGCAGGCGAGCCTCAGCGAGAGCTACCGCTCCCAGCTCGACGAGGGGCAGCTCCAGGCGATCACCGAAGCGATCGCGCGCTCGCAGGACGCGACCTTCCCGGGACGCTCGGTCGCGAACGATCGCGCTACGATGACCGGCGTGCTGACGGGAGGCGGTCCGCCGCAGCCGATCGTCGTCCGCCTCGTGAAGGAAGGCGGCGCCTGGAAGATCGACGGCATCACGCTCGGCGTCGAGTAGTCTCGAGAGCGTGAGCCAGGCGGCCCCCGAGCCGATCGAGATCCGCCACGAGCGGGCCGCGCGCCGCGTCGTGGTCTCGTGGGAGGACGGCCACGAGTCGATCTTTCCGCTCGACTACCTGCGCAGCTGGTGCCCGTGCGCGACCTGCCAGGGCCACGACCCGGTGACGCGTTATCTCGGGCTCACCGGCCAGGAGCTCGTTCACCTCGACGGCGTCGGCAACTACGCCGTCGCCTTCACCTGGCAGGACGGCCACAGCACCGGCATCTACAGCTTCCGCCTGCTGCGCAAGCTGTGCCCGTGCGACGCCTGCGGCGGCGAGAAGCGCTAAGCAGGGGGTCCAGGGGGGCGGCTTAGGAGCCCCCCTGGTCTTTTCCGGCTCAGCGCTCGTCCGGAACACGATCCTCCTCCGGCTCGAGGTGCACCACGACGTCCGCGATGCCGGGGTGGGCCTTCGCGAGCGCGATCTCGATCTCGTCCGCCACGGCGTGGGCGTCGCGCAGGCTGGTCGCCCCGTCGAGGCGCACGGTGAGGTCAACGTAGATCGCGTCGCGGCGGCCGCGCGTGCGGACCCCGTGCACGCTCAAGACGCCGGCGACGCCCAAGGCGAGCGTCTCGATCTCCTGCGCCGGGATCGCGGCGCGGTCGGTGAGCACGTCGAACGCCTGCAGCAGGATGACCCCCGCCTGCCACGCGATGATCGCGCCGATCACCAACGCCACCAGCGTGTCGGCCCAGCCGAGGCCCGCGCGAGCGGCCACGAACGACGCCACGACGCCGAGCGAGACGTAGAGGTCGGACTTCGTGTGGGCGGCGTCCGCCACGAGGTAGGCGCTCTGGAGCCTCCGCCCCTCGCGCGCCTCGTACCAGCTCACGAACAGGTTGACGCCGATCGTGGCGGCCATCACGGCCCAGTTGAGGAGCGAGATCTCGGGCACTCGCTCGCGGCCGCTGCGTCCGAGCGCCGAGCTCGCGATCTCCCAGGCGAGCGACAAGAGCGCGATGCCGATCACGGCCGTGGCCGCGGTCTCGAACTTGCGGTGCCCGTACGGGTGGCCCTGGTCGGGCGGGCGGAACGCGAACGCGGCCACGATCAGGCCGATCACGTTGTTCGCGCTGTCCACGAGGCTGTGGTAGCCGTCGGCCACCATCGCCAGGCTGCCTGAGATGTGGCCGACGACGACCTTGCCGGCCGAGACGGCCAGGTTCAGGACGAGAGTGATCAGCAGCACGCGGCGCACGCCCGCGCCCTGGATCTCGTGCGCGCCGCGCGGCGGCAGTGCGCCCGCGGAAGCCGTCCTCAGGCCTCCTGCTGGCGCGGCACGAGCCACTCGAATCGCTGCGCGAGCGACATCCCGGAGGTGTAGAGGAAGCCCCACTGGAAGAGCGCGATGAAGGGCAGCGTGCCCACGAGCCCGTGGGCGAGCGCGTAGATCGAGGTGAACGTGAAGTAGCCGGCGAGCGCGAGCTCGGCGTAGGGCACCCAGCTGGACTTGCCCTTGTAGGCCTTCTGCTTCCAGGTGTCGCTCGCCCCCTCGATCCCGTACTTCGGCGTGCGGGCGAACTCGGAGGGCTTGCCGAACAGCCCCTCGATCACGGCGAGCGCGTTGTTGATCGAGATGCCGACGCCGATCCCCAGCACCGCCGGGATGTAGCGCAGCTTGCGCTTCCAGCCGCTCGCGAACTGCTCCTTCTGCGAGAGCGCGTAGAAGGTGCAGACGGAGGCGGTCGCGGCGAGGAAGATCGGAACGTCCACCACGATCATCTCGGCCCAGCCCATGTTGTAGCGCAGCAGCATCGCCGGGAACATGAGCGCCGAGAGCAGCAACATCAGCGGGTAGGCCAGGTTCGCCGTCAGGTGGAAGGTCGCCTCGACCTTCTCGCGCCACGGCAGCTCCGAGGCCAGCACGCGAGGCAAGAGCTTCTTGCAGACCTGCACCGAACCCTTGGCCCAGCGCTGCTGCTGCGTCTTGAACGCGTTCATCTCGACCGGCAGCTCGGCCGGCGCCACGAGGTCGGGCAGGTACACGAAGCGCCAGCCGCGCATCTGCGCGCGGTAGCTCAGGTCGAGGTCCTCGGTGAGCGTGTCGTGCTGCCAGCCGCCGGCGTCGGCGATCACGCTCCGGCGCCAGATCCCGGCGGTGCCGTTGAAGTTGAAGAAGCGGCCCGAGCGGCTGCGCGCGCCGTGCTCGAGGATGAAGTGGCCGTCGAGCATGATCGACTGGACCTCGGTGAGCAGCGAGTAGTCCCGGTTGATGTGGCCCCAGCGCGCCTGCACCATCCCGACCTGCGGGTCCTCGAAATGGCCCAGCGTCTTCTGGAGCATGTCGGGCGGCGCCACGAAGTCGGCGTCGAAGATCAGCACGAACTCGCCCGTTGCCCGCTCGAGCCCCGCGTCGAGGGCGCCCGCCTTGAAGCCGGTGCGGTCGCTGCGGTGCAGGTAGTGGATGTCGAAGCCCTGCGCGCGGTAGCGCTCGACTTCCCGGCTCGCGATCGCGGTGGTTTCGTCCGTCGAGTCGTCGAGCACCTGGATCTCGAGCTTGTTTTTCGGGTAGTCGAGCGCCGCGACCGAGCCGAGCAACCGGTCGACGACGTACATCTCGTTGAAGATCGGCAGCTGGACGGTGACGCGCGGGAGCAGTGCGGGCAGCGGCTTCGGCTCCGCCTTGCGCTCCTTGTGCTTGAGGTAGAGCCACACCATCACGTAGCGATGGAAGCCCATGACGGCGAGTATCACGAGGGTGAGGAAGTAGAGCCCCAGGATGCCGAACTCGACCATACTCATCGCTGCCTAGTCGCCTCTCAAACACGCGCCGGCCGCACCCCTCGCGAGCACGCGAAAGAACACGACTGCGCCCTTCCTTGACAGTGTCCGAAACCCCGGTGGAAGATGCCGATTTCGGGTGTGTCGGGCCCCATCCGGGGGCCGCCGCCACAACCTCGTAGTTTATCGGAGTCACGCCCCAAGTCAATGGATCCACGCAGCCTGAAGCAGCTTCTCGAGCAGGTGCGGACAGGCGCGCTCACGACCGACGACGCGGTCGAGCGGCTCGCCACCCTGCCTTACGAGGACCTCGGTTTCGCCAAGCTCGACCACCATCGGGCACTCCGGCGCGGATTCCCGGAAACCGTTTTCGGGGGCGGCAAGACGGCGGAGCAGATCGTGGCGATCGTGGAGCGCATCGCCGCCCGCGGCCAGCGCGTTCTCGTGACGCGGACGAGCGCGGACGTGCACGCGAAGGTGGCCGCCGCCGGGACCGCCGCGCGCTATCACGAGGCGGCTCGCTGCCTGACGGTCGAAACGGTGCCGGCGACGCCCCTTCCCGGGCGAATCGCCATCGCCGCGGCCGGGACGTCCGACCTGCCCGTGGCCGAAGAGGCGGCCGTCACCGCCGAGTTCCACGGGGCGCGCGTCGAGAGGATCTACGACGTGGGTGTGGCGGGCCTCCACCGCCTGCTCGACCGAACCCCGACGATCCGGACCGCCGACGTGGTGATCGTCGTGGCGGGCATGGAGGGGGCCCTGCCCTCGGTCGTCGCGGGGCTCGTCGACGCGCCGGTCGTGGCCGTGCCGACGAGCGTGGGCTACGGGGCCTCGTTCCAGGGCCTGGCCGCGCTCCTGGCGATGCTCAACTCGTGTGCCTCGGGGGTCGGCGTCGTGAACATCGACAACGGTTTCGGGGCCGCTCATCTCGCCTGCATGATCCTGCGCAGACGCGCGACGGCCACGGGCGAGGCCACTTAAGCAAAAGTCCGCGTCGTCCTTGACAAAACCGTTGATTCTGCTGATCTTGTATTCTGTTCTGTCCGCCGTGTCCCACCCTGCGACGCGCAAGAGGGCCTCGGCTGTGCGCGACATGCGCCCCCCAGGGGCGCGCGGAGCCCGGCGGATATCGGAGACGAAACGGCAGGGCCGACGCGCTTGAACGCTAATACATTCAAAACACTGGAGTTCGACCGTATTCGGGTTCTCCTGCTCCAGCAGGTGGGCTCCGCTCAGGGCCGCGAACGCCTGCAGGGCCTCGCTCCGCTCCGCGACGCGGAGGAGGTACGGGCGGCGCTCGCCCGGACGAGCGAGGGTGTCGTCCTGCTCCAGGCCTTCGGTCGCCAGCCCTACCACGACCTCCCGGACCCCCGGGAGATGCTGGCGGCGGCCCGGGTGCGCGGGGCCCACCTCGAGCCGAAGCCGCTCGCCGACCTCGCGTCGTTCGTCGAGGGCGGCGTCGAGATCGCGCGCCGGGTGGCGCGCGCCTCTGGCGCGCCGGGGCTGGCTCGCCTGGCGTCGACCGTCGCCGACACGAGCCCGGTGGCCCTCGCAATCCGACGGGCGATCCTCCCCTCGGGAGAGGTGGCGGACGACGCGTCGCCGCGCCTCGCGGAGCTGCGGCGGACGCTCTTGCGGACGAAGGCGCAGCTTTCGAGCGTGATGGAAGGCTACTTGCGCAGCGCCGACAGCGAGCGGCTGCTGCAAGACCGCATCGTCACGACGCGCAACGACCGCTACGTGCTGCTGCTGAAGGCCGAGCAGAAGGGCCAGCTGCCCGGCATCGTCCACGGCAGCTCGGGCTCCGGCGCCAGCCTGTTCGTCGAGCCGCTGCCGGCGGTCGAGCTCAACAACGACATCGTCGAGCTGCAGGACGCGGAGCGGCGCGAGGTCGTGCGGATCCTGCAGGAGCTGACCGCGCGCGTGGGCGAGCGCGCCTCGGAGATCGAGTCGATGGCCGCGGCGCTCGGCGAGCTCGACGCGGTGCAGGCGATGGCGCTCCTGGCCGTGGCAATGAAGGCCCACCCGCCCGAGATCGTCGAGGATGCCGAAGGGCAGCGGGCTGCGCGAGCGGCGGGATTCACTCCCGACGCGGGCGCGGGGGGTCTCAGGGGGGTGCGGCGCAGCACCCCCCTGCTCCTGAACGATGCGAGGCACCCGCTGCTGATGCCGGAGCTCGCCGCTCGGCTCGGCATCACGCGTGTGAGCGAGCCGGTTCCGGTGAGCCTCTCGGTGGGCGGCGACGCGTCCGTTCTCGTCATCTCGGGTCCCAACACCGGCGGCAAGACCGTCGCGCTCAAGACCGTCGGCCTGTTTGCGCTGATGGCACAGTCGGGTCTGCACGTGCCTGCGGCGCCC
>DATBSL010000215.1:0-1768 GCA_036559805.1 Vicinamibacteria bacterium
TCGCCGTCACGGTCGCGCCGAACCCGAGCCATCTCGAGTTCGTGAACCCGGTGGTCGAGGGCATGGTGCGGGCGAAGCAGGAGGTGATCCGCGACCGCGAGCACGCGCACGTGCTGCCGCTGCTGCTCCACGGCGACGCCGCCTTCGCCGGCCAGGGGATCGTGGCCGAGACGCTGCACCTCTCGGCGCTGCACGGCTACCGCACCGGCGGCACGATCCACATCGTGGTCAACAACCAGATCGGCTTCACCACGCTGCCCGAGGACGCCCGCAGCTCCACCTACGCGACGGACGTCGCAAAGATGGTGCACGCGCCGGCGCTGCACGTGAACGGCGACGACCCGGACGCGGTCGCCTACGTCGCGAGCCTCGCGCTCGAGTACCGCCAGAAGTTCAAGAAGGACGTCGTGATCGACCTCGTGTGCTACCGGCGCTGGGGCCACAACGAGACCGACGAGCCGAGCTACACGCAGCCGCTGATGTACGCGCGGATCAAGAACCACCCGTCGGCGGCGAGCCTCTACGGCGAGAAGCTCGTGCGCGAGGGCACCGTCACCCAGGAGGCGCTCGACGCGCTCTGGGCCGCGAAGAAGGCCGAGATGCAGTCCGAGGGCGAAGAGGCGAAGACCCCCTTCGCGGCCATCGAGCGGCGCGAGCCGCGGGCGCCCGCGCCGGTGGACGCGTCGGCGATGTGGGGCAGGCTCAAGACGACGCTCAAGGCGCTCGGCACGATCCCGGACGGGCTCGAGATCCACCCGAAGCTCGTGCCCTTCGTGAAGAAGCGGCTCGAGCTGCTCGAGGGCAAGGGCGACGTCGACTGGGCGACGGCCGAGTCGCTCGCCTGGGGCACGCTGCTGCTCGAGGGCGTGTCGGTGCGCCTCTCGGGCCAGGACTCGGGCCGCGGCACGTTCTCGCAGCGGCACGCGGTGCTCCACGACGTGCGCACGCAGAAGGAGTACAAGCCGCTCACGGCCGTGGCTCCCACGGGCGTGCGCTTCCGGGTCTACGACTCGCTGCTCTCCGAGAACGCGGTGATGGGCTTCGAGTACGGCTACTCGGTCGCCGACCACCACACGCTCGTGATGTGGGAGGCGCAGTTCGGCGACTTCATGAACGGCGCGCAGGTGATCATCGACCAGTTCATCACCGGGTCGGAGACCAAGTGGGGCCAGCCCTGCAGCCTGGTGCTGCTGCTGCCGCACGGCTTCGAGGGCCAGGGCCCCGAGCACTCGAGCGCGCGCATCGAGCGCTTCCTGATGCTCGCGGCGCAGGACAACATCCGCGTCGCCTACCCGTCGACGCCCGCGTCCTACTTCCACCTGCTGCGCTTCCAGGGACGCGAGCCCGTCGAGAAGCCGCTCGTGGTCTTCACCCCCAAGAGCCTGCTGCGCCACCCGCGCTGCCTCTCGTCCCTCACGGAGCTGGCCGAGGGCCGTTTCGAGCCCGTGCTCGACGACCGCGTAGTGGAGCCGGCGGCCGCGAGGCGCCTGGTGCTGTGCAGCGGCAAGGTCTACTTCGACCTGCTGAAGGCGCGCGAGGAAGCCCGGCGCCAGGACGTGGCGATCCTGCGCGTGGAGCGGCTCTACCCGTTCCCGTCGGTCGAGCTCGAAGCGGCCCTCTTGCGCTACGCGCAGGGGGCTTCGCTCGTCTGGTGCCAGGAAGAGCCCCGCAACATGGGCGCCTGGCGCTTCGTGCGCGAGCGCTTCCTCGACGGCGACGTGCTCGCCTCGGGCCGGCAGCTCGAGTACGCGGGCCGAGCCGCCTCGGC
>DATBSL010000216.1:0-8644 GCA_036559805.1 Vicinamibacteria bacterium
GCGTCGAGCAGCTCCGCGAGGAGAGATCCTTCACGGAAGGAGCGCCAGGAACGCTCGACGAGCCGCGCGACAAGGGCCTGCGCCGCGGGCGGCAGACCCGGAGCGCGCCCGACCACCTCGGCGAGCCGGGCGACCTCCCCGGCCGCCTTGAGGCTCGAGAGCGCGGCGGTGCCAGGGCGGAGTTCCCGGATCTCGAAGACGTCCGCGCTCGCCTCGACCCAGGCGAGCGCGCGCAGCCAGACCGGATCTAGAGCTTCTCGCCCAGCAGCTGCTGCATCCACTGCAATTCGGCTCGGCGCGCCGCGAGGATCCGCATCTCGACGGCCAGGTCGGCCATCGAGCGTTGGATCTCGCGCGACCGGGTGGGCGTGGCCCGGAAGCGGCGCGGCCCGGGTTCCACCTTCACCGCCTGATCCGCTACGACCTCGCGCAGCTCCTTCGCCGCCCTCTCGAAGTCGCGCTTCGCCTCTTCGATGCGGCGCTCGCGGCTCGCGATCCGCTCGGCGATCGCACGCAGCGCCGCGCCGTCGGCGCGCACCGCAGCCGCGGCCGGCCGGGGCGCGGCGGCAGGCTTCCTCGGGGCCTTCGGCTTCGCCGGACGCGGGCTCGTGGCCTGGCGCTCGCGCTTCTCCTTTTTCTTGTCCTTCTTGTGCTTCTTGTTCTTCTTCTTGTCCGCCTTCTTCATCCGGCTGCCTCCGTCGTCGCGACTTCCCTGGTCACTCGCCGTTGCGGCGGGCCGCCGAAACGGAAGCGGGCGACGCCGTGGCGACGGTCTTCCTGACGTGCTCGACGATCGCCTGGCGCATCGGACCGACGTCGTCGCCGGCCTGGCGTCGCGTCTCGATCTCGCGCGCGCAGTCCGCGACGACCTGGCGCAGCCGCTCGACGAGCTCGAGGCTGCGCGGCTGGCCCGCGGCCATCGCGCGCAGCGCCTGCCATTCGTCCTCCGGCACCTCGATCCCCTGCCCGATCCCGCGCTCGACGAGTCCGAGCAGCCGTTCGACGAGCCGCTGACGCTCGTCCGACGCTTCGCCCTTCCGCGCTCCGCTGTCTTCCGCCACCCCGCCTCCGAGGCCCATTCTACCCGTCAGGGTGCTCGGCGGCGTTGGGCACCGCGGGGCGTTCGCCCCGGGGAGGAGCGTCACTTCGGAAAGTCGCGCCACAGCCAGCGCAGCGACTCGGGCAGCAGCGCGCCGCCGTGCTTGTGCGTGTGCGCGCCGTCGCCGTACTCGAAGCGGTAGTCGTAGCCGCGGAACTTGAGCGCCAGGGCCATCTCCTGGTTCGCGAGCGGCCAGTTGCCGTGGGCGTTGTCGAGGTCGTTCGATCCGTCCTGCAGGAAGATCCGCATCGGCCGCTTCGACGACTTACGCACGAGCGCCGGGTACACGTGGCCGCCGCGGATGTTGGTGAAGCTGCCGATGTGGCTGATCACCTTGCGGAACGCGTCCGGCCGCTCCCAGGCGGCCGTGAAGGCGCAGATCCCGCCCGAGCTCGCGCCCACGATCCCGCGCGCCTCGGGATCGCTCGTCAGGTTGTGCGTCTTCGCGACCTCGGGCAGCAGCTCCTCGAGCACGAAGCGCGCGTAGTGCTCGCTCAGCGTGTCGTACTCCTGGCTGCGATTGGTCGAGCGCCAGGGATCGGCCGGAAGCTCCGCTCCGATGTGCCCGGGATTGACGAAGACGCCGATCGTGACGGGCATGTCCTTCTTGTGGATCAGGTTGTCGAACACGACGGGCACGCGATACTCCTGCTCGACGTTCACGTACTTGTGCCCGTCCTGGAAAACCATCACGGCCGCCGGGTGCTTTGCCTCGTACTGCGCCGGCACGTAGACCCAGTACTGCCGCACCGTGTTGCCGAAGATCGTGCTCTTGAAGAGGTGCGGGCCGAGGATCTGCCCCTTCGGCACGCCGGGCTGCGGCTGCGAGTCGGGGCCGAGCGTGTAGTCGTCCGCGGCCTGGAGATGCGACTGGGCGAGCAGCAACGCGAGGCAGCTGGTGGCGAGCGAGACTCTCATGGCGGGCTTATACCACCGTTGCCCAGCCTGGCCGCGTGCTAGGATCCGGCCGGATTCGCCACTTGAGCCTCGCCTCCGGGACCCGCCTGGGCCCCTACGAAATCGCGGCGCCCATCGGAGCGGGTGGGATGGGCGAGGTCTTCCGCGCCCGCGACACGCGGCTGTCGCGCGACGTGGCCGTCAAGGTGCTCCCGGCGGCCCTGGCCCAGGACGACGACGCGCTCGCGCGCTTCGAGCGCGAGGCAAAGGCCGTGGCGGCGCTCTCGCACCCGAACATCCTCGCGATCTTCGACTTCGGCAAGGCCGACAGCGTCGCCTACGCCGTCACTGAGCTGCTCGAGGGCGAGACGCTGCGCGAGCGGCTGAAGACCGGCGCGCTGCTTTCGCGCAAGGCGGCCGAGTGCGCGATCCAGATCGCACACGGTTTGGCCGCGGCGCACGAAAAGGGAATCGTCCACCGCGACCTCAAGCCGGAGAACGTCTTCCTCACGCGCGCCGGCCACGTGAAGATCCTCGACTTCGGCCTCGCCCGACAGGTCGCGAGCGGCCCGGCCGGCAGCCAGAGCGGCTCTCCCACCGAAGCGCACCAGACCGAGCCCGGCACCGTGCTCGGCACGGTCGGCTACATGTCGCCCGAGCAGGTCCGAGGCCACGCCGTGGACCATCGATCGGACATTTTCTCGCTCGGCTCGGTCCTGTACGAGATGGCGACGGGCTCGCCCGCGTTCAAGCGCGAGACCGCGGCCGAAACGATGACGGCCATCCTGCGGGACGACCCGCTCGAGATGCCCGAGCCCGCGAGCCGGTCCTCGAGGCTCGCGCCCGGGCTCGAAAGGACGCTGCGGCACTGCCTGGAGAAGGCGCCCGAGCAGCGTTTCCAGTCGGCGCGGGACCTGGCGTACGACCTCGAGGCCCTGTCCGGCTCGACGCGCAGCGGAGCCGTCCCAGCTTCGGTGGCACGGGAGCGCCGGCTGCGCGTGGCACCGGCCGTCGCCGTCGCCGCGGCCGCCGCCCTCCTGGCCGTCGGCTACGCCGTGGGCCGCGGCCTTCGCGGCCGCGCTGCGCCGGGGGCGGGAGCGCCGCCCGTGGCCAGCTTCACGCAGCTCACGTTCCGGGCGGGCGCGCTCAGCTACCCGAGCGTCTCGCCCGAAGGCCAGTCGTTCGTGTTCGTGCGCGGCGACGGCGGCGACCTCGACATCCACCTCCAGCGCGTGGGCGGAGCCAACGCCATCAACCTGACTGCGGATTCCCCCGTCGACGACACCGAGCCCGCCTTCTCGCCCGACGGGTCGCAGATCGTCTTCCGCTCCGAGCGCGAGGGCGGCGGGATCTTCGTCATGGGTGCGACCGGGGAGTCGGTCCGGCGGCTGACCGACGAGGGCTACAACCCGGCGTGGGCCCCCGACGCACGCGAAGTCGTCTTCAGCACCGGGATCACGCAGCCGCTCTGGCCGTATGCGCGCGACGCGCGCGGCGCGCTTTTCTCGGTAAGCGCCTCCTCCGGCGAAAAGCGCCGCCTGAGCCCCGAGGGACAGGACGCCGTCCAGCCGAGCTGGTCGCCGAGCGGGCAGCGCATCGCCTTCTGGGGTCTGCGTTACGGGGGGCAGCGCGACCTGTGGACGATCTCGCGCTCGGGCGAGGCATCGAGTGTCGTCAGCCTCACCGACGACCCCGACCTCGACTGGAGCCCCGTGTGGGCGCCGGACGGCCGCCATCTCTACTTCTCGAGCGACCGCGGCGGCACGCTCGGCCTGTGGCGAATCGCGATCGACGAAGCCTCGGGCCGTGCGTCTGGCCCGCCCGAGCCTGTTGCCGTCCCGTTTCCGAGCGCGGCGTACCCGAGCTTCACGCGCGACGGCCGCAAGCTGGTGTTGGCAGGTGTCTTCGGCAGCGACTCGATCCAGCGGCTAGCCTTCGATCCGGCGCGGGCGATGCCCGTCGGCGAGCCCACGACGGTCATCGCCAGCTCGCTGCGCCTCTTCTATGTCGGGGCGTCGGCGGACGGCAGCCGGATCGCGTTCACCTCGGGCGGACGCCGCGAGGACCTCTACACGCTCGCAGCGGACGGCACCGGGCTTCGGCAGCTCACGAACGACCCGTTCAAGGACCGCGGCCCGGTGTTTCTGCCCGACGGCAAGCGGCTGCTGATCTATTCCACGCGGTCCGGCCAGTACGAGGCGTGGACCATGCACCTGGACGGCAGCGGCGCCCTGCAGGTCACGCGAACAGAAGGCGATGAGGTCGTCGAGCCCATCCCGTCCCCCGACGGCACGCAGCTCGTGATGATGCTGTCGCGGTACAACGGCTCGGGCGTGGCGCGTTTCGAGCCGACGCGGCCCGCGAACGCCGAGCGGCTCCCGAACCCGGAGTCGGGCGCCCTGGAGGATCCGACCTGGTCGAACGACGGGAAGCGGCTCGCAGGGGCCGTCCGATCGGCCGCAGGGCGCATGAGCCTGGCGCTCTACTCGTTCGCGACGAAGACCTACGAGCCGCTCGACGTCGAAGGCGCAGATCCGCGCTGGCTGCTCGGCGACCGCGCGCTCGTCTTTCTCCAGTCGGGCGAACTCCGCGCGATCGAGCTCGCCTCGCGGCGCGAGCACGCCGTCGTCACGTCGGCCGGGCTCGGCCGGGATCGGGCAGGCGACCAGATCTACGCCTACGCGCTCTCGGGCGACCAGCGCAGCTTGTTCCTCGTCGTCTGGCGCAACCAGGCCGACGTCTGGCAGCTCGCGCTGCCCTGAGCGCGCCCCTTCCCGACTGGACGATTCGGCTGGACGGCGCATTCGAGCGCTCTCGAGCGCTAGTGCGGGCGCGATCGGTCCCGTAGACTGGCAGTGCCATGGACGTGACACGCGTGCTCGACCTCGTACGCCCCTTCTTCGAGAGCCGCCGCGAACCCTACGCTCTCGTCGGAGGGCTCGCTCTGCTCGCGTACGGCGCACCGCGCGCGACCTTCGACGTGGATCTCCTCGCGGCCCGCTCCGTCCGCGACGATCTCGTGGGCTTCCTCGAGGGCAACGGCTTCGAGACTCTCGGCGTGCAGCCGGGGTTCTCCAACCACCAGCACTCGGATCCCGCGCTGGGGCGGCTAGACATCATCTACGTCAGCGGGACGACGGCAGACGCCGTCTTTGCTGGTTGCACGACGCGGCCGATCACGACCACCGCGCAGGCGCCGGTACCGCGAGCGGAGCACCTCGTGGCGATGAAAGTGCAGGCCTTCGCCAAGGACCCGACGCGCTATTCGGATCTCGCCGACCTCCAGTTCCTCCTTGCGCTCCCGGGCCTGGATCTGGCTGAAGCACGCGCGCACTTCGAGGCGGCAGGCCTGCCGGAGTACTTCGAGAGGCTGCGACCCCGATGACGATCCCGCCCTTCGACCTGGGGCTCAGCGAAGCGGACGAGCTCGCGATCGCTGCGGCACGCCGGCGACCGGTGCCCTTCGATCGCGACGCGGCCCTTCGGATGATCCGGGACAGCTCCGCGCTGGTTCAGGCCGCCGTGCGCCGCAGACCTCTGCTCACCGGCGAGCCCTTCGAGCTGCCGGGGCACGAGGAGTGCTCTTCCTAACCTGTCCTGGGTGGCTGTTCCGGAGTCCGCTCTCAACTCGGGGCGCCCCGAGTTGAGTCGGACGTTGTCAACCTGAATCGTGCGTGGACGCCCGTCAGCTCGGTCCGGACAGAGTTGTGCCGCTCGTGGGTCGCCACTCCCATAGATGCTTGACTGGAAGCGATCAGAGGGTTACCTTCCTATCAACTATCTATGGGTAAGGACGCGTCGACCGGAGAGCTGGTCCAGGGCACGCTCGACATGCTGATCCTGCGGACGCTCGCGCGCGGGGCCAGCCACGGCTGGGGCATAGCGCAGCACATCCAGAAGCTGTCCGCCGAGGTGCTCCGCGTCGAGGAGGGCTCGCTCTACCCGGCGCTGCACCGGCTCGAGCTGGCCGGCGACCTGAGTGCCGAGTGGGGCGTCTCGGAGAACAACCGTCGCTGCCGCATCTACAAGCTCACGGCGCGCGGCCGGCGGCGGCTGGAGAGCGAGCTCGAGCGCTGGGACATGCTGGTGGGCGCGATCGCGCGCGTGCTGGGGCCTGCGTGAAAAAGGGGCACTCGCGACGGTGTCGATGCGGGGCAGGAGCCGCTTCGTGATCCCGCGGCTTTCTGCGATCGCGACCCGGCTGCGGCTGCTGCTGCGGCGCGAGCAGCTCGACCACGAGCTCGACGACGAGCTGCGCTTCCACGTCGAGATGAGCGCGCGGCAGGAACGGGCGCACGGCGCGAGCGAGGCCGAGGCGCAGCGAGCCGCCCGGCTGCGCCTCGGCAACCCCGCGCGTCTGCGCGAGGAGAGCCGCGAAGTCTTCGGCTTCCCGAGGCTCGAGACGCTCGCGCGCGACGCGGCGCTCGCCGCGAGGCGGCTGCGGCGCGCGCCGGGCTTCACGCTCGCGGCGGTCGCCACGCTGGCGCTCGCGATCGGCGCCAACACCGCGCTCTTCGCGCTCGTGGACGCCGTCGTGCTGCGGCCGTTCCCCTACCCCGAGCCGGAGCGGCTGGTGGCGCTCGTCGAGCACTCCCACGGCTCGCGCTCGTCGATCGCGCCCGGCAACATCGCCGACTACCGCGTCCCCGCGTTCGAGTCGCTCGCCGCGTGGCACTTCGACGAAAAAGACATGAGCGACGGCGGCCGGCCCGAGACGCTCTTCGCCCACGAGGTCACCCACGACTTCTTCGCGGTCCTCGGCACGGGGCCGATGCTCGGGCGGGCCTTCCTGCCCGAAGAGGATCGCGAAGGTGGGCCCGCCGTGGTGATCATCACGGACGGCCTGTGGCGCGCGCGCTTCGCCGGTGACCCCGCGATCGTCGGCCGCAGCATCCGCCTCGACCGTATCCCGCACCAGGTGGTGGGCGTGCTGCCGGCCGACTTCAGCCCGCCGGCGGGCATGTCGGGCCGGACCGTGTCGCTCTACGTGCCCGCGGCTTTTCCGGCCGAGCTGCTTGCGAACCGCGGCGACCACGAAACGAACCTGGTCGCGCGCCTGAAACGCGGCGTCAGCGTCGACACCGCGCGCGCCGAGGTGCGCTCGGTCTCCGAGCGGCTGGCCCGCGATTTTCCCGACACCAACAAAGAGGTGCGCACCGAGGTGGTGCCACTCGACCGCGACGTGACGCGCGCCGTTCGCGGCTCGCTGCTGCTGCTGTGGGGCTGCGTGGCGGCAGTCCTTGCGATCGCCTGCCTCAACGTCGCCAACCTGCAGGTGGTGCGCGCGCTCGCGCGGCAGCGCGAGATGGCGATCACGAAGGCGCTCGGCGCCTCGCGCGGGCGGCTGGTGAGCGGACTGCTCGTCGAGAGCCTTCTGCTCGCGCTCGTCGGCGGCGTGCTGGGCATGGCGCTCGCCCACGGCCTGCTCGCCGGCCTCGTCGCCCTGGCGCCGGCCGGGACGCCTCGCCTGGACGCCGCCGCGCTCGACGGGCGCGTGCTCGGCTTCTCGCTATTGCTGACGCTCGCGACGGGGGCGCTCTTCGGCCTGGTCCCGGCACTCACCGCCACGCGCGCCATGCCGACTGCGGCGCTCCAGACGGGCGGCCGCGAGCACTCGTCGCGCGCGGTGCTGCGCTGGCGCGCGGCGCTCGTCACGGGCCAGGTGGCGCTCGCGCTCGTGCTGCTGCTGACGGCGACGCTCGTCGTGCGCAGCATGCAGCGCCTGAACGCCGTGGCGCTCGGCTTCGAGACCGAGCGCGTCGTGGCGGCGCGCGTCAAGCTGCCGCAGCTGCGCTATCCCGACGCCCCGCGCCGGCTCGCCTTCTTCGAGGAGCTCGAGCGCCGGCTCTCGGCCCGGCCGGGCGTCGAGTCCGTGGCCTTCGCCAACGCGCTGCCGCTCCGAGGCGGCTGGGGCACGGGCGTCGAGATCGAGGGCCGCACGAGCACGAACCCGCGCGGCGACGACGCCGACGCGCAGGCGGTGAGCCTGGGCTACTTCCGAACACTCGGCATCCCGCACCTGATGGGCCGCCCCCTGCAAGCGGGCGACCGTGAGGGCGCGCCCTACGTCGCCGTCGTGAACGAGGACTTCGCCCGGCTCTACTCCCCCGGAACGAGCGTCGTCGGCAAGCGCTTCCGCCGCGGCGGCCAGGCGCCGTGGATCGAGGTCGCCGGCGTCGTGGGCTCGCTACGGCGCGACGGACAGGACGCCGAACTCACTCCGCAGATCTACCTGCCCGCCGCGCAGACCGGCATCTACCCCGTCCGGCTCGCGGACGTCGCGGTGCGCGGCACGGGCGGCACGGGCGCCCTCGCGGCGCTCATACGCGCCGAGGTCGAGGCGATCGACCCGGAGCAGCCGATCTCGCGTGTCATGAGCCTCGACGAGGCGCTCGCGCGCAACGTCGCGCAGCGTCGCTTCGGGCTCGCGCTGCTCAGCGGCTTCGCGCTCACGGCGCTCTTGCTGACGGTGCTCGGCATCTATGGCGTCGCGGCCTACGCCGTCGGCCAGCGCACGCCCGAGCTAGGCGTGCGCATGGCGCTCGGCGCCGACGGCGGCCGTATCCTCGGCCTCGTGGTGCGGAGTGTCCTCGGCCAGGTGCTCGCCGGCATCGCCATCGGGCTGCCGCTCGCCTTCTTCGCCACGCG
>DATBSL010000217.1:0-12855 GCA_036559805.1 Vicinamibacteria bacterium
GACGGTCGCGCTCGACGACGAGCAGCTGGTCGAGGCGTACCGCCTGCCGCTCGCGGACGTCGAGACCCTCGTGCCGGCCCTGATCGTGTACCGCGAGCTGCTGCTCGAGACGCAAGCCGCGACCGTTCTCGTTCCGCACGCCACGCTGCGCGCCGGGCTGCTGCTCGACATGTCGGGCACCGACACGGGCCAGGGCATCGAGGACTTCTCGCGGCAGGTGCTGGCCTCGGCCGAGGCGCTCGGCGAGCGCTTCCACTACGACGCGCGCCACGCCCACCAGGTGGCGCGGCTCGCGGTCAGCCTGTTCGACGACCTGCGCTCGGAGCACGGCCTCTCGGCGCGCGACCGGCTGCGGCTCGAGGTCGCGGCGCTGCTCCACGACATCGGCATCTTCGTGAACCTGCGCGGCCACCACAAGCACGCCCAGTACATCCTGTCGGTCTCGGAGATCTTCGGGCTGAGCCGCGAGGACATGGCGGTGATCTCGAACGTCGCCCGCTACCACCGCCGTGCGGCGCCCAACAAGTCGCACCTGCCCTACATGGCGCTCGACTCGGAGGCGCGCGTCCAGGTCAACAAGCTGGCCGCGATCCTGCGCGTGGCCAACGCGCTCGACGCCGACCACCTGCAGAAGCTGAGCGCGGTCAAGGTGCTGCGCGAGGACGACCACTGGGTGCTCGAGGTGGATGGCGGCGGCGACCTCACGCTCGAGCGGCTCGCGTCGATGGCACGCGCCGACCTGCTGACCGAGGTGTTCGGCCGCCGGCTCAGCTTCCGCGAAGGGGGCGGGCGGCCGTGAAGAAGGCGAGGAAGCGCGAGCCCGAGCTGTTCTTGAACCGCGAGCTGTCGTGGCTCGAGTTCAACGCGCGCGTGCTCGAGGAGGCCAAGGACGCCTCGAACCCGCCTCTGGAGCGGCTCAAGTTCGCCTGCATCGTGGCCAGCAACCTCGACGAGTTCTTCATGGTGCGCGTCGCCGCGCTCAAGAACGTCCTGGCCGAGGGCGACACGGCGCCCGACGTGGCCGGGCTCACGCCGGCGCAGCAGCTGCAGCGGATCTCCGAGCGCGCCCACGCCATGGTCGACCAGCTCTACGAGGGGCTCACGAGCGAGATCCTGCCGCAGCTCGCCGAGCGCGGGCTGAAGCTGGTGCGCCCCGGCGACCTCGACCCGCCTGCCCGCGCGGCCCTCAGCCGCTACTTCCGCGACGAGGTGCTGCCGGCGCTCACGCCGCTCGCGATCGACACCTCGCGGCCGTTCCCGATGCTCGCGAGCCTGAGCCTGAACCTCGCGGTGCTGCTCGGCCCCGTGGAGGGCGAGGACGACCCGCGCCTGGCGGTGGTGCAGGTGCCCGGGCGCCTGCCGCGCCTGGTGCGGCCGCCCGGCGTCGAGGGCATGGTCCACGTGCTGCTCGAGGACGTGATCTGGGCCGAGCTCAAGAGCCTGTTCCCGGGGCAGGAGATCCGGGACGTGGCGGCGTTCCGCATCGCGCGCGACGCCGAGCTCGACTTCGACGACGAGGGCGGGCGCGACTTCCTGCAGGTGATCGAGGAGGAGCTCAAGAACCGGCGGCGCAGCGGGATCGTGAGGCTCGAGATCGAGGACGGCGTCTCGCCGCCGCTACTCGAGCTGCTGATGTCGCGGCTGGAGCTGGCGGCGGACGACGTCTACCGGATCCGGGGCCAGGTGGACATCCGCCCGCTGACGTCGCTCGTGGAGCTGCCGCTGCTCGAGGACCTGCGCGACCCGCCGCTCAAGCCGCAGCAGGCGCTCGAGGCCGCCGACCTGTTCGCGCTGCTCGACGAGCGCGACGTGGTGCTGCACCACCCGTACGAGTCGTTCGACCCGGTGGTGGCGCTCGCCGCCGCGGCGGCCGAGGACCCCGACGTGCTCGCGATCAAGCAGACGCTCTACCGCACGAGCGGCGACTCGCCGGTGGTGCGCGCGCTCGAGCGCGCCGCCGAGAACGGCAAGCAGGTGACGGTGCTGGTCGAGCTGCTCGCGCGCTTCGACGAGCAGTCGAACATCCGCTGGTCGCGGCGGCTGGAGGAGTCCGGCGCCCACGTGATCTACGGCATCCGCGGCTACAAGACCCACGCCAAGATCCTGCTGGTGGTGCGGCGCGGCCGCCACGGCATCAGGCGCTACGTCCACCTCGGCACGGGCAACTACAACGAGAAGACCGCGCGCGTCTACACCGACTTCGCGCTCATGACCAGCGACCGCGACATCGGCGAGGACGCCTCGGCGTTCTTCAACGCGCTCACCGGCTACTCGGACCCGCCGCGCATGCGCAAGCTGGCGATGGCGCCGATGCAGCTGCGCGAGCGCGTGCTGCGGCTGATCACGCGCGAGAAGCAGCGCGCCGAGGCGGGCCAGCCGGCGGAGATCCGCGCCAAGATGAACTCGCTCGTCGACGAGGAGATCATCCGCGCGCTCTACGAGGCGGCGCAGGCCGGCGTGAAGATCAAGCTGGCGGTGCGCGGGATCTGCTGCCTCCGGCCGGGGCTCAAGGGCACGAGCGACGGGATCGAGGTGGTCTCGGTCGTCGACCGCTTCCTCGAGCACTCGCGCGTGTTCCAGTTCAAGAACGGCGGCGACGAGGAGGTCTACCTCGCGAGCGCCGACTGGATGCCGCGCAACCTGGACCGGCGCATCGAGCTCCTCTTCCCGGTCGAGTCGCCCGAAGGACGCCAGAAGGTGCTGCAGGCGCTCGAAGCGATCTTCCAGGACAACGTCAAGGGCCGCCGGCTGCAGGCCGACGGCAGCTACAAGCGCAAACGCCCGGCGAAGGGCGAGGAGCCCTACCGCTCGCAGTTCGAGCTGCACCGCGAGGCCAAGCGCGCCGCCGACCGGATCCGCGCCTCGACCGGCGTGACGCTCGAGCCGATCCGCTCGCCGGCCGAGTGAGCGCCGTGAGCCAGGCCGGCCCTGCCGAGCCGACGCTGTCCGGCGAGGAGCGCGCGGCGCTCGTCCACGGGCTCGCGCAGTTCAACGACCGGTTGTTCTTCGAGTGCCACGACACGCTCGAGGAGGCATGGACCGGGCTGCGCGGCGCGCCGCGCGACTTCTTCCAGGGGCTGATCCAGGCGTCGGTCGCCTTCTACCACCTGGGCAACGGCAACCGGAAAGGCGCCCTGAGCCTGCTGCGGCGCTCGCTCGCGCGCCTCGAGCCCTTCCCGGCGCGCTACGGCGGCGTCGAGCTCGAGCCGCTGCGCGCTGCGCTGCGCGCGTGGCTTACCGGCCTGGAGTCGGGCGCCGAGCTGCCGACCGAGCCGCCGCGGATCGCGGCCGAGGTGGGCCGGTGAGCGAAGGACCCCGGCCCACCTCCCGGCGCGCGCTCTTCGAACGGCTGCGCGGGCGCACGGCTCCCACCGGCCACTGGATCAAGGTTCACCGCCCCGCGATGGCCTGTCGCTTCGAGGTGACGCTCGCCTCCGAGGACGCGCGCCACGTCGAGGACGCCCGCCTGGCGCTCGACGAGGTGGACGCGATCGAGGCGACGCTCTCGTGGTTCCGGGACACGAGCGAGCTTCAGCGCGTGAATCGGGATGCGGCCACCAGTCCCGTGGCGGCGGGGCCGATGCTCTTCGCGCTGCTCGAGCTCTGCCGCGAGCTCCACGCGCTCACTGCCGGCGCCTTCGACCCCGCGAGCACGGCGCTCTCGCGGGCCTGGGGCTTTCTCGATCGCAAGCCGCGGCTGCCGAGCGACGCGGCGATCGAAGACGCCCGCTCACGCTCCGGGATGGACATGGTCGAGCTGGACGCCGCCACCCGCAGCGTGCGCTTCAGCGTGCCCGGTGTGGAAGTGAGCTTCGGCGCCGTGGGGAAGGGCTTCGCGCTCGATCGAATCGCGGCGTCGCTCCGGGAACGCGGTCTCGGCCGCGCGCTCGTCTCGGCGGGCGGCAGCAGCCAGCGCGCCTGGGGCGACGAGGACTGGGAGCTGACGCTCGAGCCCGGGCGCCGCGAGATCGCGCGGCTCTTCCTGCGCGACGCGGCTCTCGCGACGAGCGCCGCGGGCGAGCAGCACTTCGTGGTCGAGGGCCGCCGCTACGGTCACGTGCTCGACCCGCGCACGGGCCGGCCGGGCGAGGGCGTGCGGAGCGCGAGCGTCGTGGCCTCCGAGGCCGCGGTCGCCGACGCGCTGTCGACCGCCTGCCTCGTGGGCGGTCCGGATCTCGCGGAGTCCATCTGCCGCGCGCGACCGGGGACGCTCGCGCTCGTGGTGCTCGAGGGGCGGCCGGACGAGATCCAGATGCTCGGATCCCGCAACGACACCGCCGTGCACCCGGTCTCGGGGATGCGCCTGGTGACGAGACCGGGTTAGCAGCCGACAGGGCGGCGAGCCGGCCGCCGGGAAGCGCCCTACGAGCCCGGTCGCGGCGAGCGCCCCGGGGCCGGGGGTGCGTCCTGGCGGCGGGGTCGCCCGTATTCGGGACAGTAGGCCGCAGCTACCGAGGAGGGAACCGGGTGGACGCGGACCGCGAGGATGCCGCAAGGCTTTGCCAGGGCGACACTTCCGGCCTCGCGGGGCTGATGAGGCGACACCAGGACCGACTCTTCCGTTACCTGCTGCGGCTTCTGGGAGACACGAGCGTGGCCGAGGACGTCTTTCAGCAGACCTGGCTGCACGTCGCCGAGCGGATCCGCCGCTACGACGCCTCGCGCCCGTTCGGGCCCTGGCTCGTCACGGTGGCGCGCAACCTCGCGCTCGACCTGCTGCGGCGGCAAAGGCCCTCGAGCCTCGACGAGGTCGACGAGCCGCTGGCTTCCGCGAGTGGGTCCGACCCGCTCCAGCAGGCGATGGCGCGGCAGAGCGCGGCGAGGGTGGAGGCGGCGCTCGGCGGTCTCGGCCCGCTCGACCGCGAGGTGCTGTCGCTGCGCTTCGAGGACGAGCTCGAGCTGCCGCAGCTGGCCGCGACGCTCGGCGTGCCGCTGCCGACGGCGAAGGCGCGGCTGTATCGGGCGCTCGAGAGGCTGCGCGCGAAGCTGCTCACCGGCGCAGCCACCGGGAGCGCGCGATGAGCGCCCACGTGACCGAGCTCTTGGCGCTGGCGGCGGCGGGCGCGCTCGAAACGAGTGAGTCCGAGCGTGTCGCGGCGCATCTCGCCCTGTGCGCGGCGTGCGCCGCCCGCGCCGAGGAATGGCGCCACGTGGCTGACGGCATGCGCCGGCTGCCGCAGACGCGGCCGCAGCCCGTGCTCGTCGCACGCACGCGCGAGGCGGTCGAGGCGCTCGTCGCGGAGCGTGCCGAGCGGGCCTTCAACCGCGCGGCGCTCGCCTTCGTGGTCGGGCTCGCCTGGACGCTCGCGATCTTCGGCTGGTTCGTCTTCGATCTGGTGGCGGGCGAGCTGGCGCTGCGGCTCGCGCGGCCGATCGGCTCCGCGGCCGCGTGGTACGCGGCCTACCTGCTGGCCGGCTGGCTGGCCGCCGGCGCCGCGGCCGTGATGCTGGGACGTCGCGCACAGGAAGAGGGGAGGCTGGTATGAGCCGGTTCGATCAGGAGTGGGCGGTGGTTCCGACGGTGGCGCGCTGGCTCGCGGTGCTGGCGTCGCTCGCCTTCGCGGCGCTGATGGCGGCCGTCTTCCTGCTGCCGGCCATCGCGTCTCACGACCGGCAAGCGTGGGCCCCGCTCGGGACGATCTTCCTGCTCGCGCTCATCGGTGTCGTGCCCCTCGCGCTCTGGGTGCTGCTGGTGGGCTACGTCTACGGCGACGCCAGGCGGCGCGCGATGCACGCGCTGCTCTGGACGCTGCTCGCGATCTTCATCCCTTCGGGGATCGGGATCATCCTCTACTTCATCCTGCGCGAGCCGCTCGCGATTCCCTGCCCGAGC
This sequence comes from Vicinamibacteria bacterium, assembly GCA_036559805.1. GTDB lineage: Bacteria > Acidobacteriota > Vicinamibacteria > Fen-336 > Fen-336 > DATBSL01. Next base: position 5,834 of record DATBSL010000217.1, read on the forward strand.
TGCGGCACGCCGGCGCGCAAGGGCCATGCGTTCTGCGCGAGCTGCGGCGGCGCGGTGCGGCGGGCGTGCGCCCAGTGCCGCCAGGCGGTCGAGGCCGCCTGGCGGAACTGCCCGAGCTGCGGCGCGTCCCTGACGGCCCCCAACCAGCCGGCGGCGAGCGTCTGATCGCCGCGCCGCGTCCATACCAGGCGCGCCGCGCGGAGCACGGCGTTCGCATGACGTTTTCTTGACATCCCCGTGACGCCTGACTATGGTCGTCGTGGTTTCATGCCCACACGACTCGAGGAGTCGCTCGAGCGCGACATCGAGCGCATCCGACACCAGGTGCTCGAGATGTCGTCGCTCGCCGAGCGCGCGCTCAAGGACTGCGTGGCGGCGCTCAACGAGGGCAACCGCCAGCAGGCGTACGCGGTCATCCTGCGCGACCAGTACATCGACGAGAAAGAGAAGGAGATCGACAGGCTCTGCCTCGAGTTCCTGGTGCGGCAGCAGCCCGTGGGCCTGCACCTGCGCCTCGCCTACAGTACGATCAAGATCAACCTCGAGCTCGAGCGCGTCGGCGACTACGCCGAGAGCGTGGCGCGCCAGATCCTGCGCCTCTCCAGCATGCCGAGCCCGCCGGACGCGCTGCGCGAGCGGCTGATCGAGATGGCCAACCTCGCGATCCCGATGCTGCACGACTCGATCGAGGGCTTCGTGCGGCAGGACCCGGCGCTCGCGCGCGGAGTGATCCTGTCCGAGCCGGCGGTGGACGCCCTGCTCGGCAAGCTGAACGCCGAGGTGGTCGAGGCGCTGCGGTCGCAAGCGATCATCCCGGAGATGGCGGAGCCGATCGTGACGATCGGCCGGCGCTTCGAGCGCGTCGCCGACCAGGCGCGCAACGTGTGCATGGAGACGATCTACATGTGCACCGGCGAGTACGCCAAGCACCCGGGGGCCGAGACCTTCCGCGTGCTGTTCGTCGGCGAGCACAACGCCTGCCGCAGCCAGATGGCCGAGGCGATCGCGCAGGCGCTCGGGCAGACCAAGTTCATCTTCTCGAGCGCCGGCATCGACCCGCGGGCGATCGACCCGCGCACGCTCGCGTTCATGCGCGACAAGGGCTTCGACATGAGCCGGATGGCGCCGAAGGCGATCTACCAGGTGCCGAACCTCGACCACTACCAGGTGATCGTGGGCGTCGCGAAGGAGGCGCAGCAGGCCTTCCCGCGCAGCCCGCGCAAGATGGTCTACATCGACTGGGCGGTCGACGATCCGTCGCAGCTCAAGGGCTCGGATGCCGAGGTGAGCGCGGCCTACGAGTCGACGTTCGCCTACCTCTCCAGCCACGTGCGCGACCTGGTGGGCGCCGTGCTGGGCGTGCGCCTCGAATAGCACATCCATCGACTGCAGGAGACCCTCATGAACCGAGTCCCCCGCACACGCCCCATCATCCTCCTCGCGTCGCTCGCCGGCGCCGGTGCGCTCGCGGCCTGCGGCGGCGGCTCGCGGGGCGGGCAGCCGACCCAGACCGTGATCCAGAACAAGGGCTCGGACACCATGGTGAACGTCGCCCAGGTGTGGGCGGAGGAGTACCGCAAGGTCGCGCCGCAGGTCGAGGTCGAGGTGTCGGGAGGAGGCTCGGGCGTCGGGATCGCGGCGCTCATCCGCGGCACGATCGAGATTGCCAACTCGAGCCGCGACATCAAGCCCTCCGAGAGCGAGCAGGCGCAGAAGAACACCGGTAAGCCGCCGAAGGGCTTCATCGTCGGCTTCGACGCGCTCGCCGTCTACGTGCACAAGGACAACCCGCTCGCCGAGGTCGGCTTCGAGCAGCTCACCGAGATCTACGCAGAGCACGGCAAGGTCACGCGCTGGTCCGAGATCGGCGTGAAGATCCCGGGGGTGAGCGACGACACGATCGTGCGCGTGAGTCGGCAGTCGAGCTCCGGCACCTACGAGTTCTTCCGCGAGCACGCGCTCGCCAACAAGGACTTCCGGCTCGGCTCGCGCGACCTGAACGGCTCCAAGGAGGTGGTCGAGCTCGTGGGCTCGACGCTGACCGCGATCGGCTACAGCGGCATGGGCTACGCGACGCCGGCCGTGAAGATGCTCAAGGTGGCCAAGGCCAAGGGCGAGCCGGCCGTAGCGCCGACGATCGCGGCGGTCCACGACAAGAGCTATCCGCTCGCGCGCTCGCTGCACCTCTACACGCTCGGCGAGCCGCAGGCTGCCGTGAAGGCATACATCGACTGGATACTGTCCGACGCGGGACAGAAAGTCGTCCAGGACAGCGGCTACGTGCCGGTGCCGAAGGATCAGGCCCAGGCGCGCTGATCGCGCGCCGGCTTTCGCCCGCCTGCGACCCCCGACCATGAGCCCAGAGTCCACTTCCGAGACGGCGCGGGCCGCCCGGCCCCGGCGCGGGCGCGCGGCACTCGTCGCGGAGCGCGCGCTCGAGGCGCTGATCCGGCTGAGCGGGGTGAGCGCGATCCTGTTCGTGGCCGCGATCTTCTTTTTCGTGCTGCGCGAGGCCGCGCCGATCCTGGTCAAGGACGAGTTCTCGCTCGCGGAGTTCCTCTTCAGCAGCGAGTGGTACCCGACGTCGGCGCATAACGTGCGCTACGGCACATTCGCGCTCACCGTCGGCACGCTCAGCGTCACGGCGCTCGCGATGCTGCTCGCCGTCCCGTTCGGGCTGGGAGCGGCCGTCTACCTCTCCGAGTTCTGCGCGCCGCGCGTGCGCGAGACGCTCAAGATCGTGATCGAGCTGCTCTCGGCGATCCCGAGCGTCGTCTGGGGCTTCATCGGCCTCACCGTGATGAGCCGGCTGATCGTAAACGCGACGGGGGCGCCCGTCGGCGTCAACGTGCTGAACGGCGGCGTCATCCTCGCCCTCATGAGCGTGCCGGTGATCGTGTCGATCGGCGAGGACGCGCTCAAGGCGGTGCCCGACTCGTACCGCGAGGCGGGTGTCGCGCTCGGCGCGACGCGCTGGCAGCTCGTGTACCGCGTGCTGCTGCCGGCTGCGCGCAACGGGCTGCTGGCCGCGGTGCTGCTGGGCGTCGGCCGCGCGGTGGGGGAGACGATGGCGGTGCTGATGGCAACCGGCCACGCCGTCCACATCCCGACGAGCGTCCTCGACTCGGTACGCACGCTGACGGCCAACATCGCCGCCGAGCTCGGCGAGGCGCCGGCGGGGTCCGACCACTACCGCGTGCTGTTCCTGACGGGGACGCTCTTGTTCCTGATCACCTTCGCCGTCAACCTGACCGCGGACTTCGTGATCCGCGGCATACGCCGGAGGTAGCGGGTGGCGATCGCTCCCACGCCCGCGACCGGCCGCTTCGCGCGCACCGCGCACGTGGCGCGCAAGGAGCGCGCGGAGACCCTCGCGCGCGGGGTGACCGCGGCGATGGCCGCCGCCATGGTGCTGCCGCTGCTGCTGATCGTCGGCTACCTGGTCTGGCTCGCCTGGCCCTCGCTCGGGCCGGAGTTCATCCTCGACGTGCCCCGCCGCGGCATGACCGACGGCGGCATCTGGCCGGCCTTCGTGGGCACGCTCTACCTCGTCGGCATCTCGCTCTTCGTCTCGACTCCGATCGGGGTGCTGGCGGCGGTCTACCTCAACGAGTACGCGCGCGACGACTGGTTCAACCGCGTCGTGAACCTGGCCGTGATCAACCTCGCCGGCGTGCCCTCGATCGTGCACGCGCTCTTCGGCCTCGGCGCCTTCGTGTACGCGGCGCGCTTCGGCTACTCGATCCTGTCCGCCTCGCTCACGCTCGCGATCATGACGCTGCCCGTGATCATAGCCAGCACGCGCGAGGCCCTGGCGTCCGTGCCGATGGCGTTCCGCGAGGCCTGCTGGAACGTGGGCGCCACGCGCTGGCAGACGATCCGCGCCGTGGTGCTGCCGAACTCGATCAGCGGGATCCTGACCGGCGTGATCCTGCAGGTGAGCCGGGCGGCCGGCGAGACGGCACCGGTGATGTTCACCGGCGCCGTCTTCTACAAGTCGGTCGAGCGCGGGGACCTCTTCCCCTACGCGCTCACCGACCAGTGCATGGCGCTCTCGATGCACCTCTACACGCTCGCAACCCAGGTGCCGAACGTGAAGGAGTCGCTGCCGTACGCGACGGCGGTGGTGCTGCTCGGCTCGGTGCTGCTGGTGAACGCCACCGCGATCGGCGTGCGCGTGCTTCTGCGCGGGCGCAAGAAGTGGTGACGCGGTGAGCGCCGCCTTCGTGAAGCGGATCGAGGTGCAGGAGCTGCGCCTCGCCTACGGCAACAAGGAGGTGATCCACGGCATCACCTTCGACGTGTACCAGAACGAGATCCTCGCCGTGATCGGCCCGGCGCAGTCGGGGAAGTCCTCGATGCTGCGCGTGCTCAACCGCACGATCGACTTCACCGCCTCCGCGCACTGGTCGGGCACGGTGCGCGTCGACGGCGAGGACGTGCGCCGCACGCGCGACGTCTACGCGCTGCGGCGCAAGATCGGCATGGTGGCGCCGCTGCCCGTGGGCCTGCCGCTCACGATCTACGACAACGTGGCCTTCGCTCCGCGCGCCTCGGGGCTCACGGACGAGCACCAACTCGACCAGCTCGTCGAGCGCTGTCTGCGCCAGGCGGCGCTGTGGGACGAGGTCAAGGACCGCCTCTCTAGCCTGGGCACGGCGCTCTCGGGCGGCCAGCAGCAGCGGCTCACGATCGCGCGCGCCCTCTCGCACCAGCCCGAGATCCTGTGCCTCGACGAGTTCTCGATCGCGATCGACCCCGTCACGACGATGCGGATCGAGGACGTGCTCAAGGAGCTCCGGCGCGACATGACGATCCTGCTCGTCACCAACCTGACGCAGCAGGCGCGCCGGCTCTCGGACCGCACGATGTTCATGCTCGACGGCGAGGTGGTCGAGGTCGACCGCACGCCGGTGATCTTCTCCGGCTCTGCGCGCAGCCAGCGCACGCGCGACTACGTGAGCGGGGTGTTCGGGTGAGCGGCAGCCCCGCCCTCGCGATCGAGACGCGCCGGCTGAGCCTCTGGTACGGCAGCTTCCAGGCGCTCAAGGAGGTGAGCGCCCAGATCAAGCACGGCATCATCACCTCGCTGATCGGCCCCTCCGGCTGCGGCAAGACGACGCTCTTGCGCTGCTTCAACCGCGTCAACGAGCGCTACGGGAACGTGCGCACCACGGGCGAGATCCGGATCCTGGGCGAGAACATCTACGCGCCGCACGTCGCGCTCGTGGAGCTCAGGAGGTCGGTGGGCATGGTGTTCCAGCGCCCGAACCCGCTGCCGATCTCGGTCTACGAGAACGTGGTGTTCGGGCTGCGCGTGCACACGCCGCCGCGTGAGCTCAAGAAGAGCGTGCTGGACGAGGCCGTGGAGCGCGCGCTCACCGAGGTGGGCCTGTGGCGCGACCTGAAGGACCGGCTCGACGAGAGCGCGACGGGTTTGCTGCTCGAGCAGCAGCAGAAGCTGTGCCTGGCGCGGCTCTTGCCGCTCAAGCCCGACGTGATCCTGATGGACGAGCCGGCCTCCGCGCTCGACGTCGACGGCACGCGCGCGATCGAGGAGCTGATGTTCGAGCTGCGCGGTCGCTATACGATCGTGATCGTGACCCACAACATGGCCCAGGCCCGCCGCGCCAGCGACGAGTGCCTGTTCATGCTGCTCGGGGAGGTGATCGAGCACTCGCGCACCGAGGACCTGTTCCTGACGCCGCGCGACCCGCGCACCGCGGAGTACATCGAAGGCCGCTACGCCTAGTGCGTTATCCGCTCTTCGTCCGTCGCGACCTCGACGCCTTCTTCGGGCTCGCGATCAACAACCTCGTCGACCTGATCATCATCGCGACCGTCGGCCGCGCGCTGCTGCAGCTGCCCGACGAGCTGATCTTCGGGCGCATCCTGCCCGGGGCCGGCCTCTCGCTGCTGGTCGGCAACCTCTATTACGCGTGGCAGGCGCGCCAGCTCGCGCTCGCGGAGGGGCGCGAGGACGTGACCGCACAGCCCTTCGGCCTCAACACGCCGACGGTGTTCCTGTTCCTGTACCTGGTGATGTATCCCGTCTACGTCCGCACCCACGACCCCGAGCTGACCTGGAAAGTGGGTGTCGCCGCGTGCTTCCTCTCGGGCGTGATCGAGGCGGCCGGGGCCTTCGTCGGCGGGACGCTGCAACGCATCACGCCGCGCGCAGCGCTCGTCGCGACGCTCGCAGGGGCGGCGCTCGCGTACATCGCGCTCCTGCCGACGCTCGACCTCTTCGCGCAGCCGGTCGTGGGCCTGGTGCCGCTCGCCGTGATCCTGCTCGGCTACTTCGCGCGCGTGCGGCTGCCGTTCAACCTGCCAGCCGGGCTCGTGGCGGTCGTCGTCGGCAGCGCGCTCGCGTGGGCCACGGGCCTGATGCGCGCCGACGCTCTGGCGCCAGCCGCCGCGAGCTTCGGTCTCTACCTGCCGCGCCCGTCGCTCGGCGCCGTGCTCGACGGGCTGCCCGACGTGCTGCCGTTCCTGTCGGCAGTGGCTCCGCTCGCCGTGATGAACTTCATGGGCACGCTGCAGTGCGTCGAGAGCGCCGCGGCGGCCGGCGACCGCTTCAAGCCGTTTCCGACCATGATCGTGAACGGCGTGGCGACCATGGTCGGGGCGCTCCTGGGCTCGTGCTTCCCGACGACGGTCTACATCGGCCACCCGGCCTGGAAAGCGCTCGGCGCGCGCCAGGGCTACTCGATCCTGAACGGCGTCGCGATCGCGCTCGTGTGCGTCACCGGGCTGATGGGGCTCGTGCTCGCGATCGTGCCGAAGGAGTCGGCGGCCGCGATCCTGCTGTTCGTCGGGCTCGTGATCACGGCGCAGGCCTTCGAGGTGGCCGAGCCGCGCCACTTCCCGGCGGTGGCGTTCGCGCTCGTGCCGCACCTGGCGGCGTGGGGCACGGGGATCCTCGACACGCTCGCGACCGCCGCGTCCACGTCGGTGAGCGCGATCGGCGCCGAGGCGATCCAGCGCGCCGGGCTGAGCTACTCCGGCCTGCGCACGCTGGG
>DATBSL010000218.1:0-4654 GCA_036559805.1 Vicinamibacteria bacterium
GTGTGCTATGGTCGCCGCCGTGCCCCGGACATTCCGCGGCCGGCTGCTGCTGCTGAGCGCGCTGGGTCTCGCCGTGCGCGCGCTGTGGGTCGCGCTGGAGCCGGCGACCTCGCCGGTCGCCGACGAGACGATGTGGCTCACCTGGGGAACGCAGGTGCTGCCGTCCCCCGAAGTCGGCTTCTCGCCGCTGCGACTGCGCTTCGTCTTCCACCCGCCGCTCTACCTCTACTTCCTGGGACTGCCGTTCGCGCTCACCGGTAGCCTCGTCGCCGTCCAGTACCTGCAGTGCCTGGTCGGCGCCACGCTCGTCCCCGCGCTCGGGCTGCTCGGACGCCGCGGCTTCGGCGAGCGGGCCGGCCTCGCCGCGGCCGGGCTCGGCGCGATCTACCCCGAGCTCGTCTGGTTCGGGTCCCATTTCTGGGCCGAGACCCTGTTCACGGTGCTGCTGTGGTGGGCGATCGAGCGCGCCGCGGCGAGCGACGCGCGCGCCTCGGCGGCGGCGGCCCTGGGCGCGGGCATGCTCTTCGGCCTCGCGATACTGACGCGCGAGACCGTGCTGTACTTCCTCCCGCTCGCCGCGCTGTGGCTCGCCTGGGGCCGGCCGGGGGGCCTGCGTCGCGCGGCGCTGCTCGTCGCCGCGTCCTTGCTGGTCGTCGTGCCGTGGACCGTGCGCAACTACCTCGTGTTCGACGCGCTCGTCCCCGTCTCGACGGCCGGCGCGCTCAACCTGTGGCAGGGAAACACGAGGATGTCGCGGCAGGAGGTCTACGAGGAGCACTGGGCCGTCCACGGCCGGATCGCCCAGTACCAGCACGCGCGCCGGCGCGCGCTCGAGGCGATCCTCGAGCGCCAACCGCTGTGGATCCTCGAGAAGCTGCGCTCGGAGCTGCCGGCGTTCTGGGAGGCCCACGCCCAGCCGATCGTGCACATCGAGAGAGGCGCCTACGGCAGCGTGCGGCGCTCCCTGGCCCTCGGCGCTGTGGCGCTCGTGCTCGTGCCGTACCTGGCCGTGCTGGTCCTGTTCGTGATCGGGCTTCTCCGCCTCCCGCCCGGCCGGGTGCCGAGGCTGGTGCTCGCGTTCCTCCTCTTCTATGTGCTGCTCCACGTGGCGGCGCACGGCTACCCGCGCTACCGGTTGCCCGCGATGCCGGCACTCCTCCTGGTCGCCGGCCACGCCCTGTCGACGTGGCGCGCCCCGGGCCCAGCTCCGGATCGCGCGCGGGTGGCCGCGGCAGCGGCCGCCGCCCTGGTGCTCGGATTGTCGGTCGCGCCGAGCCTCGTGCGCTGGATCCGCGTGCCGTGGCCGCCGCCGTGGTTCGAAGGCGTCGGCGTGGAGCCCGGGCGTGAGGCTCCGCCCGCGGGCGACGAAGGGCCGGGGGGGCATTGAGCCCGGGACGCGCCATCCCGCTCGCGCTGCTGCTCGCGGTGGCGGTGCGCGTGCCGTTCTGGATCGAGGCGCTCCAGACGCCGGTCGACGGCGACACCGCGATCGTCGGCCTGATGGCGCGGCACCCTGGCGTGGGCACGACGCTCTGGGGACAGCCCTACGGCTCGCCGCTCGACGCGTGGGCGGCCATGCCCTTCGTGGCGGTCTGGGGCCACTCGGTCGAAGCGCTGCGCCTCCCGTACTTCCTGCTCTCGCTGCTGCTCGTCCCGATCGCCTACGCGCTCGCGCGCGAGCTCCACCCCGCGGCGGGGCTGCCCGCCGCGGTGCTCGTGGCGTGCCCGCCGCCGTACTTCCTGCTGCTCGCGGCGCTGCCTCCGCCCTTCTACCCGACGACGCTCGTACTGTGCGGGCTCGTCCTGCTGCTCGCGGCGCGCGCCGGGACACGGCTCGGCGAAGCCGACTCTTCCCCGCCAGTCGCGGCGCTGCTGTCCGTCGGGGCGCTCTCGGGCCTCGCGCTTTGGACCCACCTCATGTCCGCGAGCGTCGTCGCGGCGGCGGCGGGCTGGCTGCTGCTGCGGGCCCGCGGGCGGCGGCGGCAGCTTCTGTGGGCGCTGGCGACGCTCGTGATCGCGAGCGCGCCCCTGTGGTCGCGCGCGCTCAGCGACCGCGAGGCGATGCGCATCGTCCAGGTCGAGAGCCGCAGCGAGACGACGCTCGGGCACCTGCAGCAGATCCTCCCGCGGTTGCACGAGCCGCTCGGCGGCGTCCTCGGGACCCACGTGCCGCTCGTCGCGGACGCCGAGGACTTCATGCTGTACCACCGCGGCTGGGCGGCGGCGCTCACGGTGCTGCTCTACGGAGTGCTGCTGATCCTGGCCGCGCGCGCCGCCTCGGCGCAGAGCCCCGCGTGGCTCTATCTGGCCGCGGCGGCGCTCGCGCTCGCGGCGTTCCCGTTCCCGGTGCGCTCGGCGCCGCACACGATCCGGCTGCTGACGCCGCTCTACCTGCCCGTGGCCGTGCTCGTGGCGTGGGCGGCGTCGCCGCGCGGTGCGCAGCGGCGCGCCTGGGTGGCGGTGCTCGCGCTCGGGGCGCTGCACCTCGCGCTCGCCACGCGCCTGCTCGAGAGCTGGCGCCGCACGGACCGGGCCGACGCGCCCTTCGGGCTCGTCGACCTGCAGCCGCTGCGCCGGCAGCTCGAGGCGAGCGGAGTGCGCCACGTCTACGCGTCCTACGGCCCCGCGTTCCGACTGGCCTGGGAGAGCGGCGAGCGGATCGTCGCGTCGCCGCCCTGGAACGACCGTTTCCGGCACTGGCCGCTGCCGCTCCTCGACGAGGTGCGCTTCGCGAAGAACGTCGCGTGGGTGCTGACGCCCACGGTGCCGTCGGGGCTGCCGCCGCCCGACGAGCTCGAGCGGTCGCTCGCCCGGCTCGGCGGGCGCTTCAAGCGCGACACGGCGGGAGCGGCCGTCGTGTACCACGGCTTCGTCCCGCCTTTCGCGCCCCAGGTCGAGGCCTGGCCCGGCGCGGGGCCGGCGGGGGACGGCGACCTGCGCACGTTCGTCGCTCCGGCTCCCGGCGCGGCCCTCGAGCTGCGGCTCGACCCGCCGCGCGCGCTCGTCGCCGTGACCCTGCTCGCGGCGCTCGAGGGTCCGCGCCTGCCGCGAAGCGCCGAGCTGCAGGTGAGCGCCGACGGAACCAGCTGGCAGACCGTCGCGACGCGCCGCCGGCGCGAGGAGCGCGAGGACCTGCGCTGGGTCGGCGGCCATCCGCAGGCCGTCATCGACCACGACGTGCTGGCGGTTCCGCTGGAGGGCGGGCCCGTGGCGGCGCTGCGCCTCACGTCGCTCGAGCGCGAGCCGTGGCGCGTGGGCGAGGTGCTGCTGCACACCGAGCCGGGCCGACAGGCCTGGGACGAGTGGCTCCCGCCGGGCGCGACGTGGGACGAGCGGCGGCGCGCGCTCGTCGCCCGGCCCCTCGCCTCCCGCGAGGACTGGTACTCGCGCGTGCTGCTCGCGGCGCGGCACCGGCCGCCGCCCTGAAAGCGACGAAGGCTAGAGCAGGGCGCCGATCGTGATCGCGGTGTCGATCTGCCCCCGCAGCCGTGAGAGCGTGTCGCCGGGAAGGGACGCGGCGGCCTTGCCGAGGATGCGCATGGACTGGGTGTCCTCGGCCGGCGTCGTGGCTCCTCCGCCGCGCAAGCGTTCGGTGTAGGCGGCGAAGCGGGTGCGGTCCGTCGTCCCCATGCGGGAGTAGAGGGCGCCCATCAGGTCGCGGAGCTCGGCCGCCCGTGTGGCATCGACCTGCGACTGACCCTTGATCGCCAGGATCCAGCCAGTCCTGAAGTACGCATCCGCCGCCGACGACGGCGGAATCCGTCGGCCGATCGCGCGAACCGCGTCCGCGGTGAACATCGGGCACTCGCGCATCAGGGTCTTCTCCGCTCCGGCGAGGGCGGTCTCCACGGGCGCCGAGAAACGCAGCGCCGCCTCGAGCGCGCGGAAGCGCGCTTCGGTGGCCGAGCCGCTGCCCACCGCGGCGCCGAATAGCGTGAAGACCTGGGACCCGTCCAGCCACACGGAGACGAAACCCGAGAACGGCTGGCCCTCGTGCCTCCAGCCGAGCGACATCCGGCGCGCGGGCGCCTGGCCGACGGTGGTGTCGACGCGGTCGCGCTGCTTCGGGTCGAGGCCGCTCGCTTTCTGCCGCTCGAGCATCAGGTCCAGCTGGTGGTCGAGCGATTGAAAGCCCAGCCCCTTGGGCTCGTCGTTGATGAAGACCACCGTCCCCGCATCGGGATCCGCGAGCTTGACCTTCGCCGGCACGCCCGCGAAGAGCGGCGCGTCCTGGCGCAGGATGCTCCAGCCGGGAGGCGCCTTGAGGGCGAGCCCGCTCGCCGCGTCGGCGTACTCGCGCTCCTCGGAGAGGAGCGGACGCAGGCTGTCGCCGAAGGCGCTGCGCGTGAGGCCGGTGAGCCCCAGCGGGGCGGACAGGCTGGCCGCGGCCCCCGCGACGACCAGCACGACGCCGATCGCCGCGCGAGTGCGTGACGCCTGCTTCTGGAGCAGCAGCACCAGGTAGCCGACGCAGGTGACGCACACCGCGGCCATCAGCGCTTGCATGGGCCGAAACGAGCGGAAGAAGAAGATCGCAGCGAGCGAGGCCAGTCCGCCCAGCCCCGCGCACGCCAGCACCAGGGCCCGAACGGCGCCCACTCCCTGAAACAGCGCCGCGCCAAAGAGCAGCACCAGGAATGCGCTGCCGGCCGAC
>DATBSL010000219.1:0-5941 GCA_036559805.1 Vicinamibacteria bacterium
GGCAGGTAGCTGCCGACCACGTAGTCGCGCACCATGCGGTGTGCGCTGAACTGCGGCACCACCGACTCGATCGACGCCTTCATGGTGGCGAGCCAGGCGAGCGGGAGGTTGCCGTCGCCGCGGGCGAAGAAGCGCGGGACCACCTCGGTCTCGAGCGCGTGGTAGAGCGACTCGGCGTCGGCGCGGTCCTGGGCGGCGGTGTCGGGGCTGATGCCCGAGTCGCCGATCGCCCAGCCGTTGTCGCCGCGGTAGCCCTCGGCCCACCAGCCGTCGAGGATGCTGAGGTTGACTCCCCCGTTGATCGGCACCTTCTGGCCGGAAGTGCCGCTCGCCTCCTGCGGGCGGCGCGGGGTGTTGAGCCACACGTCGCAGCCCTGCACGAGCGCGCGGCCGACCTCGATGTCGTAGTCCTCCAGGAACACCAGGTGGCCGAGGAACTCGCCGTGCGTCAGCGCGAACAGGCGGCGCACCACCTCCTGGCCCTCGCGGTCGGCGGGGTGCGCCTTGCCCGCGAACAGGAACTGCACGGGGCGCTGGGTGTCGCCGACGATCGCGCGCAGCCGCTCGAGGTCGGACATGATCAGGAACGCGCGCTTGTAGGTCGCGAAGCGGCGCGCGAAGCCGATCGTGAGCGCGTGCGGGTCGAGCAGCCCCTCCACCTGGCGCAGCTCGTCGGGCGAGAGGCCGTGGCGCGCCGACTGCACGCGCACGCGCTCGCGCACGAAGCGCACCAGGCGCTCTTTCTGCGCGCGGTGCGCGGCCCAGAGCGCCGCATCGGGTGCCGTCTTCACGCGGCTCCAGACCTCGGGCTCCAGCAGCCGCTGCTCCCACTCCGGGTCCACGTGCTGCTGGTAGAAGTTGCGCATCTCGGGTCCCACCCAGCTCGCGGTGTGGACGCCGTTCGTCACGTAGCCGACCGGGTCCTTTTCCGCCTCGGGGAACAGGTGCCGCCACATCGCCGAGGAGACCTCGCCGTGCAGCCGGCTGACGCCGTTGGTCGCCGCGGCGAGCCGGATCGAGAAGGCCGTCATGTTGAAGTTGCCGTTGTCGGCGCCGAGCGCCAACGCCTCGTCGGGCTCGCAGCCGACGTCCTTGATCCAGGGGTCGAGGTAGCGGCGCACCAGCTTCCGGTCGAAGGCCTCGTTGCCCGCGGGGACCGGCGTGTGCGTGGTGAAGACGGTCGTGCGCTTCACGGCGGCGAGCGCCTCGGCCAGGCCGTCGCCGGTCTTGACCCGCTCGCGCGCGCGCTCCAGCGCCAGGAACGCCACGTGGCCTTCGTTCATGTGCCAGACCGCGGGGTGGACGGACAGCGCGCGCAGCGCGCGCACGCCGCCGATGCCCAGCACGATCTCCTGGCACAGCCGCATCTCGCGACCGCGCACGTAGAGCGAGCCCGTGATCGGGCGGTCGGCCGGGTCGTTGAGCGGGATGTCGGTGTCGAGCATCAGCACCGGCACGAGGCCCACCTGCACCTTCCAGACCGCGACCTGCACCACGCGCCCGGGCAGATCGACCGGCACGGTCAGCACCCCGCCCGCGGGCGCCTGCACCGGTAGCACCGGCAGGCGCGCGAAGTCGTAGTCGGGGTAGGTGTGCTGCTGGAAGCCGTCGGCGTCGACGGTCTGGCGGAAGTAGCCGGAGCGGTAGAGCAGGCCCACGCCGACGAGCGGCACGCCGAGGTCGCTTGCGGCCTTGCAGTGGTCGCCCGCGAGGACGCCCAGGCCGCCCGAGTAGATGCCGAGCGACTCGTGGATCCCGAACTCCATCGAGAAGTAGGCGATCGGCCCGGGGATCGCACCGTCCTGCTGCGCGTACCAGCGCGGCCGGCCGCGGTACTCGTCGAGCGCCTGGATCACCTCCCCGTAGAGCCTCACGAACTCCGGGTCGGAGAGCAGCCGCATCCACTGCTGCGGCTCGACGTTGATCAGGAGCTGGACCGGGTTGTGGTAGCGGTGCCAGGGCTCCGGGTCGATGCGCGAGAAGAGGCGCGCCGCGCGCGGCGACCAGCTCCACCAGTAGTCGTAGGCCAGGTCGCGCAGCCGCTCGAGGCTCGGGGGGAGCTCGATGTCAGCGACGTGCAACGTGCGGATCGTCAGGCGTTCCAGTTGAACCTCGCTGTTTTCGGGGGATGGGCGAGACGCGCCCGGCGCAGGATTATACCGCCTCGACGTAGCGCTTGATCCGCACGCGGCCGTCCCCTTCGACGTGGGTCAGCTCCACGCCGAAGCGGTCGGCGAGCGCCTCGCGCACCACCGTGCCCCGGGCGGCGACCTTTCCGTGCCCGCTCGGCATGTCGAAGGCGAGCTGCATGTCTTCGCCGACCTTGAGCGGCTGGCGGCACTCGAGCAGCAGGCCGTGGACGCTCAGGTTGACGACGCGCGCCGCGAAGCTCACGCCGTCGAGCAGGCCGCCCTGCAGGCTCAGGTTGACCGGGAAGCGCGAGGTCTTGCGCACCGGCACGTGGATGAGGCGCATCAGCCGGTCGTCCCAGTCCTGGCCGGGCGGGAGCGGCAGGATCGCGTTCGCGCCCGACTGGAGCAGCTCCAGGTGGTCGAAGCCGAACTCCGAGCGGCCGAGCGCGACGATCGCGAGCGCCCGCGTGATCGGGTCCTGGCGCAGGGCCGCGACCATCGCGGCGGCGCCCGGCAGCGCCGAGTCGACGACCACCACGTCGAGCTGCCCCGCGTCGGCGAGCTGTCGCAGCTCGGAAAGCCCGTTCACCTTCAGCCGCTCCACGTTGCGGCGGAACAGCACCGTGCCGCCGAGCTCGGCCTCCAGGTCGTGGGGCGTGAACACGGCCGCGCGGATCACGTGCGCTCCCCCTGCTCGAGCTCGCGCAGCCAGGCAGCCGGGTCGGCGTCGCTCGGCATGCGCCAGTCGCCGCGCGGCGACAGGCTGACCGAGCCGACCTTCGGGCCGTCGGGCATCACCGAGCGCTTCCACTGCTGCGCGAAGAAGCGGCGCAGGAACGAGACCAGCCACTGGCACAGCACGGCCCTCTCGTAGCGGGAAGCAAAGGCGTGCTCGGCGAGGAACAGCAGCTTGCGCGGCCCGGCACCGTGGCGCAGCAGGCCGTGAAGGTAGAAGTCCACGAGCTCGTAGGGCCCCACCAGCTCCTCGGTCTTCTGCACCACCTCGCCGCCCGCCCCCGGCGGGACGAGCTCGGGCGAGACCGGCGTCTCGAGCACGGCTTGCAGCACCTCGCGCTCCGCGGGGCTCGCGTGGTGGGCGGCCACCCACTCCACGAGGCGGCGGACCAGGGTCTTGGGCACGCTCGAGTTGACGCCGTACATCGCGATCTGGTCGCCGGCGAAGGTCGAGAAGCCGAGCGCGAGCTCCGACAGGTCGCTGGTTCCGACCACGATCCCGGCTTCCTTGTTCGCGAGGTCCATCAGCACCTGCGTGCGCTCGCGCGCCTGCAGGTTCTGGAACGTGACGCTCTCGCGATCCTTCGGGTCGAGCCCGATGTCGCGGATGTGCTGCTCGCAGGCCGGCCGGATGTCGATCTCCCTGAGCTCGGCGCCGGCCCCCTGCGCGAGGCGACGGGCGCTCGTGAGCGTTCGTCCGGTGGTGCCGAAGCCCGGCAGCGTCACCGTCAGGATGCCTTGTCGCGGCAGCCCCAGCAGGTCGAAGGTGCGTGCGCAGACGAGGAGCGCGAGCGTCGAGTCGAGCCCGCCCGAGAGGCCCAGCACCACGCGCTTCGCCCCCACGTGCTCGAGGCGCCGCGCGAGGCCCGCGGTCTGGACCTGGAATACCTCGCGGCAGCGCTCGTCGAGCGTCGCCGCCTCGACGGGAACGAACGGGTGGGGATCGATCGGCCGCAGCAGCCGGTGCGGCCTGGGCGCGGCGACGGCCGCGAGCGCCACGCTGCGGTAGACGTGCGCCGCGCCGCTCGCGGCCTCCGCGAACGAGGTCTGGCGCGCGCGCTCGACGCAGAGCCGCTCGACGTCCACGTCGGTCGCGACCAGCTCGCCGTCGCGCCTGAAGCGCTCGCCCTCGGCGAGCAGGATGCCGTTTTCCGCGATCAGCAGGTGGCCGCCGAACACGAGGTCCGTGGTGGACTCGTGGACGCCGGTGTTGGCGTAGGCGTAGGCCGAGAGCGTGCGCCCGGACTGCTGGCGCACGAGCTCGCGGCGGTACTCCGCCTTGCCGACGAGGTCGTTCGAGGCCGAGGGGTTCAGGATCACGGTTGCGCCCGCGACCGCGTGGCGCGAGCTGGGCGGGATCGGGGCCCACAGGTCCTCGCAGATCTCGACCGCGAGCGAGACCGCGGGCTCGTCGGGCTGCTGGAAGAGCAGGTCGGTGCCGAAAGGCACCGTGTGCCCCGCGAGGCGCAGCTCGCCGCCGCGCGCCTCGCGCGACGAGGAGAACCAGCGCTCCTCGTAGTACTCCTTGTAACCCGGCAGGAACGTCTTCGGCACGACGCCGAGCAGGCGCCCCGACTGGAGCACGGCCGCCGCGTTGAAGAGCCGATCGCCCTGCAGCACCGGCAGGCCCACGACGATCACCATGTCGCGCCCAGCCGTCTCCGCGAGCACGCGCGCGAGCGCCCGCTCGGCCCCTCCGACGAGCGTCCGCAGGCTGAAGAAGAGGTCGCCGCAGGTGTAGCCCGTGAGCCCGAGCTCCGGCAGCACCAGCACCTGGACGTGCTGCTCCGCGGCCTTCGCCACGAACTCGAGCGTCGCGTCCGCGTTGCGCTCCGGGTCGGCGACCCGGACGGGCGGACAGGCCGCCGCCACGCGGAGAAACCCGTGGGGGGCAGTGGTCACGGACAGATTTTACGGCACGGGGGGGGTCCAGGGGGGGCGGAGCCCCCCCTGGCTCAGAGAAGGAAGCAGCAAGCCCTGCCGTTCTTCCCCCTTCAAAGGTCGCACTTGGGGAGCCGAGTGGACGGCTAGGGCAGGCTCACCACGGCTCGGCCGCCTTCGGCCACGGTCACGTCCCGGCGCTCGCCGCCTTCGACCTCGAAGCTGTAGCGGCCCGGCGCGACGTTCTCGAGCCTGCGCACCGGGGAGCCGAGGCGGATCTTTCCATCGATCGTGAAGGCGTTCCACATGTAGGGGCGGCCGTCGCGGCCGATCAGCCGGGCGCTCGCCTGCGGAAGGGCCAGCGTGACAGGTCCGGACTGGATCTCGAGCGAGCCCCCGGGCGTGAGCACCAGGCTGAGCGTGCGCGAGGGCACGGCGACGCCGGGCAGGCTCACGGGCGCGTAGCCCGAGGACTCGGCGCGCACCTCGTAGGTCCCAGGCCTGAGCGAGGGCACCTCGCCGCGGCCGTCGCTGTCGAGCGAAAGGCTGCCCGCGAAGACGGAGGCGCCCGCCGCGTCCGAGACGCGCACCATCAGCCCGCGCAGCGGCGTCGCGAAGATGCCGTCCCTCGCCTCGATCGCGAGACCGTCGCCGCGCTTCAGCTCGATCTTCAGGTCGCTCTCCTCGGCGGCCGTGAGCTCGCGCGTCTCCACCTGGTAGGCCGGCTTCTGGAACGTCACGCGGTAGCGCTTCGGCTCCACGTCCTCGAACGCGAAGCGGCCCGAGCTGTCGGTCGAGGCCGCGTTCATGAAACGCATGCCGGCCCCGTCCTCCTCGATCCGCACAGAGACGTCGCCGAGCGCGCGGCCCGACTCGGCCTCGACCACGGTGCCGGCGAGCCGCGCGGGCGGCGCTTCGAGATCCACCGTCGTGTCGGCCGCGAGGTCCACGGTCTTGCGGATCGGCGCTCCCATCTCGCTATTGGCGGTCAGGGTGTAGCGTCCTTCGTCGAGCCCCTCCAGCACGAAGCCGCCGGCCTCGTCGGTCCGGGCGCTGGCGCTCCTGCGGTTGCCTCCGTCCGGGAACGCCATCACCATCGCCTCCGGCACGGGGCGGCCGCCGCGTGAGACGCGGCCGTCCACGCGCAGCCCCGGCTCGAAGCGGATCTCGGCCGTGGCCTCGGCCTGGCCGGC
>DATBSL010000220.1:0-2306 GCA_036559805.1 Vicinamibacteria bacterium
GGGGCCCCCGTCACCTGGGACATCCAGTCGAAGAAGAACGTGCGCTGGATGGCGGCGCTCGGCTCGCAGAGCTACGGCAACCCCGTGGTCTCCGGCGGCAAGGTCTTCGTCGGGACCAACAACGAGGGCCTGCGCGATCCCAAGCAAGCGGGCGACCGTGGCGTGCTGATGGCCTTCAGCGAGAAGGACGGCGCCTTCCTGTGGCAGATCACGCACGAGAAGCTCGCCTCGGGACGCGTCAACGACTGGCCCTACCAGGGTGTCGCGAGCTCGCCGCTCGTCGAGGGCGACCGGCTCTACTACGTGTCGAACCGCTGCGAGCTCATCGCACTCGACACCGAAGGCTTCCGCGACGGCGGCGAGAACGACGGGCCGTTCACCGGCGAGACGCTCAAGGGCGAGCACGACGCCGACATCGTCTGGAAGCTCGACATGATGGAGGAGCTGGGGGCCTCGCCGCACAACCTTGCGAACTCGTCGCCCGTCTCGTGGGGAGACTACCTGTACGTCAGCACGAGCAACGGCCAGGACGAGAGCCACGTCAACATCCCCTCGCCGCGGGCGCCGGCGATCATCGCGGTCGACAAGAAGACGGGCAAGGTGGCCTGGGAGGACGCGTCGCCCGGCGACAAGATCCTGCACGGCCAGTGGGCCGCGATGAGTGTCGCCGAGATCGGCGGCGTGACGCAGGTGATCCACCCGCAGGGCGACGGCTGGGTGCGCTCGTTCGACGCCAAGACCGGGCAGAAGCTCTGGGAGTTCGACACGAACCCCAAGGACTCCGTGTGGCCCAAGACGCGCAACGAGCTGATCGCCACCCCGGTCGTTTACGAGGGGCTCGTCTACATCGGCAACGGCCAGGACCCGGAGCACGGCGAGGGGCCGGGCCACTTCTACGCGATCGACCCGACCAAGCGCGGCGACATCACGCAGACGGGCCGCGTCTGGCACTTCGACAAGATCCGGCGCTCGATCTCGACGGCCGCGATCAAGGACGGCATCGTCTACATCGCCGACTTCAGCGGCTTCCTGCACGCGCTCGACGCCAAGACGGGCGCCGTCTACTGGACCCACGACATGCTGGCCGCCGTGTGGGCGTCGCCCCTGCTCGTGGACGGCAAGGTCTACCTGGGCGACGAGGACGGCGACGTCGTGGTGCTGGCCCACGGCAAGGAGAAGAAGGTGCTCGCCGAGAACACGCTCGGCAGCTCGGTGTACGCGAGCGTCGTGCCCGCGAACGGGGCGCTCCTGATCATGAACCGCAACCAGCTCTGGTCGCTGGCGGAGGCGGGCTCGGGGCCGGCCGCGGGCCAGTAAGTGAAGCCGTTCGAGCACGCGAGCCGCATCCGCCTCGTCTGCGGGCCGGGCGCGCTGTCGCGGCTGGGCGAGCTCTCGCGCGAGCTGGGCTTTCGCCGCACGCTCGTCGTCTCGGACCCAGGCATCGTGCGCGCGGGGTACGCGGCGCGGGCGAGCGCCGCGCTGGAGACGGCCGGCGTCACGCCGTACCTCTTCTCCGGCTTCGACCACGATCCGACCTCGGCGATGGTCGAGGCGGGCGTCGCGGCGGCGCGCGCGGCCGAGGTCGACTCGCTCGTGGGGCTCGGCGGCGGCAGCTCGATGGACTGCGCCAAGAGCATAGGCTTCCTGCTCGCGAACGGCGGCCACATGCCGGACTACCGCGGCTACGCGAAGGCGCGGACACCGCTGCCTCCGATGATCGGCATCCCGACCACGGCCGGCACCGGCAGCGAGGCGCAGTCGTACGCGCTCGTCTCGGACGACGCGACACACGAAAAGATGGCCTGCGGCGACCCGAGCGCCGCGTTCCGCGTCGCGCTGCTCGACGCGGAGCTGCTGCTGTCGCTGCCGCGCGCGATCACGGCCGTCACCGGCTACGACGCGATCGCCCACTCGGTCGAGACCTGGGTGACGAGCGCCCGCACGCCGGTCTCGGATCTCTACGCGCGCGAGGCGTTCCGGCTGCTCGACGCGCACTACCCGCGCGTGCTCGAAGCCCCGGGCGACCTCGAGGCGCGCGGCGCGACGCTTCTGGCCGCGCACTGGGCGGGCGCGGCGATCGAAGCCTCGATGCTGGGGGCGACTCACGCGTGCGCCAATCCCCTGACGGCGCGCTACGGCACGACTCACGGCGTCGCGATCGCGCTGCTCTTGCCGCACGTCGTGCGCTGGAACGGCGTCGTCGCGGAGGCGCGCTACGCGGAGCTGCTCGCGGCGGCCGGCCGACGCGCCGCGCCGGGTCAGGCGGCGGCGGCGCTCGCCGCGCGGCTCGAGGAGCTGGCGCGGCT
>DATBSL010000221.1:0-12798 GCA_036559805.1 Vicinamibacteria bacterium
AGCGCCTCCGTCGCGTCGAGCGCTTGCCCTTCGCCCGACCCGACCAGGATCGCCGTGAGCTCGGCCGGCACGGCAGGCTCGGCGAGCGCGTCCACGAGCGTCTCGAGCCCCTTGCCGCGCAGCAGCCGGCCCGAGTAGACCGCCAGGATCCCCGCGGGCAGCCCGAGCCGCGCGCGCAAGCTCGCGCGCTCTTCGGCGTCGGCCGGTCGGAAGCGCGTCGTGTCGACCCCGTGAGGCAGCAGCCGGATCCTCTCCCCGGGAACGCCCGCCGCAACCATCTCGTCGCGGATCAGGCGCGACATCGCCACGAACGCGTCGGCGTCGCGCAGCAGTCGGTTGCGCAGCGCGACCGCGCCCCGCACCGCGTCGCCCGGAATGCCGTCCGACCAGACCTTGCCCCAGGTGAAGGCCTCCCCGCTCAGCTCGCCGTTCGTCTCGGGCTGCATCACGACCGCGGCACCGCGCGCTCGGGCGGCCAGGAGCCCCGCGAGCCCCAGCACTCGCGTCCCGCGCACCACCAGCACGTCGTGCGCGGCGGCCTCGCCGAGCGCCGCGGCGAGCGCGCCGGGGAGCATCCGGTACTTCCCGCTCGCCCCCGGGCCCGGCGGCGGGACGCGACGCACGCGGATCCCGTCGAGCCGCTCCTCCGCCGGCCACGACGCGTCGGCGCGCCGCGTCACGACCGTCGCCGCGTCGCCCGCGGCGACGAGCTGCGCGCCCAGCCGGCGGATGTGGGTCTCGCCGCCGCCGAGCGTCGGGTGGAACGACTCCGTCAGGAACAGGACGCGCGTCAACGCGCGTTCGCGCCAGGCTGGCTCCGCCGCGCGCGACGCTCCTCGATCGCGTAGATCGGCTTTTCCTGGCTCTCGTGCCAGATGCGCACCAAGAGCTCCCCGATCAGGCCGAAGCACACGAGCACGACGCCGGTGAGGAACAGCAGCGCGCCCAGCAGCAGCAGCGGCCGGCCGCCGATCGCCTCGTCGAAGAAGACCTTGAGCACGCTCAGGTACGCCAGCAGGCCGAAGCCGAGCGCGCCGCTGGCGAGGCCCATCAAGCCGAAGAGGTGCGCGGGCCGCGTGCCGTAGGAATGCAGGAACTTGACGGTGAAGAGGTCGAGCAGCACGCGCACGGTCCGTCCGATGCCGTACTTGCTGCTCCCGCGCGTGCGCGCGCGGTGGTTCACGGGCACCTCGGCCAGGCTGACGCCCGTCCACGACGCGACCGCCGGAATGAAGCGGTGCATCTCTCCGTAGAGCCGCAGCCCGCGCGCGAGCTCGCCGCGCATGACCTTGAGCGAGCAGCCGTAGTCGTGAAGCGTGACCCCGGTCGCCCACGAGATCAGCCGGTTCGCGAAGAAGGACGGGATGCGCTTCGACAGCGGGTCGCGCCGCGTCCGGCGCCAGCCGCAGACCATGTCGAGCTCGTCGGCCTCGAGCTTGGCGACGAGCGCGGGGATGTCGGCTGGGTCGTTCTGCAGGTCGCCGTCCGAGGTGACGACAAGGTCGCCGCGCGAGCGGTCGAAGCCCGCCGAGAACGCCGCCGTCTGCCCGAAGTTCCGGCGCAGGATCACCGGCTGGACGCGCGCGTCGCGGCCGGCGAGCTCGATGAGCGCCTCGCGCGTCCCGTCGCGGCTGCCGTCGTCGACGAGCACCAGCTCGAACGGCCTGCCGAGCGGCGCGAGCGCCTCGCTCAGCTGGCGGTGCAGGTCCGGCAGGTTGTCCTTCTCGTTGTAGAGCGGCACGACGACGGAAATGTCGACGCGCGCGCCCGCTTCCATGAGAGGCGAGTATACGCGACGGCCGCGCTCGGCCGTCAGCGTCCGACGGCGAGCAGGTACGCCCAGTTCAGCACGACCGCGACGACCGCGGCAACGCGCAGCACGACGCCGGCTCGCGGCGCAACCTCGAGCCCGAGCGCGCGCCGGCGCGGCAAGAGCGCCAGGTCGGCGGCGGCCCAGACGGCGATCGCGAACGCCGCGAGCGTCGCGAGCGGGTTCATCGCGAAGGCGCCGGCCGCGTCGAGCTCGAAGAGCCGACCCGCGACACGAGTCGAGCCGCACGTGGGGCACGGCAGGCCCGTGAGGGCCTTCACGTAGCAGAGCGGCAGCCTCAGCCGGTCGAGGTGCAGCACGCCCACCGCCATAGCACCCAGGAGCCCGATCGCCCCGAAGACGAGGCCGAGTGGAGCGCCCTCGCGGGCCACGACCCGCAGCCACGGCGCCGGCTCGCGCCCGGCCACGGCCCCGCTCAATGAACGGCCCCCACCAGGCTCGCGAGCGCGCCGGCGAACGTCAGCAGGATGCCCGCGCAGCAGCAGCAGACGAGCAGCACCGGCAGCAGCACGGCGGCGAGCGCTTGTGCGTGGCCGATCTGGTGCGCTTCGGCCAGCCCGATCACGTAGAGGGCGAGGCACCACGCCACGCCGACCAGGCCGCAGAACGGGATCAGGAACAGCGGCACCACCAGCAGCAGCATCGTGGCCTGGGAGAAGCACACCACCCGAAACGTCGCCTCGAAGCCGCGCCGCGCGCCGCCCAGGACCATCAGGATCACGTGCAGGACCCCGGACGTGACGAAGACCGAGATCACGACCGACAACCCGCCGAAGACGAGCTGCGCGACGAGCCCGATCCAGCTCTCGAGGAACGCGAGCGCGGCCGTGAGCTCGGGGCGCTCCAGCCCGAAGGGCAGCGACGAGGGGCCCACGATCGTCACCCACACCGCCTGATAGAGCGCCGCGGCCCCGAGCCCGATCCAGCCGGCGATCACGGCGTAGACGAGCGGCGACCCGAGCCCTCCCACGACGGGCATCGAACGAAAGAAGGTCGTGGGGCGCGCCAGCACCTGTCCCGTCGTCTCGACGAACGCGGCCGCGAACCCGATGCGATGGCGCGCGTCCCACGGGATCTCTGGCCCTCGGGGCGGCGGCCCCGGCAGCGGTGGCGGCGACCACGGCAGCTCGGGCGCCGCTGGGGCGGGCTCGGGGCTCGACGTGAGCGCGCCGCAGCTCGGGCACTGCGCCGGGACCGGTTCGGGGAGCGGGTTCTGACAGTACGAGCACGAGGGCATCGTCGTCTCCAGGAGGCGCGTCGCGGCGGCCGCAGTATAAAGTAGCTCGCGATGCCGCGGATCAGCGAGGACACCGTGCTGTCGGTCGCGCGCCTGGCGCGGCTGCAGCTCTCGTCCGACGAGCTCGCGCGCTTCGCGCGCGAGCTCGAGTCGATCGTCGCCTGGGCCGACTCGCTGCAGGCGCTCGACACCGACGGGGTCCCCCCGCTGCTGCTCGACACGGGCGGCGCCTCGTTGCGCGAGGACGAGCCACGCGGCACGCTGGCGCGCGACCTTGCCCTGGAGCCCGCGCCCGACTCCGCCGAGGGGCTGTTCCGCGTGCCGCGAGTCCTGCCGTGACGGCAGGAATAACGCAGCTCTCCTGCGCCGCGATCCGCGAGCGCGTCGCGCGCCGCGAGCTCTCCGCCGAAGAGGTGACGCGCGCGCACCTCGATCGGATCGCCGCGCGCGAACCCGATCTCGACGCCTTCCTGGCGACGGCACCCGAGCAGGCGCTCGAGAAGGCGCGCCGCCTGGACCGCTCGCTCGCCGGCGGCGCCGCCGTCCCGGCACTCGCCGGCGTCCCGCTCGCCGTGAAGGACATCCTCCACGTCTCGGGCTTGCCGACGACGTGCGCGTCGCGCCTGCTCGCCGGCTATCGCCCGCCTTTCGAGGCCACGGTCGTGACGAAGCTCGAGGCGGCCGGCGCCATCGTGGTCGGCAAGACCAACATGGACGAGTTCGCGATGGGCTCGTCCACCGAGCACAGCGCCATCAAGCCCACGCGCAACCCGTGGGACCCCGAGCGCGTTCCCGGCGGCTCGTCCGGCGGCTCGGCTGCGGCCGTGGCGGCGCGTCTCGTGCCGCTCGCGCTCGGCACCGACACCGGCGGATCCATTCGCCAGCCGGCGGCGTTTTGCGGCGTGTCGGGGCTGAAGCCGACCTGGGGCCGCGCCAGCCGCTACGGCGTCGTCGCGTTCGCGTCGTCGCTCGACCAGGTCGGCCCACTGGCGCGCAGCGCCCAGGACCTGGCGATCGCCGCTTCCGTGCTGTGCGGGCACGACCCGCGGGACGCCACGAGCGCCGCGCGCGCAGTCCCGGACTACGGAAGCGCGCTCGGCCGCGGCGGCGCCGGCCTGCGCATCGGCGTCCCACGGGCGGCCCTCGCGGAGGGCGTGGCGCCGGAGGCGCTCGCCCGCTTCGAGGAGGCGCTGCGCGCGCTCCAGACGGCCGGCGTCAGCGTCGTCGACACCGAGCTGCCGCACCTCGCCCACGCGATCGCCGCCTACTATCTCGTGGCGACGGCGGAGGCTTCGAGCAACCTCGCGCGCTTCGACGGCGTTCGCTACGGCGTCCGGGCCGCGGGCGCACACGACCTGCGCCGCCTCTACGGCGAGACGCGCGACCAGGGCTTCGGCCCCGAGGTCAAGCGCCGCATCCTGCTCGGCACGTTCGCGCTCTCCTCGGGTTACTACGACGCCTACTACCTGCGGGCGCAGCGGGTCCGAACGCTGATCCTCCGGGACTTCGAGCAGGCCTTCGCGGCCTGCGACGCGGTCGCGACACCCACGACGCCCGCGCCCGCGTTCCGCTTCGGCGAGAAGACCGAGAACCCGCTGCAGATGTACCTCGAGGACGTCTTCACCGTGCCAGCGAACCTCGCCGGGCTCCCGGCCCTCTCGGTCCCGTGCGGCCTGGCGAACGGGCTGCCCGTGGGTCTGCAGCTCGTGGGCCGTCCCTTCGAGGAGGAAACGCTGCTGCGCCTCGGCCACTCGCTGCAGACAGTCACGACCCACCACGATCTAGTGCCACCGGACAGCCGTTCACGGGGGTCCTAGGGGGCGAGCCGCCACGGGGGTCCTAGGGGGCGAAGCCCCCTAGATCAAGAAAAGCAAGCGTGGACGCCCACCTTCCAAGATCCCCCTTGAGGAGCCACTGACCTCCGACCTCTCTTCACGGGTTCTGGTGGCTCACGCGGCCTGGTGGCTCGGCGGTGTAGGAGTCGCCGTGCGCAGCCGCCTCACCAGCACCGCCCGCAGCACCCAGAACGCGACGAGTCCCGCCACCACCCCCAGCACCAGGTTGCCGATGACGAACGGCCACAGCAGCGGCTCCAGGTGCAGGGCGACCGACGAGTAGAAGGCCTGGCCCTTGAGGCTCCAGTCGACGGCCCTCCCCGCGACGGGGGCGACTCCCAGCAGGGCGCAGCCGACGAGCGTCCCCGCGCTGTAGAGGGGCGCGATCGTCCACGGGTTGTTGATCCACGCCCCGACCAGCATCGCGACCTTGCTCAGCCGGAACATGACTGCGATCCCCAGCGCGAGAGGCGTGTGGATACCGAGGACCGGAAAGAACGCGAGGAAGACGCCGATCCCGAAGGCCACGGCCACGCGCGTCGGGCTGCCCTCGACGTGGCGGAGGAGCTGCGCCGTCCTCGCCACGAAGCGCACGAGCGCGCCTCAGCTCCCCAGCGCGCGGAAGTGATCGTGGCCGCGCGGCGCCAGCGGCCGCTCGCCGAAGGCGCCGTGAAGCGTCACCGCCGGCTCGCCTTCGACGAACGTGCCGATCACAGTCACTTCGGATCCGAAGACGCGCGCCAGCTCGCGCAGCTCGCCCACTTCGTCGGGCGCCACGGCCAGCAGCAGCTGGTAGTCCTCGCCTCCGTGCAGCGCCAGCTCGAGCGGGTCGGCCCCGCCCGCGCGAGCGAGGCCGGCGGCCTTCGGGTCCACCGGGATGAGCGCCGACTCGATCGCGGCGGCCACGCCGCTGCGCACGCACATCTCGTGGAGGTCCGTCGACAGGCCGTCCGACAGGTCCATCCCCGCGTGTGCGAGGCCGCGCTCCGAGACCGAGCGCGCCACGGCGAAGGGCGGGCGCGGGTCGAGCTGCGCCCGCAGGCAGGCGGCGACCGCCGTGGACGACGACTCGGTCCACAGGCCGGTCGCGAGCAGCCGGCCGTCCTCGTCGAGGCGCGCCCCCTCCTCCAGCAGCCGCAGGCCTTCCGCCGCCGCGCCCAGCGTCCCGGTCACCACCACGCGGTCGCCCGGCCGTGCGCCCGAGCGCAACATCATGCGCCCGGCGTCGCCGATCAGCGTCACGTCGACGACGATGTCCTCGCGCGAGCGGGCCAGGTTGCCGCCGACGAGCGCCATGCCCGCCTCGGCCGCCCGCTCGAGCATCCCGTCGTAGAGCGAGTCCACCCAGCCCACGCTCACGTCCGGAGGCAGCAGCAGGCTCACCGTCGCGTAGCGGCCGATCCCGCCCATCGCCGCCACGTCCGACAGGTTGATGGTGAGCGCCTTGCGCCCCACGAGCCGAGCGGGCGCCATTGCGCGCGTGAAGTGGACGCCCTCGACCAGGCAGTCGGTCGTGACCAGCGCGACCGGGCCGAGCTCGACGGCCGCGGCGTCGTCGCCGGGTCCCACCCTGACACCGGCCGTCATCGGCAGCCGCTGACGCAGGTGCTCGATGAGCGCCCGCTCGCCCACCTCGGCGAGCGTCTTGTCCAGCAGGGTCAACAATGAGGCTCTCCGCGCTGTCGTGTGGCTGGTGACCTGAACCGGGTCACAAGGTGGGAGTCCTGAGCCGCGCTTCAGGCTTCCTCGACGCGGAGGCGTGCTCACCGCGAGGCAAATCGGACCCCCTTATTGAGGACGTTGGTTCGAGGTTTCCGAAACCATCACGGGCAGAGCAGAGAGCCTCGCGCCGGATGATAGCAGAACGCTACTCGCCGAGCGCTACGCCGAGCTTGCGCGCGAGCCGCATCGCCCGCTCGTCGAGCGAGGAGCCGCTTTCGTGCTTTCCCTGGGCCTCGTCGCGCAGCCGAAAGCATTCGTCGGCGAGGTTGAGCGCCGCGAGCACGGCGACCTTGAGGCTGTCGACCGCCCCGCTCGCCCGGCTCACGTCCTTCATCTCCTCGTCCACGAACGCGGCCAGCTTCTTGACGTAGCCCGCGTCCCCGCCGGCCTTGACCGAGTAGGTCTGGCCGAAGATCTCCACCTGCACCAGGTTGGCCTTCTCCGCCATGGCCCGATTATAGGCGGTCGAGGAGGCCTGCGAGCTTCTCGAGCCTCGCGCGCAGCTCCTCGCGCTCGGCCCGCAGCGTCTTCACCTCGCGCGCCAGCGCCTCGGTCTTCTCCGCGTCCGCCGGGGAGCCCGCGCTCTGCTCGCGCAGCGCGTGGAGCTCGCGCTCGGCCTTCTCGGCGCGCTCGTTCGCCCGCGAGGCCTCCGCGCGGAGCGACTTGGCCTCGGCCGTCAGCTCCCTGAGCCGCTCGGCCGCGCGCTGGATCCTCTCCTCGAGCAGCTTGAAGCCCTCTTCCACGTGTCTCCTCCTATCCCCGGATTTCGAGCCCCGCGCTGCGGAGCTCGCGGATCACGGCGTCGACCGCGGCCTGCACCTCGTCGCCCGTGAGCGTGCGCTCGCGGTCGTGGAAGCGCAGGCTCAACGTCAGGCTCACCTTGCCCGGCGGCAGCTGGCTCCCCGCGTACAGGTCCACGAGGCTCACCGAGCGCAGCTTGTCTCCCGCCGCCCGCCGCACGCGGCCGATGGTCTCGGCCGCCGGCGTCGTCGCGTCGCACACCACGGACAGGTCCCGCTCCACCGCGGGGTAGCGGTCCAGCGCGCGGAAGCGCCCGGCCTCGGGCCGCGCCTCGAGCACCTGCTCCAGCTCCAGCTCCAGCACGACCACTTCGTGCTTCGGCTCGAGCGCCGACGCGAGCTCAGGGTGCAGCACGCCCACGTGGCCGATCTCGCGACCTGCGCTCACGAGCCTCGCCGAGCGTCCCGGGTGAAGCTGGCTCGAAGCCGGGCCGCGCTCGACCGTGGGCGCGGGCTCCCCCAGCCTGTCGAAGAGCAGCTCGACGAGGCCGAGGGCGTCGAACAGGTCGAAGGGCCGCGCCGGAGCCGACCAGTGGCGTGGATGCTGCTGGCCCGTCAGCAGGATGCCCAGCCGCCGCGACTCGGCCGGACGGCCGTGGCCGGACAGGAACACGCGGCCGATCTCGAACACCGCGACGTCCTGGCGTCCGAGCCTCAGGTTCGTGCGCAGCGTCGTCACGAGGCCCGGCGTCAGGAGCGACGTGCGCAGCGTGTCCTGCTCGACCGTCAACGGGTTGGCCAGGCGCACCCCGGGCGACGGCGCCACTTCCGCTCCGGCCACGAAGGCGTAGTTCACCACTTCGCTCAGTCCTGCCCCGCTCAGCACGTCGCGGATCTGCCGCTCGCGGCGCTGCGATCGCCGCAGGTCGCCGACGCGCCCGGCCGGCGGCAGCGAGGAGGGGATCTTGTCGAGCCCGAAGTGCCGCCCGACCTCCTCCGCGAGGTCGGCCTCCCGGGCGACGTCCAGGCGCCACGTCGGAGCGATCACCACGGCTTCCCGGTCGTCGCCGCTCACCTCGAAGCCCAGCGACTGCAGCGCCTGCTCCTGCTGCGGCCAGGGGACCGCAGCTCCCAGGAGCGCGCTCACGCGGGCCGAGCGCAGCCGCAGCGTGCGGCGCGCCGGCGCCTGGCCCTTGCGCTCCACCAGCCCCGGACGCACGCTGCCCGCGCCGATCTTGGACGCGAGGTGCGCCAGCCGGTCGAGCGACGCCTTTCCCGCGGCGACGTCGGCGCCCCTCTCGAAGCGGTGCGAGGCCTCGGTGTGCATCCCGAGCGCGCGGGCCGCGCGCCGGGTGGCGAGCGGCTCCCACCAGGCGGCCTCGAGCGCGACCACGCGCGTGTCGTCCTGGACCTCGCTCGAGGCCCCGCCCATGACCCCGGCGAGTGCGAGCGCCGGCTCGCCGCCGCGGCCCGCGATCACGCCGACCGTCGCCGGCAGCGTCCGCTCCTGTCCGTCGAGCGTCGTGAGCCGCTCGCCCGCGCGCGCCCAGCGCACCACGAGCGCTCCGCCCGGCACGCGGCCGAGGTCGAACGCATGGCTCGGCTGCCCCGTCTCGATCATCACGTAGTTCGTCAGGTCGACGACGTTGTTGATCGAGCGAATCCCGACGAGCTCGAGCCGGTCGCGCAGCCAGGCCGGCGACGGACCGAGCTTCACGTCCAGCACGCGCGCACAGAACCGGCCGCACAGCTCGGGCGCCTCGAGCGTCACCTCGAGCGCGTCGCCCGCCGGCATGCCCAGCTCGGCGGCATGCGTCTCGAGCGGCCGGAGCGGGAGGCCGTAGAACGCCGCCGCCTCGCGCGCGACGCCGTAGACGTTCATGCAGTCGACGCGGTTCGTCGTGACGTCGAGCTCGAGCACCGTCTCGCCGCCGTACGTTTCGATGCCGTCGACGGCGAGGCCGATGCCCGTCAGGTCGTCGGCGAGCCGCTTCGGCTCGACGCTCACGGGCGCGTACTCGCGCAGCCAGGAAAGCGGCAGCTTCACGACGGGAACTGCTCCAGGAAGCGCAGGTCGTTCTCGTAGAAGAGCCGGATGTCGTCGATGCCGTGGCGCACCATCGCGACGCGCTCGATCCCGAGGCCGAAGGCGAAGCCGGTGACCTGCTCGGGGTCGTAGACCACGTGGCCGAGCCGGGCGTTGACCGCCTCGAACACAGCCGGGTTCACCATCCCCGAGCCCAGGATCTCGAGCCAGCCGGTCGTCTTGCAGATCCGGCACGCAGAGGAGTCCGCGAGGCGGCCCGATCCGCCGCACACGATGCAGGCGAGGTCGGCCTCGACCGACGGCTCGGTGTACGGGAAGTACGAGGGACGGAAGCGAACGGCGTAGCCCTCGCCGAAGAGCGCGTGCAGGAACGCCTCGATCGTCCCCTTCAGGTGGCCGAGGTGAATGCCCTTGCCCACCACCAGCCCCTCGACCTGCTGGAACATCGGCGAGTGCGTGACGTCGCTGTCGCGGCGGTAGACCTTGCCCGGGCAGATGATGCGCACGTCGGGCGGGTGCGCGTTCTCGAGCATGTAGTGGATCTGCGCCGACGAGGTGTGCGTCCGCAGCAGCAGCCCGCCCGGGCCCTCGAGGTAGAAAGTGTCCTGCATGTCCCGCGCCGGGTGGTCGGGCGGCATGTTGAGGGCCTCGAAGTTGTAGTAGTCGTCCTCGACCTCGGGGCCGTCGTACACCTCGTAGCCCATCGCGACGAAGATGTCCTCGAGCTCCTGGCGAACCACCGTGAGCGGGTGGCGGCGGCCCGCGTGCGGCCGCCGGCCCGGCAGCGACACGTCGAGCCGCTCGCGCACGAGCGCCTCCTGGCGCAGCCGCGCGTCGACCCGCGCCTGCGCGTCGTCGAGCCACACCTCGATCTCCGTCTTGAGCGCGTTCAGCTCCTGGCCGAGCTCGCGGCGCTCGGCCTCGGCCACACGCCCGAGCGACTTCAGCAGGCCCGAGAGCGCTCCCGACTTGCGTCCCAGGAAGCGGTCGCGGAGCGCCTGCAGCGCGGCCGAGTCGGCGGCCTCCTTGGCGGAGGCCTCGAACTCGGCGCGCAGCGCGCGCGCCTCGTCGCGTAGCTCGTGGGAGTGCTCGGCCATGGCTCGTGACCGCGGGACGGAGCGCCCGGGACTACGGGCGCGCCCGCCGCGTCAGGCGCTCGCCGGCGCCGACTTCGCGGCTTCGACCAGCTTGCCGAACGCGGCCTGGTCTTTTGCCGCGATCTCGGCGAGCGATTTGCGGTCGAGCAGGATGCCGGCCCGCTTCAGGCCCGCCATCAGCTGGCTGTAGCTCGTATCGTGCGCGCGCGCGGCGGCGTTGATCCTCACGATCCACAGCCGGCGGAAGTCGCGCTTCTTGCGCTTGCGGCCGGTGTACGCGAAGTTGCCGGCGCGCTCGGTCGCTTCCTTGGCGAACTTGTAGAGCTTGCTCTTCCCGAGGAAATAGCCTTTCGCCCGCGCGAGCAGCTTCTTGCGCTTCTCGCGCCGCTTGGCGCCTCTTTTGACTCTCGGCATGTCCGTAACGTCCCTTCGTCTGGCGCGGGCCACAAGCGGCCCGCCCCGTCGCGCTTTCAGGCGGCGAGCGAAGCCCGGGCAGCTCGACCGCTGCCCATGATCGCGAGGCTTGGGGGTTCGGCGCTACGGCGCCCGGCGGGGCTCTCGCGCCCGCCATCCGTCATTCTAGGCCAAAAGCATCCGCTTCACCTGCTCGACGTCGGCCGCCGACACGAGCACGGCCTTGCCGAGCGCGCGCTTCCGGCCCGGTGCCTTCTTCGTGAGGATGTGGCGCTTGCGCGACTGGTGACGCTTGAACTTGCCGCTGGCGGTCACCCGGAACCGCTTGACCGCGGCGCGCTTGGTCTTGAGCTTCAGCTTCTTCTTCTTGGGTTTTCTCATGGTCTCACTCGGTCTTTGCGGCTGCGCGCGCTTTCGGCTCGCCCGCCGGCTTCTTGCCGTCGCCCGCCGCCTTCTTCGAAGGCGCTGCCTTCGCTTTCGGCTTGGCCGGGGCCTCCTTCTTGGGCGCCAGGATCTGAACCATCGTGTTGCCTTCCTGGCGAGGCGGCGACTCGATCAGCACGACGTCGCCCAGCTCCTTGGCCAGCCGGTTCAGGATCTCGCGCCCGATCTCGCTGTGTACGATCTCGCGGCCGCGGAAGATCACGAGCGACTTGACCTTGTTGCCGTCGAGCAGGAAGCGCTCGACGTTCCGCCGCTTGAAGGCGAAGTCGTGCTCGTCCACCTTGGGCCGGAACTTCACTTCCTTGATCTTGATGTGCCGCTGGTGCTTGCGCGCCTCGGCGTCGCGCTTGGCCTGCTGGTAGAAGAATTTGCCGGAGTTCATGATCCGGCAGACGGGAGGGGTGGCCGCAGCCGCGATCTCCACGAGGTCGAGCCCCTTCTCCTCCGCCAGCATCAGCGCCTGTCCGGGCGGCATGATGCCGAGCTGGGAGCCGTCCTCGTCGATCACCCGGACCTCTTTGGCCCGGATGCGGTCGTTGATGCGGACCGTCTTGTTGTCTATGAGACACCTCCAGGACTAGCCGCCTTCTCTTCCTCGCGGACCGCGCGCTCTTTCGAGAGCTTCATCACGCGCGCGCCGAAGGACGCCACGTCCTGCGAACCGATGTCGCCTGCGTGCCGGTGGCGAACCGACACCGTCTTCGCTTCGATTTCCTTGTCTCCTACGACCAGCATGTAGGGGACCTTCTGCACCTGTGCCTCGCGGATCCGGTAGCCGAGCTTCTCGTTGCGGTCGTCCACGTGGACGCGGACTCCGGTCTGCCGCAGCGCCTCGCCCACTTCGAGGGCGTAAGCCTGCTGCTTCTCGGAGACCGGGATCACGACGGCCTGCACCGGCGCGAGCCAGAGCGGAAACGCTCCCGCGTAATGCTCGACCAGCACGCCGAAGAAGCGCTCGAGGCTGCCGAGGAGCGCGCGGTGCACCATCACCGGCTGGTGCGCCTTGCCGTCGTCGCCGATGTACTCGAGCGCGAAGCGGTTCGGGAGGTTGAAGTCCACCTGGATCGTCGAGCACTGCCACGCACGCTCGAGCGAGTCCTTGATCTTGATGTCGATCTTGGGCCCGTAGAAGACGCCCTCGCCCGGGTCGACCGTGAAGGCGAGCCCGCGCGTCTCGAGCGACTTGCGCAGCGCCGCCGTCGCCGCGTCCCACTGCTCGTCGGTGCCGGCCGCCTTCTCCGGCTTCGTCGAGAGGTAGATGTCGTAGCGCTCGAAGCCGAAGGTCTTCAGGATGCCCGTCGTGAAGTCGAGCACGCGCAGGATCTCCGCCTCGAGCTGGTCGGGCCGGCAGAAGATGTGCGCGTCGTCCTGCGTGAAGCCGCGCACGCGCATCAGCCCGTGCAGCACCCCGGAGCGCTCGAAGCGGTAGAC
>DATBSL010000222.1:0-4507 GCA_036559805.1 Vicinamibacteria bacterium
GAGCGCCGGCGCGCCCGGCTCGGCCGGCTCGCCGCGTCGCTCGACGGCCTCTCGCCGCTCTCGGTGCTCGGCCGCGGCTACGCGCTCGTGTGGCAGGAGGCGAAGGAGCGCCTGGTGCGCGACGCGGCCGAGGTCGAGGCCGGCGACGCGCTGCGCATCCGGCTGCACCAGGGGACGCTCCGCGCCACGGTTCAGTCCAAGGAGAGCGAGTGACGAAACCCGACGAGCCCACGTTCGAGCTGGCGCTGCAGCAGCTCGAGCAGATCGTGCAAAAGCTGGAGAAGGGCGAGCTGCCGCTCGAGGAGTCGCTCCGGCTCTACGAGGAAGGCATCCGGCTGTCGCGGCTGTGCCACGGCAAGCTCGAGGAGGCCGAGGGGCGCATCGAGGTGCTGATGAAGGACGCCCGCGGCGAGCCGGTGCTCGACGCCGCCGGCAAGCCGCGCACCCGGCCGCTCCCGCCGCAGGGCGAGGACGAGCGGTGACCACCGCAGCCACGGCGAGCGCGGAGGCGGCCGCGATCGCGTCGCTGCGCGCCGCCGCCGAGGCGGCGCTCGAGGCCGCGCTGCCCGCCGAGTCGGCCTGGCCGGAGACGATCCACCGCGCGATGCGCTACAGCCTGTTCGCGGGCGGCAAGCGGATCCGGCCGGTGCTGGCGATCGCGGCCGGCGAGGCCGTGGGCGGCGCGCGCGAGGAGCTGCTGCCGCTTGCCTGCGCTGTGGAGATGATCCACACCTACAGCCTGGTCCACGACGACCTGCCGGCGATGGACGACGACGACCTGCGCCGCGGCAAGCCGACCTCGCACAAGGTCTTCGGCGAGGCGATCGCGATCCTCGCCGGCGACGCGCTGCTGACGCTGGCGTTCCAGCAGCTCGCGGGCGTTCCGCACGGAGCCGGCGACGGCCTGGTGAGGCGCCGCCTCGACGCTCTCGCGCTCTTGGCCGAGGCCTGCGGCACGGGCGGCCTGATCGGCGGGCAGGTGATGGACCTCGAGTCGGAAGGGCGCGCGATCGACCGGGCGGAGCTCGAGCGCCTGCACCGGGCCAAGACGGGCGCGCTGCTCGCGGCCTGCGTGAAGGGCGGCGCGATCCTGGGGGGCGCGGGGCCCGACGCGCTCGCGGCGCTCTCGCGCTACGCGGCGGCGATCGGCCTCGCGTTCCAGGTGGTGGACGACGTGCTCGACGCCACCGGCAGCGCGGAGAGCCTCGGCAAGACCGCCGGCAAGGACGAGGCCGCGCGCAAGGCGACCTACGTGAGCCTCCACGGCATCGAGCGCGCGCGGCAGATGGCCGACGGCCTGCTGCAGGACGCGCTCGCGGCCGTGGCTCCGCTCGGTCCGCGCGGGGCGCTGCTCGCGGCGCTCGCGCGCCAGATCGTCGACCGCCGCTCGTGAGGCCATGACGCGGCTCGACGTCTGGCTCGCCGAGCAGGGCCTCACCGAGTCGCGCGAGAAGGCCCAGGCGCTGGTGATGGCCGGGCGCGTGAGGATCGGCGGCCGGCCGGCCACGAAGCCCGGCACGCGCGTGCGCGAGGGCGACGCGGTCGAGGTCGAGCCCGGCCCCGCGCACGTGGGCCGCGGCGCGCTCAAGCTGCGCGGCGCGCTCGAGGCGTTCGGCATCGACGCGACGGACGCCGTGGCGGTGGACGTCGGCGCCTCGACCGGCGGCTTCACCGAGACGCTGCTCGACCGGGGAGCGCGCCGCGTCTACGCGGTGGACGTGGGCCGGGGCCAGCTCCACGAGCGGCTGCGCCAGGACCCGCGCGTCGTGGTCCTCGACCGCACGAACGCGCGCGCGCTGTCCCCCGCGCTCGTCCCCGAACCCTGCGCGCTCGCGGTCATGGACGTTTCCTTCATCTCGGTGCGCAAGCTGCTGGAGCCACTGCTGAGCGTGCTCGCGGCCGGCGCGAGTGCCGTCGTGCTCGTGAAGCCGCAGTTCGAGGTGGGCCGGCGCGACGTGGGCAAGGGCGGCGTCGTGCGCGAGCCGGCGCTCCACCTCCAGGCGATCTCCGAGGTGGCCGGCTTCGCGCAGGGCGCGGGCTTCTCCGTGCGCGGCGCCTGCGCGTCGCCCGTCACGGGCGCCACCGGCAACCGCGAGTTCTTCCTGCACCTCGTGCCGGGCGGCGAGCCGCTCGCGCGCGAGCCACTCGACGACGTGCTTCGAAAGGCGGTCTCGGCATGAACACGATCGGGATCCTGGCGCGGCCGAATCTCAAGGAGGCGGGCGGGGCGATCGCCGAGCTCGTCTCGTGGCTGCGCGCCCGCGGCGTACGCGCCTGCGTCGAGGAAGCGACCGCGGCGCTCGCGGGCGCGAGCGCGGGCGACCACTGCGTGGTGGCCGCTGGCCGCGACGTGGCCGGGCAGGCGGACGCGCTCGTGGTGCTGGGCGGCGACGGGACGCTGCTCGCCGCGAGCCGCCTGCTCGACAAGCCGATCCCGGTCCTGGGCGTGAACTTCGGCAGCCTCGGCTTTCTCACCGAGATCACGCTGGGCGAGCTCTACCCCGCGCTCCAGGGCGTGCTCGAGGGCCGCTACGAGCACGAGGAGCGCCGGCTGCTGCGCGCCGTCGTGTCCCGCCGCGGACGGCCGGACGTCACCGCCGACGTGCTCAACGACGTCGTGATCACCAAGGCCGGCCCGTCGCGGATCATCGAGCTCGACGTCTCGCTGGGCGGCGTCTTCGTCTCGTCCTTCCGCGCCGACGGGATCATCGTCTCCTCCCCCACCGGGTCGACCGCGTACAATCTCGCCGCCGGCGGGCCGATCCTGAGCCCGACGCTGCCCGCGATCGTGATCACGCCGATCTGCCCGCACATGCTCGCCAACCGCCCGCTCGTGGTCTCCGACGACTCGAAAGTCGAGCTGCGGCTGCGCGCGGCGCGCGAGGTGGAGGTGTACGCGGCGCTCGACGGGCAGGAGACGTTCGCGTTCTCGGACGACGACCACGTGCTGGTGACGGGCAGCCCACGGCGCCTGAAGCTCGTGAAGGCGCCGGGGCGCGACTACTACGCGGTGCTGCGCACCAAGCTCAAGTGGGGCGAGGCGGGCGTTACTTCAGCGTCGCGTCGTGCGCCTTCTTGATGTCCTGCCAGCTCTTCTCGAACTGCTTCGCCTCTTCCTTGGTGAGGATCCGGAACGGCACCTGCACCTCGCTCTCGCCGAAGTTCACGTTCAGCCAGTGCTGTCCCACCTTGATGCCGCCGGGCACGTGGAAGTACAGGCGTCCCAGGCAGCCGCGGTTCGAGCTCAGCTCGACCTGGTCGTAGGCGAGCTGCGAGCCGGGCTGGCCCAGGTTGGCGAAGAACTGGATGGCACAGGCGCGCGTCGCGTCGACCGGAAAGTAGTTGATCGAGTCGCGCGCCACGCGCGTGCGCTGGTTGAGGGCGCGCAGGTAGCCGGCCTCGGCGTACTGCTGCTGCGTCGCGAGCCCGATGACGCTGCCGTCCGGCGTCTTGATCGACAGGTCGCCCCGCCTGAGCGTGACGTCCTTCGCCGAGCCGCGCATGGTCAGGCCGACCTCGAGCAGCACCCACTCTTCGCCCACGGACTCCTGGGCCATGCGGTAGCCGAGCGTCACGAAGCCCTGGTTGTTGTAGGCGATGCGGACAAACTGGCCCATCAACGTGAAGATCTCGGGCACGGTCGGCTTGGGCGCTTCGACACCCGGGGGGAGCTGGGCCTGGGCGGCCACGGGAGCGACAAGCGCGAACGAGCACGCGACGGCTGCGGACACGGAAATGAGACGGCGGGCTGCGGTCATGACTTCCTCCGAGGCGACGACTATATACCCAGCGAGCTGGCTGTCCGACATCGAGCTGGGTGTCCGACATGAAGAGACCGTCGTCGGCACCGAGAACGGCTGCGAGAACCTGGCTCAACCACGCGAGCGCACCACCGGCACCAGCCGGTCGCGGATCTCGTCACGCACGCGACGGAAAACGGCCATCTTCTCCTCGTCGGTGCCCTCGGCCGCCGCGGGGTCGAAGAAGGAGACGTGGACCTTCTCGACCGGCCGTGGGAAAACGGGGCAGGTTTCTTGCGCCGAGTCGCAGACGGTCACGACCAGATCCCACGGCTCGTCGAGGTAGGCGTTGACGTGCTCTGGCTTGCCACTCCCGATGTCCACGCCGACCTCGGCCATGGCGCGCACCGCGAGCGGATGGACCCGCAGCGCCGGCGCAGTGCCTGCCGAGCGGGCTTGCCAGAACCCGTGCAGCAGGTGGTTGATCCAGCCCTCGGCCATCTGGGACCGGCACGAGTTGCCGGTGCAAAGGACGAGGACGCGCTTGCGGTCGTTGGCCATTGCCGTTGCTCCTGAGAGGGGCGATCTGGATCATTCGATCCGGTTGACCGCCAGCGCAAACGGTACTACATTTCGTTTGATAACGAAATGACAAACCCACTTACAGAAACCGTTCACGCCCTGAAGGCGCTCGCCCACCCCGGCCGGCTGCGCATCCTGGCCATGCTGCGCGGGGGCGAGCTGTGCGTGTGCCAGATGACTGCCGT
>DATBSL010000223.1:0-3340 GCA_036559805.1 Vicinamibacteria bacterium
GACTCAGCGCTGTGGCCTCGCCGGCACCACCACCTTCCGTTCCCCCGTGTCCGGGTCGAGGCGCACGAGCTCGCCCGCCGCCGACTCGAAGAACGGACCACCCGCAGGCCATAGCCCGGTCTCGCGGCGCTCGATCGTGCCGGTTGCAAGAGCCACGACGAGCGTGTCCAGGTTCGGCCTCGTCCCGTACGGGCCCGGCCTCGGCTCGGACATGAGGCCCACGGCGACGCGTCCTTGCGGCAGCTCGGAGCCGAAGTACGCGGCTCGCGCCGGCAGCTCGACCAGCCGGTCGGGCGCGTCGTCGGCCGCGAGCCGCAGGCGCGTCGACGTGGCCCCGCCCTCGATGACGGCGACCGCGCCCGTTCCGAGGAGCTTCGCGCCTTGTACCCGGAACTCCGGCTCGCTGACAAAGGCGCGCAGCCGCCGGCCGCTGCGGACGTCGTGGAGCGACGCGCCGGTCGGGACCAGGTGCTCCAGGAGCAGGATGCGATCGCCGGTGATCCCCGAAACGAGAGAGGCGTGGCCCACGGCTTCGAGCGGCACGCGGCTCGAGGGCACGCCACCCGCGAGCTCGACGAGCTCCAGGAAGCCGGGGATCACGCCGCGGTCCGGGCCACCGACCACGGGACGCACGCGGCGCAGCGCGCGCAGGCGTCCGTCCGGCAGGAACGCTGCCGTCACCCACTCGCCGTCCGTGGCCGTCGAGCGGCTGAGCGAGCGGCCGGAGGGCAGCTCGTAAACCGCGAGCGTGTGGCGCTGCACGACCGCGACGCGCTCGCCCGCGGCGGCGAGCGCCATGTCCCGCACCTCCGCCTCGGGCAGCGGCTGATCGAGCTCGACTGTCTCGACCAGAGGGGCGGGGCCGTCGAGGTGCGCCAGGACGAGCTCGAGGTCGTGGAGCCGCCAGAAAGGAGCGTCCTCCACCCAGACGGCGTGGCGGCCCTCCGGCGAGAAGCTGGGCCGGCTCAGCCTCGGGACCCGCAAGGCGCGCCCAGACTGCGTGTCGAGCACGAACAGCGCTTGCCCGCGAGGGCCGCTCGCTTCGAGCGCCACGAAGCGAGAATCGCCCGCCACTCGCGTGACGTGCCGCGCCTCGAACTCGGCCGGGCTCGCCGCCCTTTCGCGCGCCAGCAGCACGCCGGCCACGGCGAACAGCGCGAACGCGCCGCCCCACAACGTGAGGGACAGCGCGCCGTGTCCCCGGCGCAGCTGGCTGCGGCCCTGTGCCATCTGCACGCCCGTGGCCGCGAGCGGCACGAGCGCGAGCGGCAGCAGGCCGAGCGTCAGGGTCCAGGGCTCGGGCGGCCGAGCGGCCTCCACGACGCCCAGCGCGACGAACGCGCGGAAGATCGCGATCGCCCCGGCTACCGCGGCTGCGAACAGCAGGAAGTCGAGCGCTGCCCACGCGGAACGCGAGCGGTAGACGACGCCGGCCGCGTGTCCGAAGCCGACGAGGCCGAGCAGCAGGACGAGGTGCATCGCCAGGCTGCCGTTCGCCAGGGAGCGGCCGAACCCGCTCGCGTAGCCCGCGAAGTCCCCCTCCGCGAGCAGGAAGGGCAGGGCGGCCGCGAGTGTCGTCAGAAGCGTCAGCAGCACTGCCGCCAGCAGCTTGCCGCCGGCGATCGTCCACCACGGCACGGGCCGCGCGAAGAAGAAGCCCAGCCGGCCGTCGCCGAGATCGCGCGCGATCACCGAGCCGCCCAATATGAATGCGACGGTCCAGGCAGTCGGGACCGCCAGGATCCCCGAGATCCGCAGCGCCTGCTCGCCTTCGCGGAGCCCAATCAGGAGCGGCACGAAGCCGGCGCAGAACGTGGCGAGCGGGAGCGCCCAGCGCTCGCGCAGCTCGCGAGCCGTGATGGCGAGAAGCGCCCTCATGCCTGGTCTCCCGCCGCGCCCGCGCCGCCCGGCTCGCTGGCGCGCTCGCCGGCGACGGAGGCGAAGATCTCCTCGAGCGACGCGCCGTGTTCGCGCTTGAGCGCCTCGAGCTCTCCGTCGAGCGCGAGGCGGCTGTCGCGCAGGATCCCGAGCCGGTCGACGATGCCCTCCACGCCGACGAGGTCGTGCGTCGTCACGAGCACGGTGGTCCCGCGGTCGGCGAGCTCGCCGATCAGCTCGCCGAAGACGAGCCGCCGAGCGACGACGTCGAGGCCGAGCGTCGGGTCGTCCAGCACGAGCAGCTCGGGGTCATGTCCCAGGGCGAGAGCGAGCATCGCGGCGCCCTTCTGGCCCTTGGAAAGCTTCTGGAACGGCGTGCGCAGCGGCACGTGGAGGCGCTCGAGGCGGCGCACGGCCGACGCCTCATCCCAGCGCGAGTTGAGCCGCCCGCAGAAGAGCACCAGCTCGCGCGGGCTCAGCTCCGGAGGCGCGTCCGGCTCCTCGGGGACGACGCCGACTCGCTCCATCAGCTCCTGCCGGAAACGCCACGCGTCGCGACCGAGCAGGCGCACGCTGCCTGCGTCCGGCCGCTGCAGGCCGAGCAGGCAGCGCACGAGCGAGGACTTGCCCACGCCGTTCCTGCCGAGCAGCGCGTACACGGCCCCGCGCGGGATCGAGAGCGAAACGCCGTCGAGCACGAGCTGCCGGCCGTAGCGAACGGTCAGGCCGCGCACGTCCACCGCGGCCTCCAGTGCTGCAGGCGTCGAGACCGAAGCGCCCGCCGTCGCCTGAGTGCTCACCTGCGACCTCCCTTGTCGTCTCCGTCGGGCCACGCGGCCGAGAGCAGCGCGGCCGCTTCGGAGCGGCTGGCTCCGAGGTTGACCGCGAGCGACGCGTAACGCAGCGCGGCCTCGTTGAGCGTCCGCGCCCGCTCGGCCGCGGGCATCGTCGGCGGCCGCTCGGATACGAACGTGCCCTCGCCGCGGCGCGCCTCGAGCACCCCGGCCTCGACCAGCCGCTGGTACGCCTTCGCCACCGTGTTCGGGTTGATGCGCTCCGCGCGCGCCAGGTCGCGCACCGACGGCAGCGGGTCTCCCGGTCGCAGCGCGCCAGACGCCACGAGGTGCCTCACGGCCTCCTCGATCTGGCTCCAGATCGGGGTCGGCAGTGCCGGGTTCACGCGAATCCGAGCCGAAGGAGGCATCAGTGTCCTACTGTACTAGTACACCAGTACGGTGTCAAGCGGACACCACAGGCAACAAGTCGCCCCGGGGGCGTCTGGGGGGTGCTTCGCACCCTCCAGCTCAAGAAAGGAGGCAGCAGCCTTGTTGCCGTTCATGGCCCTCCCACGCTCACTCTTGAGGGGCGAAAGCGACCGCGTGCTAGCCTCGTCCACGATGCGGCTCGCGCTTCCCGCCGGCCTCTCGCGCCTGCTCGCGGCGCTCCGCGAGGCGGGCGGGCG
>DATBSL010000224.1:0-13176 GCA_036559805.1 Vicinamibacteria bacterium
CGGTCGTGATCTGGGTTTGAGCCTGCGTCCGGGCTTGAGCCTGCATCTGGGTTTCGATTGCGGGCTGGGGTGCGGTCGTGGCTTGCGTAATCGTGTGGGTCTGCGCAGTGGTCGAGGACTGCGAGGCAGTCGTCCTTCGAGCACGAGCGCAGGTCTTAGCGAAGCGTCGGGCCTCGAGCCGCTCGAGCTTCTCGGTCACGGCCCGCTCGATGACCGCGCCTAGATCGCCGTCGGGGACCTCGGAGCGCAGCAAGGCCTGGAGTCGCTCGAGCTTGTCTTTGAGCTGCGCGCTCGCCGTGAACTGCACCTTGTAGCGGGATGGAGCGATCGGCTCGACGACGCAGCGCGCGGAGCCGACTCCGCCCGGACGGAGGTCCGGCCCGCCTGACGCCTCGGCTCCGGCCAGCAAAACGAGTGGCGGCTCGCCTCCTGCGCTCTCCCGCGACGTGCTGACCGCGGCCCGGTCGAGCTCGATTCGATCCGACGGCGCGCCATCCGCCCGCTCTCGGCCCCGAGCTTCAGAAAGTTCCACTACACCTGCGGTGGCTCGGCCCTCGCCATGCGCGGGTGAGCGCGTCGGAAGCGGAAGCGGCTCCTGGCCCATTCCGCCCGGCAGCTTTCGCACGAGCGAGGGCACGTCGGGCCGCGGACAGATCTCGGCGATCAGCTCCTCGATCTGGCGCTTGGACCGATGCGTCGCAAGACCGAGGAGCGCGTCGCGATTCTCCCGCGTCAGGTGCGGCGCCAGCTTGGCGATGCCGCTGAGGTGCAGACGGCCGTCGGCGAGCATCGCGAGCAGGACGGGATGCTTGCGTGCAGCGCGCGCTGCCACGATCCGCAGGTAGGCTTCCGGCTCCGAGAGATGGAGGACGTGCATGCAGTAGCGGAACATCGACGGCGACGCCGAGCGTGCATAGAGGCGTCGCCGATCGACCTCACCGATGTGGGCGACGAGGTCGGCCTCGGTGCAGCGGGAGTCGCGCAGGAGCCCGGCGAGGCGATGAAGCAGCTCGTCGTCCGGAATGGTGGTGAGAACGCGTTCCTCATGCATGAGCAAAGAGTAGGGCACACACCGGACAGGATAGGTCCGTTCGCGAAGCACACTTGGCTCGATAGAGAACAATTGACCGTCGATAGTGTGTGTGACGCAATACCGCTGAGGTAAGTTACGGAAGCGCTGCGTCGCAAACGAGCGAGAGCCCGTGGAGCATCGAGCCCCGCGACGCGAACGCGAGCCCCGCCCAGTCAGGGTGTCGGGGCTGGCTCGTTGGGGGCTGGCTCGCCGTTACGGGCGCGAGGCGCGCAGGATAGGGCACGGCGCGCATTCATCGTCCGAGGCAATCCAGATCCCTGCCCCCGTCGGTGAACGACTCCGTCCGGACCGAGTTGCTCCGTGAGAGCCCCGCACGCGTCACGCCGCTCACGGCGACTCTAGAGGATCGCCTGCCTGCGATTCGTGTCGACACACCAGCGGACACTGTCAACACCTACTCCAAACAGGAAAGCCTAGGCGGGGGGGCGACTCCGGGTGACGCGCAGCGCCCGCACCAGCAGCGCGAGCCCCATCCACAGGGCGAAGATGCCGAGCGGCCAGGCGAGCGCCTGCGGCCAGAGAATCGCGATCGGAGCGAGTGCCATGAGCGCGAGGGCCGCCGGCAGCAGCACGCGACGCTCGGCGGCGCCGTGCAGCTTGCGCGGCGAGAGCACGGCCCCGATCGCGTTGCCGAAGCGCAGCGCTCCGGCGGCGGCGCGGCTCGCGCTGCCGCCGGCGCCCCTGCGGCGCGGCATCCGGATGTCGCCGGCGTAGCGCACGCGCCGCCTCTGGCTCAGCACGATCTCGGTGGAGCCGCCGATGTCCTTCTCGTACTGCTCTTCCATCTGGCGCGCGAAGCCCTCGTCCTCCACCACCACGTCCAGCTCGCGGTTGCCGATCCAGCTCGCGACGTTGAGGTTGGTGGAGCCCACGCGCGCCCAGCGGCCGTCGGCGACGGCGGTCTTGGCGTGGATCATCGGCCCGTTCCACTCGAACACGCGCACGCCGGCCTCGAGCAGCGCCCGGTAGCCGGCCCGCGAGACGGCCTGCACGACGCGGATGTCGCTGCCGCGCCCCGGCACCAGCAGCCGCACGTCGACGCCGTCCTGCGCCGCGGCGCGGAGCGATTGGACGTAGCCGCTCGTGCCCGCGTAGTAGGCGTCGGTGAGCCAGAGCGTGCGCCGGGCGAGCGCGGCGACGAGCTGGTCGAGGCGGAAGAGCCCCGAGGTTCCCGGCGTGCCTGCGACCACGCGCAGCGAGACGTCGCCCGCGGCGGGCGGCGGCTCTGCGGAAAGCGCGTCGTCGGGCAGCGGCGGCCCGCAGGCCGCCCAGCTGTCGGCGAACGCCCGCGCCACGTCCGCGACCGCCGGGCCGCGGACCTCGACGCCGGTGTCCCGCCACGGCATCAGGCCGCCCTTCTCGTTCCCCTCCCAGTGGCGGCCGACGCAGAGCCCGGTGACGAACGCCACCTGCTCGTCCACCATCAGGCATTTGCGGTGGTCGCGGCTGAGCCAGCCGAGGGGCTCGTCGAGCCGGGGCGGGTTGTAGCAGCGCACCTCGACGCCGCCTTCGCGCAGCCTCCGCCAGAAGCGGCGTCCGGTGTTGCCGAGCGCTCCCACCCAGTCGTACACGAGGCGCACCGTGACGCCGGCCTTGGCCCTCTGCAGGAGCGCGCTCGCGAAGCGCTCCCCCACCGGGTCGTCGTGCAGGATGTAG
Organism: Vicinamibacteria bacterium; assembly: GCA_036559805.1. Classification (GTDB taxonomy): domain Bacteria; phylum Acidobacteriota; class Vicinamibacteria; order Fen-336; family Fen-336; genus DATBSL01. The sequence continues at coordinate 2,750 of DATBSL010000224.1, forward strand.
GTCTCGAAGTGGATCTGCCGCGTCGCCGCGGCGATCGCGTCGAGCCAGGCGGGATAGTTCTCGCAGGCGTCGCACAGCAGGCGGACCGCGTTCCCCTCCACGAGCGGGGCGCCCGCGGTACGCGAGAACGCCTGGTCGGCGAGGAAGCGAAGCTCGGAGGCCACCGCTCGAGGGAGGGCGGGCCGCTACGGAGCGGCCGCGAGCTCCTGCGGCGCCTGCCGCGGCCGGCAGCCGCCCTTCGGCACCCGCGCGTTCGGCAGCGGCGTCCGCGCCAGGCGGAGCCGCGCGGACGCGACGCCCAGCTCGCTCGCCGCCTCCGCCAGCAGCGAGTAGGCCCAGCGGGCCTCGGTCGCCGCGGTGAGATAGTCGAATCCCGAGAGAGCGCGCCGAGCCCGTGCCGCGTGCGCGTCGGCCGCGCGCAGCGCCAGCCTGGCCTTCCTCGAGTCCGGGCGCGCGGCGAGGTCGCCCGCGAGCGCGTTGGCCCAGTTCAGATAGCCGGCGGCTTCCCAGCGGCGCATGTTGTCGCGGTCGTGCCGGCCGAAGCCGTTGCTGAGCGCGATGTAGTGCATCACGGTCTCGCTCTCGTCGCCGAGCCAGGCGAAGTAGAAGAACCCGCTCGGCCCGTAGTCGATCCCCAGCTCGGCGTCGTAGCCGTCGTGCGGGTGCGAGAGGCCGACGTGGTGCCCGAGCTCGTGCACCGTCGTGGAGGTGAAGCCGTAGCCGAACAGCGTCCGGTAGCTGGGGGCGCCGAACGTGAACACGAAGCTCTGGGTCCCGTCCAGCCAGTTGTCGTCGGCGAAGCCGAGCAGCCCGAACTGCGCGCCGAGGCCGGCGTCGGTCGTGTTGAACTGGAAGACGGGCGCCACGTAGTCGCGCGGCCCGTAGGACGGCACGTAGCTCGCGCGGTTCAGGTCGAAGTAGCAGAACGGCTGTGCGAACGGCGTGCCGAAGTCGAGCCAGCAGTCGTCCTGCACGTCGTTGAGCGTGAAGATGTCGAGCGTCTTCTTGGCGCCGGCGTCGATCGGGTCGACGCTCGCGGTCTTCACGCGCCAGCGGTAGTAGGGCTGGAACGACTGGAGCCTGTCGCGCACGAACGCGGCGTCGAAGAAGCTCGCGCCCTTCTGGGAGGGATCCGGGTCGTCCTCGAGCATGCTGACGTGGGCGACCTTGCGGCCGAAGGGCTCGGGCGCGGTCACGAGCGGGTCGTAGAGCGGCGACGGCGCGAACAGCAGGTTGATCGCGACGAAGCGCGCGACGAGCGCCATGTCGAACGACAAGAGCGCCGGCGCGCGGTATCCGCCCAGGGCGTACTCCCAGATCACCGGGATGCGGTAGTCGGCCTCGCCGTCCCCGTCGAGGTCGGCGTTGTCCTGGTCGAAGCTCGAGCCCCAGAACTCGGGCCCGGCCGAGAAATCGTAGAACCAGCTCCGGCCGGAGCTGCCGCCCCAGGCGACCATCTTCCGGCTGGCGAGCCCGGCGAAGTCGAACTTCGTGTCGGGGTCGGGCTCGCCGCCCCGGGTGTAGGCGTGGAAGCGGAAGTCGTCCCGGCCGTACCAGTTCACGAAGTAGATCGTGTGCTGCTCGGCCCCCCGCTCGTCGTTCCTGTCGAGCCAGCGCTCGACGGCGGGAGCGTCGATGAACAGCACCTCGTCGGGCACCTCGACGTCCGCGACCTTGTTGGCCTGCGCGTTGTAGAGCGTCTGGTAGAGCGTGCGCGGCCCCGGCCGGCCGATCGCGGCGAGGTGGGCGAAGAAGCGCCGCTCGAAGTGCGGCCCCTTGTGGACGATCCGGTAGTCGAAGCGATACTCGAGCCCCAGCTCGCGCCCGGCGAGCCCGTAGAACTGCGGGTAGCGGACGAGCGGCTTCGCGGCCGGCGGCAGGGAGCCCAGGAGCGTCGTCTCGTCGACGGCAGCCTCGTCGAAGCCGACGAGCACGATCCGTACCGGAAGCCGGAGCTCGTGGGTCACGAACTCGCCGGGCCGGAGCGCCTCGAAGGTGTCGGCCGGCGGCCTGGGGCTCCCGGCCGCCGCGGCCACCGGCAGCAGGCCCAGCAGCGAGAGGAGACCCGCCCCACGGCGAACGAAGCCTACGCTTCTCGGCCCGGTCATGTGCCACCCTCGCGGCGATCGGAACGGTGAATGCGGTGGCAGCACGCTAGGCGAGGCGGGCAGCCGCTGTCAACACACGGACGGAAGGCTTGCGCTAGCGCGTCCAGCCCGGCGGAAGGCCCGTCCTGCGGAACTGCTCCTCCAGGTCCGCGAGGGCGCGCTTCGCCTGCCGGAACTCCTCGCTCTCGACGAACTCCTTGACCTTCATCTGCACCGGGATGCCCTGGTAGAACTCGGTGCGCACGACCTCGCGCCAGCAGGCCGCTTCGGCCACGGCCACCTGCTCGCGGGCGTTCGCGAAGCGCATGCGCCACTCGGCCTCGAGCAGCTTGCGTTCCTCGCGCTCGCGCTCGAGCTCGTCGAGCGCGGGATCCGACGCGGGGGCCGCGGTCGGCTTCGCATCCGGCTCGCCGGCTTTCGCTTCACCGGCAGCGGGGGTCGCGTCCGCCGCGGGCGGCTCGTCCTTCCTGAGGTCCTGGTCGGTGAACACCTTCGCGGGCTTCTGCTCGCGCCGCTTCTGGCGCTCACGGGCCGCCGCGTCACCCAGGCCCTGCGCCGTCGTCCATCCCGGCGCCGCCAGCATCAGCAGCACGACGAAGCGGCCGACCATGGCAGCCTCCTTCTCGGGGGGGTGCTGCGCCGCACCCCCCAAACACCCCCAACTCGCTATGCGGGAGTGGACCCCGAGCGTAGCGAGGCGAAACGAAGTGGCCTCGGCTTGCCGAGGGCGCTTCGTAATCCCGCTTGGCTCGCAGCTTCCTGACACTAGCTTACTCGCTTCGCAGCGACGTGGCGGGATCCACCGCGGCGGCCCGGCGGGCTGGCAGGTAGCACGCGGCGAAGGCGGCGAGCAGCAGGACGGCCGGCACGCTCGCAAACGTCAGCGGGTCGAAGCTCGCGACTCCGAACAGCAGCGAGGCCATCGCGCGCGCGAGCAGCAAAGCCGCCGCGAGGCCGACGCAGGCGCCCGAGAGCGCTACGGCCATCCCCTCGCGCAGCACGAAGCCGACGAGCCGCCGCGGCGACGCCCCGAGCGCCAGCCGGATTCCGAGCTCGCGGCGGCCCTGGCTCACCTGGTAGGCCATCAGGGAGTAGGTACCGATCGTGCCGAGCGTGAGCGCCAGCGCCGCGAACAGCCCGAGCAGCAGCATCGAGAAGCGGCGGCGCGCGAGCGACGCCGAGACCCGTTCGCTCATCGTGCGCAGCCCGTGCACCGGCAGCTCGGGAAGCACGGCGCGCAGCTCGCGGCGGGCCGGCTCCGCGAGCGACGCCGGATCCCCCTGGCCGCGCAGCGTGACGCTCATCGAACGCGCGGGGTACTGCGTGTGCGGGTGGTAGACCGCGATGCGGGACTCGGCGTCGAGCCGGTCCTGCTTGATGTTGCCGACGACGCCAACCACCGTGAGCCAGGGCGTGTCCGCGCTGGCGTCGAAGCCACCGGAGCGCACGCGCTTGCCGAGCGGGTCCTCGCCGGGCCAGAGCTGCGCCGCGAGCGCCTCGTCCACGACGATCACGCGCGGCTTGTCGCGGGTGTCGTGCGCGTCGAAGTGCCGCCCGGCAACGAGCGGGATCCGCATCGCGGCGAAGTAAGCGCCTCCCACCACGCGGATGTCAGCGTTGATGAAGGCCTCGCCGGGCGCGGGCGTGCGCCCCTCGACCGTGATCGGTCCCCACGCCATCATCTGGCTGAGCGGCAGCGCCGAGACCCCGCCGGCGGCGCGCGCGCCGGGAATCGCCGCGAGCCGCTCCCAGAGCTTCCGATAGTTCTCCAGCACGATGGCCGAATCGGCGTAGCGCGGCCCGCTCATCGAGAGCTCGAAGGTCAGCACGCCTTGCGCGTCGAAGCCGGGCGGGACGCTCCGGACGCGCGCGAAGCTGCGCACGAGCAGGCCCGCGCCCACCAGCAGCACGACGGCGAGTGCTATCTCCCCGGCGACGAGCAGACGCCTGAGCCCGTCCCGCCGCGAGAAGAGCCCGCCGCCCGCGGAGGACCCGCGGGCGCCCTCCGTCAGCTCCGCCTGCAGCTCGGGACGGCTCTGCCGCCACGCCGGCGCCAGGCCGAACGCGAGCCCCGACACGACCGACACGACGAGCGTGAACAGCAGCACCTCGGGCCCGACCGCAATCTCCCCGAGCCGCGGTACGCTCGCCGAGCCGAGCCGCGCCAGCGCGCGCACGAAGCCCATGCACAGCAGGACGCCGAGCCCACCGCCCGCGAGCGCGAGCAGCAGGCTCTCGGCGAGCGGCTCGCGCAGCAGCCGCGCGGAGCTCGCGCCGAGCGCCGCGCGCACGGCCATCTCCTTCCGGCGCGCGGCCGCCCGCGCCAGCAGCAAGTTCGCGACGTTCACGCCCGCGATCAGCAATACCAGCGCGACCGACCCCGAAAGAACCAGCAGGGCGTCGCGCACGTTGCCGACCACCTGCTCCTGCAGCGGCACGGCGCTGAAGGTCAGGCCGCCGTTCGGGGGGTAGAAGGCCGGATGATCGCGGCGCAGGCCGGCCGTGATGCGGTCGAGCTCGGCCTGCGCGGCCTCGAGAGCCACTCCTGGCTTCAGCTTGCCGACGATGTTGTAGTCCTCGCGGTTGCGCACCGTGGCGGCGTCCGCCGCGAGGGGCAGCGGCACCACGATCTCCGAGTGCTCGGCGCCGCCGAGCGTCGGCATCACCTCGCGCGGGATGTCGAAGCCCGCGTCGAGGACGCCGACGATCTCGTACGGCTCGCCGTTCAGTACCAGCGAGCGGCCGACGACGGCCGGGTCCCCGCCGAAGCGGCGCAGCCAGGTCGAGTGGGCGAGGACGGCTCGGCCGCCGCCGCCCGGTACCGCGTCCGCGTCGGTCAGCAGGCGTCCGTGCGCGGCGCGCGCGCCCAGCATCGGCAGGAGGTTCACGGACGCGCGGATCGTGCCGACGCGCTCCGGCGCGCCGTTTCCGGTGAGGTTGTAGTTGGCGCCGATCGCGATCGCGAGCTCCTCGAAGCCGGCGTGGCCCGCCCGGATGTCGAAGTACTGCGCCGTGGAGAACCAGTCCTCGCTGATCCCGATCCCGGGCGAGCGGTTCCACAGGATCACCAGGCGTTCGGCGTCCGCGTAGGGCAGCGGCCGCAACAGGAGCGCGCTCGCGACGCTGAAGACCGCGGCGTTGGCCCCGATCCCGAGCGCGAGCGACAGCACTACCGAGGCGCTCGCGCCCGGGCTGCGCAGCAGCCCGCGCAGCGCCTGCCGCAGCTCGCGCGCGAGGCCGCTCATTCGAGCCGGTCCACCCACAGCGGCCGCGTGCGCGCGAGCGTCAGGATCGCCTTCTCGGTGAAGATCCGCGGGTCGTTGAACTCGGCGAGCGCCTCGTCCTGGCGGTGGACGTAGGCGCCGAGGTCGGCGAGCGCCAGCCAGGGGTCGCGGGTATCGAAGAGCGCGTCCCGCGCCCAGTCGAAGGCGCCGGGCTTCGGCGCGTAGCGCGAGCTCACGAGGCCGTCGAGCGCGATGCGCACGAGCGGGTCGATCGCGTACACGTCCTGCGGCCGGTACACGCGGCCCTCGCGCCAGGCGTGGGTCTCGAGCGGCCCGAGGCCGAACAGGAACAGGTTGTCCTCGCCGACGACCCCCGCCAGCTCCCGCAGCGTTCCGTCGCGCGTGCCGAGCATCACCGCCCCGCTCGCGGCGAAGGCGAGCGCGCGAGCCGAGGCGGCCCCCGAGCCGGCGGTGCCGGGCTCGTTCGCGAGGTCGGCGCCGGCTATGAGCAGCCGCGCGGCCGCGGCGTCGCAGCTCGGCAGCACCGCCACGCGCAGCGCCTTGCGCACGCGCTCGTCGCGGTTGATGGCGGCAGCGACGGCCTCGAGCAGCGCCAGCAGCCGGTCGTCCTGCTCGCCCTGGCTCTGACCGACGCGGGCGAGCACCACCGTGCGCGGCGAAGGAGGCGTCCAGCCGCCAGCCGCCAGCCGCAAGTGCTCGCGCACCAGCCCGAGCGCACTCAGCAGCGGCCGCTCGCGCGCCGCCAGCCAGCCGAAGCGCACGTCCACGAGCGCTTCCGGGTCCGACTCGACGCCGGTCGCCTTGCGCAGGAACGCGCCGAGGCGCTCGCGGTTGGCGCGGCGGGCCTTGCGGAAGGCCGCGCGGAACGGCGCCTCGAAGGCGAGCGGCTCCAGCCGCTGGAACACGGCCGGGTCGTCGGCCCAGCCCGCGCCCAAGCTCGCCGCGAGCAGCTCGGCGAGCGGCGGGTTGTGGTCGACGAGGAAGCGCCGTGCGTAGACCGGCGTGGCGCGCGACTCGAGCGCGGTGCCGCACAGCACCGCGAGGTCCGCGAGGATCTCGCTGGCCGGGCCCTGCCAGGGTGCGGCGACGCTCGCGTGCGCGGAGCCGACGACTGCGAGCAGGCCCAGGCGCAGGCGCCGGCCCTCGCCCTCCCGGACGAGCGACAGCCGGCGCCGCCGGCCGCCGTCGCCGGGCCAGCGCGTCTCGACGGCGTCGAGGTGGCGGCGGTTGATCTCGAACAGGATCTCGACGAGCCGCGGCTCCTCGGCCTCGAGGAACGCGAGATGCCAGTAGGGCCGGCTCGGCTCGCCGCCGGGGCAGCCGAAGCGCGAGACGGTCCGCGCGCGCGTGCGCGCCCACGCCTCGTCCCAGCCGAGCTTCGCCTCGTCGAGCAGCAGGCGCATGCGCAGCGGGATGGCGAGCGCGCCGCGCTCGTCGGCGAGCAGCAGCCCGCCCCCGTCGGCCTCCGAGGCGCGCACGGCCGCCTCGACGAGCCGGAGCTCCGCGCGCCGGCGCTCGGCGTCGTCCTCGGGAACGTCGCGCGCCGGCGCCAGCCGGTGCTCGCGCACGACGCGTCCGCCCCTCTCGAGCGCGGGCACCAGCTCGTCGAGCGTGTCCCACCCGGACTCGGCCGCGACCAGGTGCAGCACGCGTGGCGCGGCGTCGGGCATGCCCCATTCTGCCCCAGGCCGCGCGCTCGGGGGCGCGCGCGATCGTGCGGTATAGTCGCGGCGATGGCGCTCGACCCCGCTCTCCAGCTGCTGCTCAAGTCGCATCCGTGGCACGGGGTCGTGATCGGAGAGGACGCGCCGCGGCGCGTGACGGTGTTCATCGAGATCGTCCCGTCGGACACGGTGAAGTACGAGCTCGACAAGGACTCCGGCCTGCTGAAGGTGGACCGGCCGCAGCTCTACTCGAACGTCTGCCCGAGCCCCTACGGCTTCGTGCCGCGCACGCTCTGCGCGGGCCAGGTGGCGGCGCTCGCCGAAGAGCGCACGGGAAGGAGCGGCCTCGTGGGCGACGACGACCCGCTCGACATCCTGGTCCTGACCGAGAAGGACTTCACCCACGGGAATATCCTGGTCCAGGCGGTCCCGGTCGGCGGGCTCGGCATGCTCGACGGCAACGAAGTGGACGACAAGATCGTCGCGGTGATGGCGAAGGACGCGGTCTACGGCGGCGTCGACGACATCGGCCGGCTGCCCGGGCTGCTGGTGGACCGGCTCACGCACTACTTCCTGACCTACAAGCAGGCGCCGACCGGTGGCGAGCAGGCCTGCGAGCTGTTGCGCGTCTACGGCCGCGACGAGGCGCACGAGGTGATCCGCCGCAGCCAGGCCGACTACCGCGAGCGCTTCGCTTCAGCACTCGGGCCGCTCTTCGAAAAGGGCTGATGGAAACGATCGTCGTCACCGGCGGGGCCGGCTTCATCGGCGCGAACTTCGTGCGCCACGCCCTCGCGCACACGCGCGCGCGCGTGGTGGTGCTGGACAAGCTGACCTACGCCGGGAACCTGGAGAGCCTGTCCGACGTCGCCGCGAGTCCGCGCTACGCCTTCGTTCAGGCCGACATCGCCGACCGTGACGCGGTGCGCGGCGTGTTCGGCGACGAGCGCCCGAGCGCGGTCGTCAACTTCGCCGCCGAGACGCACGTCGACCGCTCGATCGACGACCCGGCGTCGTTCGTGCGCACGAACGTCGGTGGCGCCTTCGAGCTGCTCGAGGCGGCGCGCCTCCACCTGAAGCAGCGCCCCAGCGAGAGCTTCCGCTTCCTGCACGTCTCGACCGACGAGGTCTACGGCACGCTCGGCGCGACGGGCGCCTTCTCCGAGGCGACGCCCTACGCGCCCAACTCGCCCTACGCCGCCTCGAAGGCCGGCGCCGACCACCTGGTGCGCGCGTACCACGAGACCTACCGGCTGCCGGTGCTGCTCACGAACTGCTCGAACAACTACGGCCCGTTCCAGTTTCCCGAGAAGCTCGTCCCGCTCATGATCCTGAACGCGGTCGAGGCGAAGAGCCTGCCGATCTACGGCGACGGCGGCAACGTGCGCGACTGGCTCTACGTCGAGGACCACTGCGAGGGCATCCTGCTCACGCTGCTGAAGGGCGCGCCGGGCGCGAAGTACAACATCGGCGGCGGCAACGAGCGCACCAACCTGCAGGTCGTCGACGCGCTCTGCGCGGCGCTCGACGCCGAGCTGCCCGCGGCCGGGAACGCGGCGCTCGTCGCGCGCGGGCTCTCCTCCTATTCGGGCCTCAAGACCTTCGTGGCCGACCGCCCCGGCCACGACCGCCGCTACGCGATCGACGCCTCGAAGATCCGCGCGGAGCTGGGCTGGCAGCCGCGCCACGCCTTCGAGGCGGGCCTGCGCGAGACGGTCCGCTGGTACCTCGCGAACAAACTCTGGTGCGAGGCCGTGCAGTCGGGCAAGTACCGACGCGAGCGGCTGGGGCTGACGCGCTAGCCGTCTCGGTCAGGGCCGGCTCGGCCCCCCTCGCGACCGCTCGAAGAATATCTTCTGGGCCGCCTTTTCGTCCAGGACCTGGTACATCCCGAAGATCCCGAGCACCTGCCCGGCAGCCGTCGTGATCGGGGTCTTGCCGACGCGCACGAAGACCGTCGTCCCGGCGGCCGACGTCTGGCGCTCGAGGATGTCGAGCTTGGCGGAGCCGTCGAACACCTCACGGTCGTCGGCCCGGTACTTGTCGGCCTGCGCTCGCCACGGAAGCCTGGGGCTGAAGTCGTCGAGCCCCACGATCTCGGCAGGAGACTTCAAGCCGGCGTCGCTGGCGAAGTGGAGGTTGCAGCCTCCGAAGACGAACTGCGCTCCGAGCTTCCAGAACACGCGCACCGGACAGGCCGGGGCCGAAGCCTCCTTCAAGTAGCCCTCGAGCTCGGCGCGCAACTCGGCTTCGCTCGCGTCGGGCCAGCGTTTCGCCCTGCCCGCCATCTCAGGGTGAAGGTCGGGCCACGAGGCGTCCTTCACCTTGCGGTACGCAGCGAGCACGGCGCGGGTCTCGTCAGCGCTGTCGGCCATTACCGGCCTCCCTTTCCGAGGCTGTCGCGATTCGCCCCCGGGACGAGAGTATTGCGCTGTTTGGCTCAGACGCCCTCGACCGCGCCAGAATCGAGGAGAGACGTTCGAGCAGGAGACGCCGCGGGAGGGGCTGCTATGATCGGTTCCCGGCATGAAATTCATCGCGACTGACCTGCCCGGCGTGATTCTGATCGAGCCCGACGTCTTCAAGGACGCGCGCGGGTTCTTCCTCGAGACGTATCACGAGAAGAAGTACGCCGAGGGCGGCATCCCGGGACCCTTCGTGCAGGACAACCACTCGTACTCGGCGCGCGGGACGCTGCGCGGGCTGCACGCGCAGCTGCGGCGCCCCCAGGGCAAGCTGGTGCGGGCCGTCGAGGGAGAGATGTTCGACGTGGCCGTGGACATCCGGCGCGACTCCCCCACCTTCGGCAAGTGGGTCGGCTTCGTGCTCTCGGGCGAGAACTTCCGCCAGCTCTGGATCCCGCCGGGCTTCGCGCACGGGTTCTGCGTGACCAGCGAGCGCGTGCACGTCGAGTACAAGTGCACGGGCTTCTACGAGAAGGCCGACGAGGTCGCGATCGCCTGGGACGATCCGGCGATCGGGATCGCGTGGCCAGTCGCCGACCCGGCGCTGTCGGCCAAGGACCAGTCCGCATCGCGCCTCGCCGAGCTCAAAGAGCGTCTGCCCGCATAGCGGACGTCGTGGCGACGCCCCGCGCCCGTGAGTTATGATGCCCGTCCGGAAAGGGCAATCCCCACATGGGTCTACTCGACCTCTTCAAGGGCAAGTACGTGGATCCGACGTATCCCGGCGTCCACGCGGGTGGCAACGTCATCACCACGACGCTCGACTCGGTCGTCAAGTGGGGGCGGCGCTCCTCGATCTGGCCGATGCCGTTCGGGACCGCCTGCTGCGCGATCGAGTTCATGGCGCTGTCGGCCTCCCATTACGACATCGCGCGCTTCGGCGCCGAGGTGCTGCGCTTCTCGCCGCGCCAGGCCGACCTGATGTTCGTGGCCGGCACGATCCCC
>DATBSL010000225.1:0-2611 GCA_036559805.1 Vicinamibacteria bacterium
GGGGACGGAGGCGCGCGTCTGCGACTCGCCGACCGTGCCGGCGCCGTGCGCGGGCCCCTGCCCCGCACGCAGCCCCTCGCCCTGGCCATGGTGGTCGAGGTCCCGCCCGCCGGAGACGACTGGCTCCACGAGATCAAGCACGACGGCTACCGCATTGTGGCCCGCATCAACGAAGGGGACGTGCAGCTCGTCTCGCGCAACGGGAAGGATTGGACGAAGGAGTTCCCGCAGGTCGCCCGGGCCATCGGCCGCCTGCCCGCGGGCACAGCACTCCTCGACGGCGAGGTCGCCGCGTTGCTGCCGAACGGAGCGACGAGCTCCCAGGCGCTCCAGCGCCGCGCCGAAGCAGAGCTGCCGCTCGTCTACTTCGCGTTCGACCTGCTGCACCTCGACGGCTGGGACCTCAGGGGGGTGAGGCTGGACGAGCGCAAGCAGGTCCTGCAGCGCCTGCTGGAGTCCGCGCCGGCGACGCTGCGCTTCAGCGATCACGTGCGCGGCCAGGGCCGCCAGTTCTTCGAGCAGGCACGCGAGGCCGGCCTCGAGGGTGTCGTCAGCAAGCGCGCCGATGCTCCTTATCGGGAGGGACGCGGCGGCGACTGGCGGAAGGTGAAGTGCCGGCTGAGCCAGGAGGTGGTGATCGGCGGCTGGACGCGGCCGTCGGACGGACGGGAGTCGATCGGGGCGCTGCACGTGGGCTTCCACGAGGACGGGCAGCTCGTCTACGCGGGCAAGGTCGGCTCCGGCTTCAGCGAGCGGCTGCTCGCCGACCTCGTCCGCCGCCTGGAGGCCCGCAAGCGGGACACGTGCCCGTTCGCCTCCGTCCCCGCCGAGATGCGGCGCGGCGCCCACTGGGTCGAGCCGGACCTCGTGGCCCAGGTGGAGTTCACGCAGTGGACCGACGAGGGCCGCATGCGCCAGCCCGTGTTCCTCGGCCTGCGCGACGACCGCGACGCCCGACACGTCGTGCGCGAGCGGCCGGGCACGGTCGAGGGCGGCGGCGTCGACACCGTGGCCGCGGGCCGGCCCTGGGAAGCGCTGCGCGAGCACGCGACGCGCACGCGCGCGGCGAGCGGCGACGAGGTCGTCGAGCTCCTCGGCGTTCGGCTCACCCACCCCGACCGCGTCTACTATCCCGACCTGGGATTCACCAAGGTGGACCTCGCGCTCTACTACGTGTCGATCGCCGACGCGGTGCTGCCGTATCTCGACGGCCGCCCGCTGACGCTGGTGCGCTGCCCGGACGGGATCTCCGGCGAGACCTTCTACCAGAAACGCGCGGGCTTCTGGACGCCCCCGCAGGTGCGGCGCTTCGCCGTCCCGGCGAGGTCGGAGGAGCACCTCTACGTGGACTCGGTGCCCGGCCTCGTGGCGCTCGCGCAGGCCGGGATCCTCGAGATCCATCCCTGGAACTCGCGCGTGGCGCGGCTCGAGGAACCGGACCAGGTGATCTTCGACCTCGACCCCGACGAGGCGCTGCCCTTCTCCCGCGTCACCTCGGCGGCACGGCGGGTGCGGGCGCTGCTGAGCGAGCGGGGGCTCGAGAGCTTCGTGAAGACGACCGGCGGCAAGGGCCTCCACGTGTGCGTGCCGCTCGTGCCCGAGCGCGGTTGGGAGGAGCTCGAGGAGTTCACGCGCGCCGTGGCCCTGCGGCTCGCGCGCGACGAGCCGGAGTCCTTCACCGCGAACATGGCCAAGGCGCAGCGCAGGGGGAAGATCTTCGTGGACTACCTGCGCAACGTGCGCGGCGCGAACGCGGTGGGCGCCTTCTCCACGCGCGCCCGCAAAGGCGCGCCCGTCTCCGTCCCCGTGGATTGGGACGAGCTCGACCGCCTCTCGGGACCGACCGACTTCACGGTCGCCGAGGTGCCCCTGCGCGTCCTGGGCTTCGGATCGGGCGGCGCCGCCGACCCGTGGGCCCGCTATCACCAGGTCCAGCAGCGTGTGCCCGCATCGCTCACGCGCGAGCTTCTGGATTGACGCAGGGAGCGGGGCCTACTCAGCCGGTCCGGTACGCAGCCATCGCTTCGGGTCCGTAGTCGTGCTCGGCCAGGTAGAAATTGTGGGTTCGGCACATCAGGCGCAGGTTCTCGGGCGAGTGCCCGCCGCCCATGCCGAAGGGGTGGACGTGGTGGTACTCGAGCCGGTAGCGCTCCGGGCAGCGACGACCCGTCTCGTCGACGTAACTGCAGCGCCCCGCGTCGCGCTGGTGCACCGCGCGCCGGATGGCCGCTGGAATATGGCGCACATGCCCGCGTGCCCCTGGCGACGGCAGGGTAGACGAGCGGGGCTTGCTCGCCGCGGCAGTCGCGGCTTGCGCAATCGTGTGGGTCTGCGCCGCGGTCGAGGACTGCCGGCGGTCGTCCTTCGAGCACGAGCGCGGGTCTTGGCGAAGCGTCGGGCCTCGAGTCGCTCGAGGTTCTCGGTCACGGCCCGCTCGATGACCGCGCCCAGATCGCCGTCGGGAACCTCCGAGCGCAGCAAGGCCTGGAGCCGCTCGAGCTTGTCTTTGAGCTGTGCGCTCGCCGTGAACTGCACCTTGTAGCGGGATGGAGCGAGCGGCTCGACGACGCAGCGCGGGGAGCCGACTCCGCCCGGACGGAGTTCCGGCCCG
>DATBSL010000226.1:0-5875 GCA_036559805.1 Vicinamibacteria bacterium
GGCGCTGCCCGTCGCCATCCAGGCGATCGCTCGCGACATCCCCGTCACGAACGAGCAGTTCTCGCAGCTCCAGTCGGCGTTCCTGATCGCTTACGCGCTCATGTACGCCGGAGGCGGCAAGCTGATGGACGTCCTGGGCACGCGCCGGGGCTTCACCGTCATCATGGTGTTCTGGTCGCTCGCCTGCGCCAGCCATGGGCTGGCCGCGAGCGTCGGCACGCTCGCCCTCAGCCGGTTCCTGCTGGGCATCGGCGAAGGCGGCGGATTCCCCGCGGCGACGCGGGCGGTGGCGGAGTGGTTCCCGGTGGGGGAGCGCTCGTCGGCCATGGGCATCATCAACGCGGGCACCGCCGTCGGCATGATCGTCGCGCCGCCGCTGATCGCGCTCGTGCTGAGCGCCGCGGACTGGCGCTGGGTCTTCTTCCTCACGGGAGCCCTTGGCCTCGTCTGGACGCTCTGGTGGCACCGAGACTACTTCCCGCCCGAGCGGCACCCGCGGCTCGGCGAGGCGGAGCGCCGGGAGATCCAGTCGGTGCTCGGTACCGCGAGCGCCGCGGGACACGAGCTGCGCTGGCTGGACCTGCTGCGCTTCCGCCAGACCTGGGGCGTCGTGATCGCCAAGTTCCTGAGCGACGCAGCGTGGTACTTCTACCTGTTCTGGCTGCCGAAGTACCTCTACGACGCGCGGGGCTTCGACATCAAGGCGGTCGCGACGTTCGGCTGGATCCCGCCGGCGGCGGCGGGTATCGGCTGCCTCGTCGGGGGCTGGCTCTCGAGCCGACTGCTGCGCGCGAATCTCCCCCTGGACCACGCCCGGAAGATCGCCCTGGGGGCGAGTGCCATCCTCATGCCGCTCATCTTGTTCGTGCCGAGCGTGCCCGTGGCCTGGGCGATCGCACTCTTCGCCGTCGCCTATTTCGGCCAGCAGTCCTGGTCGACGCTCGTCATGGTCCTCCCCGCCGACATCTATCCGCGCCAGGCGGTGGGTGCCGTCGCAGGCCTCGTCGGTTTCGGCGGTGCCATGGGCGGCGTCGTCTTCGGCCAGGCCGTGGGCTACCTGCTGGACCACGGCTTCGGCTACGGCCTCGTGTTCGCCCTCGCGGGATCGTTCCACGTCCTGGCCTTCGCCGTGATCTGCCTCGCCATCCCGCGCATCCAGCCGCTGGATCTCGCACCTGGGCGTCTCGCATGAAGATCAAGGAGATCCGCACGCGGGTCGTGGAGTGGCGGGGCAAGACGGTCCCGCTGCCGCCGCACTTCTGCACGAACCCCATGGACCTGCTCGCACAGAAGGAAGCCTCCATGCGGACCTTCACGTTCCACGGCTGGCTGGTGGTGGAGGTCGTGAGCGACAACGGCCTCGTCGGCGTCGGCAACGCAGCCCTCGCCCCGCGCGTCACGAAGCAGATGATCGACGTCTACCTGAAGCCGCTCCTGCTGGGAGCCGACCCGTGGGACCTGGAGTTCCTCTGGCAGCTCATGTACCGGAAGACCATGGCGTTCGGCCGCAAGGGGATCGGCATGGTCGCGATCAGCGCGGTGGACATAGCACTCTGGGACCTCGTCGCCAAGTCGGCCAAGCAGCCCGTCTACCGTCTGCTGGGCGGCCGCACCAAGCGGCGCATTCCCGTCTATGCGAGCCGCCTGTACAGCACCCCGCTCGAAGAGCTGGCCGCGGAGGCGCAGGGCTACCTGCGCGAGGGCTACAAGGCCATGAAGCTGCGCTTCGGCTGGGGGCCCGCGGACGGGGCCGAGGGCATGGAGCGGAACCTGGACCTGGTGCGCACCGTCCGCGACGTGGTGGGCGACGGGGTCGACGTGATGGCCGACGCCTACATGGGCTGGTCGCTGGAATACGCCAAGCGGATGCTGCCGCGGCTCGAGCCGTTCCACCTGCGCTGGCTCGAAGAGCCGGTGGTGCCGGACGAGCTCCACGGCTACGCGGAGCTCAAGGCCTACGGGCGCGTGCCGATCGCGGGCGGCGAGCACGAGTTCACGCTCCACGGCTTCCGCGACCTGCTGGAGGCCCGCGCCGTGGACGTCATCCAGTTCGACACGAACCGCGTGGGCGGCCTGACCCAGGCGCGCAAGATCGCGGCGCTGGCGGAAGCGCACGGAGTGCCCGTCATTCCCCATGCCGGCCAGATGCACAACTACCACGTGGTGATGGCCAGCCTGAACTCGCCGATGGCGGAGTACTTCCCGATCGTCGACGTGGAGGTCGGGAACGAGCTGTTCTGGTACGTCTTCGAAGGCGAGCCCAAGGCCAAGGACGGGTTCGTGGACCTGGACGAAGGCGTCCCCGGGCTCGGCCTCACGGTGAACGAGCGGGCGCTCGAGAAGTTCGACGTGGTCGAGTGATGTCCGCGACGCGCCTCGTCCAGATCCGGAACGGTCCTGAGCGCCGGGTGGCTCTCGTCGTGGAGGACGAGCTGCGGCTTCTCGCGGGCTCCGCTTCGGTGTACGAGCTGGCGGAGCAGGCGCTCGCCGCCGACAGGACTCTCACGGCGCTCGTGGCGGAGCGTGCGACGGGTGACGGCATGGACTACGCGGCCGTCTACGCGGGGGTTTCGCCATGGCGGCTGCTCCCGCCGATCGATCACCCCGCCGAGCCGACGCGCTGCCTGGTCTCCGGCACGGGGCTCACGCACATGGGCAGCGCTCGCGATCGCCAGGCCATGCACAACACCGCCCCGGAGGAAGTGACCGACAGCATGCGGATGTTTCGCTCGGGGCTCGAGGGCGGCCGGCCCGAGCCCGGGCGCATCGGCACGGCCCCCGAGTGGTTCTACAAGGGCACGGGCACGATCCTGCGCGCCCACGGCGAGCCGCTGCTCGTGCCTTCCTACGCCGAGGACGGCGGCGAGGAGGCCGAGGTCGCCGGCGTCTACGTCGTCGACTCCGAGGGCCGGCCGCGCCGCCTGGGCATGGCGGTCGGGAACGAGTTCTCCGACCACCGCTTCGAGCGGAAGAACTACTTGAACCTCGCGGGCTCGAAGCTCCGCACCTGCAGCCTGGGCCCCGAGCTGGCCGTGGATCCCGGCTTCGACTCCGTGCCGGGCCGCGTCTCGCTCGAGCGTGCCGGAAACGTCTTGTGGTCGAAGGAGATTCGCACCGGTGAAGCCGAGATGTGCCACAGCCTGCAGAACGTCGAGCACCACCATTTCAAGTTCGAGGCGCACCGCCGCCCCGGCGATCTCCACGTGCACTTCTTCGGCGCGCACGGCTTGAGCTTCGGCGACGGCGTCGAGCTTCGCGACGGCGACGTGATGGAGATCCGCTTCGAGGGCTTCGGGCGCGCGCTGCGCAACCCCGTGAGCGTCTCGCGCGCGGCCGACCCGCTCGTGAAGGTCCAACCGCTCGGCTGAAGGGACGAAATGCAGCAGATCCGAGTTGCGCTGATCGGCCTGGGCCTGATGGGCTCGGGCATGGCCCGCCGCCTGCTGGGCGCGGGCTTTCCGCTGACGGTGTGGAACCGCAACCCCGAGCGGGCGAATGCCCTCGCGGCCGAGGGCGCCCACGTGGCAAAGACGCCCGGCGAGGCCGGGGCCCGAGCCGACGTCGTCCTGAGCATGGTGGCGGACGATGCTGCCTCCCGCGCGGTCTGGCTCGGCGAGCGTGGGGCCCTCGCCGGTGTCGCCCGCGGCGCCGTGCTGGTCGAATCCAGCACGCTCAGCGTTGGTTGGATCGAGGAGCTGGCGCGGGAGGCCGCCACGCACGGCGCGGAGCTGCTCGACGCACCCGTCACCGGGAGCAAGTCCCACGCGGCCTCGGGCGAGCTCGTGTTCCTGGTCGGGGGCTCGGCAGCGGCGCTCGAG
Organism: Vicinamibacteria bacterium; assembly: GCA_036559805.1. Classification (GTDB taxonomy): domain Bacteria; phylum Acidobacteriota; class Vicinamibacteria; order Fen-336; family Fen-336; genus DATBSL01. Next base: position 3,819 of record DATBSL010000226.1, read on the forward strand.
ACGGCCCGCCCCGCCCTCACCGCGATGAGCCGGGCGATCCTCCACGTCGGAGCCAGCGGACGGGGCGCCCTGCTCAAGCTCGTGAACAACTTCATGTGCGGCGTCCAGGCCGCGACGCTCGCCGAGGCGCTGGCCCTCATCGAAAGGAGCGGCCTCGATCGGACCAAGTCCCTGGAGCTCCTGACCACCGGAGCCCCCGGGAGCCCGCTCGTCAAGACGCTCTCCGCGCGCATGACGGCGCGCGACTACACGCCGAACTTCCTGCTGCGGCTCATGGCCAAGGACCTGACGTATGCGCTCGGCGAGGGCCGCCGCCACGGGTTGTCCCTCGCGACCGTGGCCTCGGCGCTCGAGGTCGTGGATCAGGCCGTGGCCGCCGGCAACGGCGAAGAGGACTTCTCGGCCCTCGTCGAGCCGCTGCGTCGGCCCACAGGCGGGACGCGCTGACTCGCGGGGGTAGCCCCGGCGGTATCATGCCGCGCCATGGCGGAACTGCTGCTCGCGAGCCAGAATCCGGGCAAGCTTCTGGAGATGAAGCTGCTGGCGTCGGGACTGCCGTTCCAGGTGATCGGACCGCGCGAGATCGGGATCCACGACGCTCCGGATGAAACCGGCTCGAGCTTCCTCGAGAACGCGCGCATCAAGGCGCTCGCCTATGCGCGGCGCTCGGGCCGGCTCACGGTAGCCGACGATTCGGGGCTGTCGGTCGACGCCCTCGGCGGCGCGCCCGGGCTCTTCTCCAGCCGCTTCGGCGGGGAAGGCGCGAGCGACGCCGACCGCAACGCGCTTCTGCTCGCGAAGCTCGACGGCGTCCCGGCCGAGAAGCGCGGCGCGCGCTTCACGAGCGCCGTAGCCGTCGCGCGCGGCGAAGCCGTGCTGTTCGAGGTCGAGGAGCACGTCCTTGGCGAGATCGCCGAAGCACCCCGGGGCTCGAACGGGTTCGGCTACGACCCGCTCTTCTTCTACCCCCCTTTCGGGACGACCTTCGGGGAGACGCCGCGGGCAGAGAAGGACCGTGTCAGCCATCGCGGCAAGGCCTTCGCGCGGCTGCGCACGTTCCTCGAAGGCCTGTCGCGAGCGGGCTGATGGCCAGGGAGCCGGGGAAGCGCGCGCTCGTCTTCGTCGCCACGATCGTGCTGCTGGACGTGATCGGCTTCGGGCTGATCCTGCCGGTGCTGCCGAGGCTGCTCGTGGAGCTCACCGGCGCCAGCTTGAGCGAGGCGGCGATCGACGGCGGCTGGCTCGCCTTCGTGTACGCCGCGATGCAGTTCGTGTGCGCGCCGGTGCTCGGCAACCTCTCCGACCGCTACGGGCGGCGGCCGGTGCTGCTGTGCGCGGTGGGCGCCCTCGGCATCGACTACCTCGTGATGGGCTTCGCACCGACGCTCGGCTGGCTGTTCGTGGGGCGGGCGATCGCTGGCATCGCGGGCGCCTCGTTCACGCCGGCCTACGCGTACATCGCGGACGTCAGCCCGCCCGAGAAGCGCGCGCAGAGCTTCGGCATCGTAGCCGCGGCCTTCGGCGTCGGCTTCATCCTCGGCCCCGCGCTCGGAGGGCTGCTCGGGGAGCTGGGGGTGCGCGCCCCGTTCTTCGCGGCGGCCGGCCTCAGCCTGCTGAACTTCGCGTACGGCCTCTTCGTGCTGCCCGAGTCGCTGCCGCCGGAGTCGCGCCGGCCGTTCGACTGGCGGCGCGCCAACCCGCTCGGAACCCTCGCGCAGATGCGCAAGCACCCGGTCGTGCTGCGGCTGCTCGCGGCGCTCTTCCTGTGGATGGTGGCCCACCAGGTGATGCCGGCCACCTGGACCTTCTATACCAAGCTGCGCTTCGGCTGGTCCGAGGCCACGATCGGCGCGTCGCTGGCGCTCGCCGGCCTGGTGATGGCGGTGAGCCAGGCGACGCTCATGCGCCTCGTCGTGCCGCGCGTCGGCGAGCGCCGGGCTGCGCTCGCAGGGATCGCGGTCGCGAGCCTCGGCTACCTGGGCTACGCGACCGCGACCGCGGGCTGGATGATGTTCGCCTGGATGGCGAGCTGGTTCTTCGGCGCGCTGGTGATGCCG
>DATBSL010000227.1:0-32709 GCA_036559805.1 Vicinamibacteria bacterium
CTCGACGAGGAGAAAGCCCTCGCCGGCGATCTCATCGACTTCACGCGCCGCATCTCGTACGCCAAGGCGGGCACGCTGTCGACCGTCCTGAAATCGGCAGGCGCCCTCTCGGCCAGGGGCCAGCTCAACATCGACGAGCGCACGAACACGATCATCGTCCGAGATCTCCCGACTTTCGTCGAAAAGGCGAAGGCCCTGATCGCGGAGCTGGACACCGCGACTCCGCAGGTGGAGATCGAGGCCCGCATCGTCGTCACGAACCGCAACTTCTCGCGGGACTTCGGCATCCAGTGGGGCTTCGGTGGAGAGAAGACCGCGCGCTTCGGAAACACCACCGACCGGAGCTTCCCCAATCAGATCGTGGTCAACGGCGGTGGAGTGCCTGGAACGGGTCTGCCCGCGGACAGCTCCGGTCCCGGCGGCCTGTCATCCGGCACCGGAATCGGCCAGGCCGGGCGCGGCTACGCCGTGAACCTGCCCGCTTCCAACTTCAACACCGCCCTCGGCGTGTCGATGGGCAACGTGCTCGGAAGCTTCAACCTGGACGTGGCGCTCACGGCGCTCGAGCAGCAGGGCCGCGGGCGGCTCTTGTCGACGCCGAAGGTCACGACCCAGAACAACCAGGCGGCGGAGATCAAGCAGGGCGTCCAGATCCCGATCCAGACGGTGGCGAACAACACGGTGACCACGCAGTTCAAGGACGCCGTGCTGACGCTCAAGGTGACGCCGCAGATCACCGACGCCGGCACCGTCATCCTCACGCTCGAGGTCGAGAACAGCACTCCCGACTTCGGCAATCCGGTGAACGGCATCCCGCCGATCAACACGCAGTCCGCCAAGACGATCGTGCTCGTCAAGGACGGCCAGACCGCAGTCGTGGGCGGCATCTACCAGAGTCAGGAGTTCGTCAACGAGGACAAGACGCCTGTGCTCGGAAACATCCCGCTGCTCGGCTACCTGTTCCGACGCAAGGGTACGCAGAACCAGAACAACGAGCTGCTGCTCTTCATCACGCCGCGCATCGTCAAGTCCTAAAGGTGACAAGAGCCATGTGGTTGCGAAAGCCTAGTCGTGAGACGAAACTCCCGACGCAGACGCTGCGCGCCGCTGTCGCGGTGACGGCAGCCCTGGCGCTCGCCGGCTGCAGCGCCGATTACGTTGAGAACAGCGAGGCCTCCGTCCTGCTCCAGATCACCTCGCTCAACGAGGGCGCCCAGCTGGACTCCGACGTGCGCAACGGCGAGGACAGCACGTTCGTGTGCGAGAACGAGGTCGACGTCGAGGTCAGGGTCGTGAACAAGAACCCGCTCGCCGCCACGGCCATCTCGTCGGACGTCCAGCTCGAAAGCTACGAGGTCCGCTACACGCGCAGCGACGGCCGAGGGACCGAAGGCGTCGATGTGCCTTACCGGGTCACCGGCACCCTCGCCCTGCTCGTGCCGGCGGGCAACGAGGCGAGCTTTGCGCTCGAGGTGGTTCGTCGCCAGGCGAAACTCGATCCTCCGCTCACCAACATCAACCAGACGACGATTCTGACGGTGTCGGCGCAGGTGACCCTCTACGGCAGGACGATCTCCGAGAAACGGGTGACCGCGTCGGGGAGTATGCAGATCGACTTCGCGGACTTCGGGGACGAAGAAACCGCCTGCCCGACAAACTAGGAGAAGTGGTTCATGCGTGATGCCATGTCTTGCTTCCGACCGGCGCGCCGCGCCTGGGCTGTCCTGGCGGTCGGGCTGCTTCTCTCGAGCGCCGGGTGCAACTCGCTCAACGACCCGGCGGAGCCCGACTTGTCGGGCCCGGCCGATCAATCGTTCAACGTCGAGCTGCTCGCCCTGCCCGACACGGTGAACGCCGACGGGGTGAGCTTCGCCCGGGTGCGGCTCGTGCTGAGGAACCAGAACGGGCAGCCCGTACAGAGGTACGCCGTTCTCTTCGAGTGTGACGGCAGCGACGGGGATTGCAACGGCGACGGCACGCTGACGCCGGACCCTTCGTCCACCTACGTGGGGCCGATCCAGACCGGAGAGGTGATGGCTACAAACACGGAAGGCGTGGCGGTCATGGTCTACACCGCGGGAACCATTCACCGAGCGGTCACAATCACAGTGCGGCCCTACAATTTCGATGCCGCCATCGAAAACTTCTTTCGGAGTGTCACCATCGTCCAGCGGTGAAGGCTACGGCGAGACAGCACTGCCGTGAGGCGGGGCCGGTCCTCCGGGGCCGGCCCCGAAGCATTCTGATCCGTGGCTGACACCCGAATCGACGAACTCCGACGCCGCCTGGAGCGCGATCCAGGGTCTCGGCTGTTCGCCCAGCTCGCCGAAGAGCTGCGCAAGCACGGCGAGCTCGTCGAGGCGGTCCGCGTCGCACGCGCCGGCCTCGCCGTGCACACGGCCTACCCCTCGGCGAGGCTGACCCTCGGACGGGCGCTGCTGGACTCCGGCGATCCCTCTGGCGCGCGCGTGGAGCTCGAGAGCGCGCTTCGAGACGCGCCGGACAACATACTGGCGAGCCGCTACCTCGCGCAGGCGCGCGAGAGCCTGGGCGACCTGAAGGGTGCCGTGGACCAGTACAGGAAGACGCTGCTGATGGCGCCCGGCGACCGCCAGCTTCAGGGCGCCCTCGCAGCCCTCGAGGCGCGCGTGGCCGCACCCGCGGGAGCCACGGTCGCGGGTGCGGAGAGTACGCTGCCGATGCCGCGCCAGACGCCGCCACCGCTGCCGCCCGGCGTGGCGAGTCCCGCGCGCCCTCTGGCGCCACCGGGCCCGGAGCCGCCCCCCGGCGGTGACGAGGTGCCGCCGACGCTCCGCATCGGGTCGTCCCAGACGGTGATCCCGCCCGCGCCGCCGCCGTCAGCCGGTCCCGCTCCCGCCGCGACTCCGGCAGGCGAGTCCGCGACTCTGCCGGCTGGGTCCAGAACTCTCACGGCTGCGGGGGGGCCCGTGGGCGAAGCCGCTCCCAGCGAACCGGCGGCGCCCTTCTCGTCGCCGACGCTCGCGGAGCTCTACTACCAGCAGGGCCTCGTCGAGCGGGCGGTGGACGTGTACCGCCAGGTGGTCCAGCAGGAGCCCGAGAACGACAAGGCGCGCACGCGGCTGAGCGAGCTCGAGGGCTCGGGGGCGGCTCCACATGACCGCGCCTCGCGCCGCCTCGCGCTCGAGCGTTCGATTGCCGACCTCGAGACGCTGCTCGAGGCGGTCCGGCGGAAATAGCATGGCGGCCTTCGCCGACGTCCTGAAGCGGGTCGCGAGCCGCATCCCCGAAACGGAGCTGCTGATGATCATCGGCACCGACGGGATCCCGATCGAGAAGCTGACCATCCGCGCCGACCCCAACATGGAAGCCATCGCGGCGGAGCACACGACGCTCTTGCGCGCGAGCCTGGCCGCGGCCGCCGACACCGGGCTCGGGGCGCTCTCGGAGCTGGCGATCACGACCGAGCGCATGACGACCCTGCTCACTGCGATCACGCCCGAGTACTTCCTGTTCGCCTCGCTCGCCCCCGGCGCCCTGATGGGCCGCGCGCGCTTCGCGCTGCGCCTCGCCGGCCTCGCGCTCGAGCGCGAGTTCGAGTAATAATCACGTCTCTTCGAGACGGCCGAAGGCGATCCCAGGGAGGGCGCTTGGACCTGTCGGACCTCAAGGAGATCCTGCGGATACTCGAGGAGCAGGACATCACGGAGTTCGAGCTCGAGCAGGACGGCGTGAAGCTGCGCGTGTGCCGCAGCTCGACGCAGCAGCCGTCGGCATCGGCTCCGCTTCACGTGGCCGCGTTGACGGCGTCCGCCGCCCCGAGCGGGGCGGCGCCCGCGACGCCGCCCGCGGGTCAGCAGCCCGCCGCAGCGCCCGAGAGCGACGGCACGCTGGTGCCGAGCCCGATCGTGGGAACGTTCTATCGCTCGCCCGACCCGAACTCGGCCGCGTTCGTCAACGTGGGGGACAAGGTCGAGGTCGGCCAGGTGCTCTGCATCATCGAGGCCATGAAGCTCATGAACGAGATCGAGGCCGAGATGGCGGGAGAAGTGACCCGGATCCATCCCGAGAACGGGCAGCCGGTCCAGTACGGCGACCCGCTGTTCACGATCCGGAAGGCCTGAGAGCGGACCGGGGCCGCGCCAGTCGACCGACATGTTCAAGAAGGTGCTGATCGCCAACCGCGGCGAGATCGCGCTGCGGGTCCTGTGGGCGTGCAAGGAGCTCGGGCTCAAGACCGTCGCGGTCTACTCGGAGGCGGACGCGGGCAGCCTTCACGTGCGCTTCGCGGACGAGGCGGTCTGCATCGGGCCTCCGCGCAACATCGAGTCGTACCTGAACATCCCGGCGATCATCAGCGCGGCGGAGATCACCGGCGCCGACGCGATCCACCCCGGCTACGGCTTCCTCTCCGAGTCGGCGTACCTCGCCGAGATCTGCGAAGCGTGCAACATCCGGTTCATCGGGCCTGGGCCGCAGGCGATCCGCCTGATGGGGGACAAGAGCCGGGCCAAGAAGGCGATGATCAAGGCCGGCGTGCCGGTGGTGCCGGGCTCGCAGGGTGTCCTCGAGGACGAGGAGCGCGCCGTGAAGGTCGCGCGCGAGGTCGGCTACCCGGTGATCCTGAAGGCCTCGGCGGGCGGTGGCGGCCGAGGCATGCGCATCGTGCGCGAGCCGCAGGAGGTGGCGCAGGCCTTCCGCGCGGCCCAGGCCGAGGCGCAGGCCGCCTTCGGGGTGCCCGACGTCTACATCGAGAAGTACGTCGTGAACCCGCGCCACATCGAGATCCAGGTGATGGCCGACTCCAAGGGCAACGTGGTGCACCTGGGCGAGCGCGAGTGCTCGATCCAGCGCCGCCACCAGAAGATCATCGAGGAAGCGCCCTCGCTCGCCGTCTCCGAGAAGCTGCGGCGGCGCATGGGGCGCACGGCCGTCGAGGCGTCAGCGGCCGTCCAGTACGTCAACGCCGGGACGATCGAGTTCCTGCTCGACAAGGACGGCAACTACTACTTCATGGAGATGAACACGCGGATCCAGGTCGAGCACGGCGTGACCGAGCTCGTGACCGGCCGCGACCTGGTCAAGGAGCAGATCCACGTCGCCGCCGGCGAGGCGCTGTCGTTCTCGCAGAAGGACGTCGCCTTCAGCGGGCACGCCCTCGAGTGCCGCGTGAACGCCGAGGACCCCTGGAGCTTCGTACCCTCGCCCGGCACGATCCGCCACTTCTACCAGCCTGGCGGGCCCGGGGTGCGCGTCGACACCTTCGCGCACGAGGGCTGCGAGATATCGCCCTACTACGACAGCATGATCGCCAAGGTGATGACCCACGGCCGGACGCGCGCGGAGGCGATCGCGCGCATGAAGCGCTCGCTCGACGTGATGGTGGTCGAGGGGATCAAGACCAACATCCCGCTGCAGCGCCGCATCATGGACGATCCGGAGTTCGTGGCCGGCCGGCTCGACACCGGCTTCCTGGAGCGCTTTCTGCAGCAAAGAAAGGCGAACGCCGCGTCGTGATGCCGGGCGCGCGCCGCGGCACGCCGGACAGCGGCCGGGGCCGGCGGTGACGGACGCGTTCGCGGCCCTGCGCCTCGTCTGCCCGCGCTGCCGCGCGCCGCTCGCCGCCGCGTCGTCGGGCGCCGCCTGCGGGTCCTGCCAGGCGCGCTACGCCGCGCGCGACGGCATCCTCGACCTGCGGGCGGGCCGGATCGGGGCCGCGGGCTACGACCCGCACTACTTCCCGACGCTGGCCCAGGTCGAGCGCGAGCACTACTGGTTCGCCGCGCGGCGCGAGGTCGTGCGCGACGTGCTGCGGGCGAGCGTGCCTGACCTCGCTGCGCGCGCCCTCTTCGACGTCGGCTGCGGCAGCGGCGGCCTGATCGCGTTCCTGGACGCGAGCGGCGTGGCGCTCGCCGGCGCCTGCGACGTCTACCCGGAGAGCCTCGCGCTCGTCCGGGGGCGCGTGGCGGCGCCGCTGCTGCTGGTCGACGAGGGCCGCTTCCCTCCGCTCGCCCACGGCCAGTCGCTCGTGAGCATGTTCGACGTGCTCGAGCACATCGACGACGACACGGGCACGCTGCGCCACCTGTTCGAGGTGCTCGAGCCCGGCGGCTTCCTGGTGCTGACGGTGCCGGCGCACCCGTTCCTGTTCGACGAGATGGACGAGATCGCGCACCATCGCAGGCGCTACACGCGCGATGCGCTCGGCGCGAAGCTGCGCGCGGCGGGCTTCGCCCCGCGGCGGCTGGCCCACTTCATGGCCCCGCTCGTGCCGCTCGTCTCGCTGCGCTGGGCGGCGCGCGTGCTCGGGCGCGGTCGCAGCCCGCTCGAGCGCCGGCAGGCGGAGCTGCGCGTCGTCCCGGGCCTGAACGGCGCGATGCGCGCCCTGCTGCGCCTCGAGCGGCCCCTGGCGCGCGCGGGCCTGCTGCCGTTCGGGACGTCGCTCGTCGCCGTCGCGGAGCGGCCGCGCGACGGCGGCGCAGCGGGCGTGGCGGCATGACCGCGCGGCGCCTCGACGGCGCGGCCGTGGCGCAGCAGATCCAGGCCGAGCTCGCCGACGAGCTTCTGGCCCTGCGCGGCCGCGGAGTGCGGCCCGGCCTCGGCGTGCTGCTGGTCGGCGACGACCCGGCCTCCGCGGTGTACGTGCGGAGCAAGACGCGCCGCAGCGAGGAGCTCGGCCTGCGGCACGAGACCCACCGGCTGCCGGCGAGCGCCAGCACGCTCGAGGTGCTCGCGGTGGTCGAAGAGCTGAACCGCCGCCCCGAGATCCACGGCATCCTGGTCCAGCTGCCGCTGCCGCCGCAGGTCGAGAGCCAGCGCGTGCTCGACGCCGTCCGGCCCGAGAAGGACGTGGACGGCTTCCATCCCGAGAACCTCGGGCGCCTGGCGCAAAAGCGGCCGCGCTTCGTGGCCTGCACCCCGGCGGGAGTCATGGAGCTCTTGCGCCGAAGCGGCGTCGAGCTCGCCGGGCGCCGTGCGGCGGTCGTGGGGCGCAGCGACATCGTGGGCAAGCCGATGGCCCTGCTGCTGATGCACGCCGATGCCACGGTGACCGTGTGCCACTCGCGGACGCGCGAGCTCGCGGCCGTGACACGCGAGGCCGACGTGCTGGTGGCCGCGATCGGCCGGCCGGGGGCCGTCCGTGCCGAGCACGTCAAGCCGGGAGCCGTGGTGGTGGACGTCGGCATCAACCGCGTGAGCGATCCGGCGCTGGCGCGCGAGCTGGTCGAGCCGGAGCGCTTCGCGGAGTTCGAGAAGCGCGGCTACGCGCTGGTCGGGGACGTGCACGCGCCGCAGGTGTCCGCAGTCGCGGGGGCGCTCACGCCTGTGCCCGGCGGCGTCGGGCCGCTCACGATCGCGATGTTGATGGCGAACACGGTGCGAGCCGCCGCGGCCGCGAGCTGAGGCCGCGCGTGCTGCGGGTGGGACTCTCGGGCGGGATCGCGTGCGGCAAGTCGTTCGTGCTGCGCCGGCTCGCCGAGCGCGGTTGCCGCACGCTCGACCTCGACGCCGTCGCACGCGCGGTCACCGCGCCCGGCAGCGAGGCGCTCGCGGAGATCCGGGCCGCCTTCGGCGACTCCGTGCTGGACGCGTCCGGCGCGCTCGACCGGCCGGCGCTCGGCGCGCTGGTGTTCTACGACGCCGCAGCGCGGCAACGCCTCAATCGCATCGTGCACCCGCGCGTGCGCGCGGCCGAGGCCGGCTGGGCCGCGGGCTTCGCGCGCGCGGGGTCGGGAGGCGTGCTGGTGACCGACGCGGCGCTCCTGGTCGAGAGCGGCGTGCACCTGCGCTTCGACCGCCTGCTGGTCGTGCACTGCACCCCGGAGCAGCAGCTCTCGCGGCTGCGCGCGCGCGACGGACTCGACGAGCGCGCGGCGCGGGCGCGGATCGAGGCGCAGCTGCCGATCGCGGAGAAGCGGGCCTACGCCCACCTCGAGGTCGACAGCTCGGGCGCCCTGGAAGACACCGAGCGCGCCGCCGACGCGGCTTTCGACGAGCTGCAGCGGCGCGCGGCCGCGGCGGGCCCGGACCGACTCGGGCCGCCCGTGTCGCGGCTCGTCGGAGGGCTGGTTCACGGCCCGCGCGTCGGCCCGCGCGGCCTCGCTCCCGAAGCGCTGCTGCGCGATGCCGTGCAGGCGGGCGGGCTCGAGCTCGAGGCTCTCGCCGCCCGGCTCGAGCCGCCTGCGGGCGTACCGTGGTACCGCGCGGCGGACGAGGCGCCGCCGGGCGCTCCCGCGGCCGCGCTCGGGGCGTCGCTCGTCGCCTGGGCGCTCGCCTCGCGGCCACCCGACTCCGACTGGCTGGTGGCGGCCGCGGCGTCGCTCGCGCGCCTGACGCACCTCGAGGCCGCGGAGCGCGCGGACGCCTGCCTCTTCGCGCTGCTGCTGCAGGACGTCGCGCTGCTCGGCGCCGTTCCTCGGGACCTCGTGGCGCTCGCGCGTGCGCACGAGCCGCTGGCGGCGCGCTGGGGCGGGGGGACGCCCTCGGGCCGGCTGGCGGCCGTCGTGCGGGCCGCGCTTCAGGCCGGCGACGACCCGCGGGCGGCTCGCGAGGCCCTCTCCGGCACGCGCGACTCGGCGGCCCTGGCGGGATCGCTGGTCGGCATCGCGAAGGGCGCGGCGGCCGAGGCCGCGCCGGCGTTGGCCGAGACGCTCTCCGCATTGCGAGGCCGCGCCGCGCTCGGTTAGGATGGCCGCGTTGAAGCTCGCCATCATCCAGCCGTCCTACATTCCTTGGCGAGGCTACTTTCACCAGATCCAGAAGGCGGACGTCTTCATGTTCTATGACGACGTCCAGTACGACAAGCACGGCTGGCGCAACCGCAACCGCGTCAAGTCCGCGAACGGCACGACCTGGCTCACGATCCCGGTGGCCGCGCGCGGCAACGTGGTCGAGTCGACGCCCATCAACGAGATCCGTTGCGCCTCGGGCCTGTGGCGCCGCAAGCACTGGGCGACGCTGCAGCAGTCCTACGGCCGCGCGCCGTACTTCGAGCGCTACGCGCCGCTGCTCGAGGAGTTCTATTCGCGGCGCGAGGACCGCCTGGCGGAGCTCACGATCGAGCTGACGCGGCGGCTCGCCGGCGAGCTGGCCATCGAGCGCACGCGCTTCGTACGCTCCTCCGAGCTCGCCGGGATCGAGGGTGCGGCCACCGACCGGCTGATCTCGCTCATGCGCGCGGTGGGGGCCGATCACTTCATCAGCGGGCCGACGGCGCAGGCCTACCTCGACGAGGCGAAGCTCGCGGCCGCCGGGCTCACGCTCGAGTACATGCGCTACGAGTACCCGGAGTACGAGCAGCTCCACCCGCCGTACGACGCCCACGTCTCGATCCTCGACCTGCTGTTCATGCAGGGGGCGAGCGCCGGCGAGCTCATCTGGGGCCGGAGCGCCGGCGAGGAGACCGCGTGAGCGGCGAGCGGCTCGAGCTCAGTGTCGTGACGATGCTCTACCGCTCCGAGGCATACCTGCGCGAGTTCCACGCCCGCGCGCTCTCGGCGGCGGGACGGCTCACGCCGAGCTTCGAGCTCGTGTACGTGGACGACGGCTCGCCCGACGCCTCGGCGGCCACGGTGCGCGAGCTCGGCGCGGGCGACCCGCGCGTGGTGCTGGTCGAGCTGTCGCGCAACTTCGGGCACCACCGTGCCGCGGTGGCCGGAATCGCGCACGCGCACGGCCGGCGCGTCTTCATGCTCGACGTCGACCTCGAGGAGCGGCCGGAGTGGCTGCCGGAGTTCTCCGCGCAGATGGACGGAAGCGGCGCCGACGTCGTGTTCGGCGTGAGTGTGGTGCGCAAGGGGACCTTCCTGCGCCGGGTGCTGGGCGGAGTGTTCTGGAAGCTGTTCAACGCGCTCTCCGACGTGAAGGTCCCCGAGAACCCGTGCACGGTGCGGCTGATGAGCCGCCGCTACGTGGACGCGCTCTTGACGCTGCCGGACCGCAACCTGTTCCTGGCAGGCAGCTTCGCGTGGCTCGGCTTCCGACAGGAACCCCGCGTGGTCGAGAAGGGGATGCGAAGGACGGCCTCGACCTACACGGCGCGGCGGCTCGTCGCGCTGTTCATCGACGCCTTGACCTCGTTCACCAGCTATCCGCTGCGCATCATCTTCACGAGCGGCATCGCGATCGCGACGCTCGCGATCGTCTCGGGCAGCGCGCTCGCGCTCTACAAGCTCGCGCGCCCGGAGGCCATCTCGCTCGGCTGGGCCTCGATCGTCGTGTCGATCTGGTTCCTCGGCGGCCTGACGATCTCGTTCCTCGGCGTGATCGGCATCTACCTGGCCAAGGTGTTCAACGAGACCAAGGGCCGGCCGCTCTACGTGGTGAAGGCCGTCCACGGCCGGGACGCGAAGCCTTGAGCCGGGACCCGGCCGACCTCGAGGGCGCGAGCGGCTACGGCGCGGACTTCCCGTACCACGACGAGAACCTGCTGATGCTCGACTGGTACGCGAGCCGGCTCGAGCGCACGCTGCGCGCGCGGCGCGCGCGCCGGCTGCTGAGCCTCGGGATCGGCCACCAGGTCGTCTCGCGCAGGCTCGCGAGCCTGCTCGGCGACGGGATCGAGGCCTACACGATCGTCGAGGGCTCGCAGGCTCGCATCGACGAGCTCGCCCTGGGCGGCCAGCTCGCGGCGGGGGTCGACGTCGTCCGCGGCTACTTCGAGGACTACCTACCGCCACAGCCGCTCGACGCGGTCGAGATGGGCTTCGTGCTCGAGCACGTCGCGGACCCCGCGCAGCTGCTGACGCGCTACGCAGGCTTCCTCGCGCCAGGCGGTGTCGTGGCGATCGCGGTTCCGAACGCGCGCTCGCTGCACCGGCTGCTGGGGGAGCGGGCGGGGCTGCTGGACGACCTCTACCGGCTGAGCGAGCACGACCTGGCGGTCGGGCACCGGCGCTACTTCGACCGCGCCCGGCTGGTCGCGCTGGTCGAGGGCGCGGGGCTGCGCGTCACGGCCTGCGAAGGCATCCTGCTCAAGCCGCTCACGACCGGGCAGCTCGAGCGGCTGGCGCTCGGCTCGCGCGTGATGCGCGCGCTCTGCGAGCTGGGACAGGACTACCCCGAGATCGCCAACGCGCTCTACCTCGAGGCGTGCCCCTGACCGATCCGCCGGCCAACGTAGAGGTTGCTGTAGAAGCGCTCGGCGAAGCCGGCCGCCCGCATCGCGGCCGCGGCGGCGTCGATGTCATAGGCGACGCGCCGCAGCTCGACACGCTCGCCGTCGACGAGCGCATACGCGGCGCGCGGGTCTCCGTCCCGCGGCTGTCCGACCGACCCGGGGTTGACGTAGGTTCGGTCGGCCCAGCGCTTCACGAGCGGCAGGTGGGTGTGGCCGGAGGCGAACATCCGCCCCGGCAGCCCCTCGAAGTGGCTCTCGTCGACGTCCACCAGATACTCGTCGAGGGGGTCGTTCCAGCCGCCGTGAACCATGGCGATACCGTGCAGGCGCACGAAAGGCTTCGAGCGCGAGAGGTAGGCGCGGCAGGCGGGTGTCGCGAGCTGGCGCTGGTGGCGGATGCAGGCGGTGGCGGAGCGCGAGCGCGGGCAGTCCTCGCCGCTCAGCAGGTAGTGGTCGTGGTTTCCGAGCACGTTGACGGCCGCGCGTCGCTCGAGCTCGCGCGCGCACTCGTTGAGCTGGGGGTAGTAGCCGGCCACGTCCCCGAGCGACACGATCGTGGCGCAGCCGGCTGCGTCCAGCTCGCGGAGCACCGCCTGCAGCGCCGGCCAGTTGCCGTGAACGTCGGAGACGAGCCCGATCAAGGGATGAGCCAGTCCTCGATGTAGCGGATGGCGCCGCCCCGGCGTGGAGCGTCGAAATCGGGGCGCTCGCCGTCGAGGTAATGGGCGACGCACATCTCGGCCTCGTTCATTCCGAAGGCGCGCCGCAGCGAGCTCGCGGAGGAGAGCCGCGGGTTGACCTCGAGCAGGAACGAGCGCCCGCTCGAGCGGTCGCGCCGGAACTGGAAGTTGGTGGGGCCGACCGGCCGGAAGGCGCGCGCGAGCGCGTCCATCTGGGCCTCGAGCTCCGGCTCGTCGCTGACGCGCGCCCGGGCCGTGGAGCCGTCCTGGGCGAGCCAGCGCTGCATCACGAGCGTGCGCGAGCTGGTGCCGTCGCCCCAGCCGAAGAGGCTCGCCGTGAACTCCGAGTCGACGTCGCCCACGATGCGCTGGGCGAGGAAGTTGTCCCCCAGCTTCCGCTGCCAGTAGGTGAGGTCGTCGGGGTGGTCGGCGTGGACCACTCCTTTGGAGGCGTAGGAGCGGCGCGGCTTGATCAGGAACGGCACGCCCAGGCTCGCCGCGATCTCGTCGAAGCTGCCGCCGAGCACGCTGTCGATCGCGGGCAGGCCGCGCTCGACGAGCGCCTCCCGGGTGAGCCACTTGTCGTCGGAGACGGCGACGAGCTCGGCGGCGTTGAGCGCGAGGCGCGCGCCCGTGCCGGCGAAGGCCGCACGGTTCTGTGAGAGGAAGCTCACGTCCTGCTCGATGCCGGGGATCACGAGCTCGATCCGATGGCGGGCGATCACGTCCTGGAGGAAGCGCGTGTAATCCGGGTGGGCGACGGGGACCGCGCGCTCGAACGCGTCGCACCAGTACTGCCCGACCGCGTGCTCGTGGATGTCGAGGCCGACGATCTTGAGCGGGTAGCGTCCCAGCCGCAGCGAGTTCACGGCGCCGTAGCCGATGATGGCGCCGACGCCCGTGACGAGCACGTGTCGTCGCTGTCCCGCCTCAGCCAAGCTGGTCCCTCATGAGCTCGAGCCCGCGTGGCAGGTCGATGAGCGGCGGGTGGCCGACCCGGCCGAAGATGTCGCCGGCCGCCGGGAAGCGCAGCTCGCGCAGGTCCGGCTTTTCCGGCGCGCGCACGACCCGGCCACCACGACCGAACACGCGAAAGGCGAGCTCGGCGATCGCCTGCACCCGGTGGAAGTCCGGGTGCAGGACCGGGAAAGTGCCGCTCGTGCCCGATACGAGCGCCGCCTCGACCACGGCCGCCAGATCGTCGACGTGCAGGAAGTTCCGCAGCGGGTCGAGCGTGCCGTAGAGCTCGAAGTCCGCGCCGCGGCGGGCGCAGTCGACGATGTGGTAGAGGAGCGGCTGGTGGCGGCGCCCCTCGCCGCGCTCGTCGTAGACCCCGCCCGGGCACAGCGTGCAAAGCGCGATCCCCTCCGCCCGGCACAGCAGCGCGAGGTTCTCCTGGCCGTGGCGCTTGGAGAGCGAGTAGGAGTCGCGCGGCCGGCCCTCGTGCTCGTCGAACACGGAGACGGTCGAGAGCAGCACGAGCTGCCGGCAGCCCGTGCGCACGGCCAGCTCTCCCACCTCGAGCGCTCCCACTGCGTTCACCAGGGCGTTGCGGATCATGCCGGCGGGAGTGTCGGGCTCGAAGCTCGCCGCGCAGTGGACGACGGCGTCGTAGCGACGCTCACCCGAGGCGGGCAGCCGCGCCGGCTCGCCGAGCGCGAGCCGGAGCTCGGCGCCGGCGTCGCGCCCCGCGGTCTCCACGCTGTGCGCCGCCCGCAGCCGCTCAGCCACGCGCCGGCCGACGAAGGAGCGGCTGCCCACGACGAGCACCCTCACGTTCCGGCCTCCGCACGGCGGCGACCACGCGCGAGTGGCCGATCTGCCAAGCGCCTGGACTATAAGGCGGCCGGCGGGGACATGACAAATGGCGTGCCCGCCGCCCTAGCGCGGTGCGGCAGCGCCCGCGCCGGGCTCGCGCGCTTCGTAGACCTGGAGCGTGCCGCTCACATAAGGGCGCGAGAAGAGCGGCTCGGGGAAGAAGCGCCGGGGCGGAACGGGGCCCGGCGCCGCGTGCACGATGCCCTCCTCGATCCGGGACTGGACGGAGTCCGCGACCACCAGCAGGCGCGCGCCCGCGCCGATCGTAAGGCGCGCCTCGGCGAGTGCGGCCGCGTCGGGCCGCCTCAGCAGGCGCTGCTGCAGCGCCGCGCGCGCGGGCCACGGCTCGGCGCCAGGGCCGACCTGCCAGGCGCGCACCGTGTAGATGCCGTTCTCATAGAAGAGCCGCACCTCGCCGAGCGCCGACAGCAGCAGAGAAGGGTTGTCGGCGAAGACGACCGCCCCGCGGCTCGCGTGGGCCCGCAGCCAGGCGAGACCCGCCGAGTAGTCGCGCTCGACGGGCGACGGGGTCCGCAGCGCGGCGCTCCAGTCCGCCGCGATCGCGCCCGGCACGCCCCGCGCGAGCTGCCCGAGGCAGGGCACCGTCAGCAGCGCGAGCAGCCCGAGGACGGCGATCGCGCGCGCGTCGAGAGGCCGCGGCCGCCACCGCGCGAGGCCGGCGCCGCCCAGCAGACAGAGCAGCAGCTGGGAGTTGTAGATCAGGAACAGCTGCGACAGGCCGGGCACGTCGAGCACGAGGCCGAGCGCGATCCCGGCGCCGATGGCGCCGAGCGAGAAGACCTGGAGGGCGCCGAGCGGCTCGCGCCGCGTGGCGAGCCAGAGCATGGCGGCCGCGCCGGCCAGCCCGAGATAGCCGACCAGCCAGAGCCCGAAGCCCGGAACGGCGAGCCACGGCGGCACGCTCGCCGCTCCGACCGAGCGCGCGAGCGACGCGGCGAAAGCCGAGGTCGTGAAGACGCTGGCGGGCGCGACGCCGACGATACCGGTGTAGCCCTCCGGCCCGCCGGTCTGCCACAGCGTCAGCGGCGCGCCGACGACACCCGCGGCGGCGAGCGCGGAAGCGGCGCGGCGCAGCTCGACGGGCTGGCGGCGCACGAGCGCGCGCAAGACGACGACGCCGAGGCCGGCCCACACGACCGGGAGCACCGTGGTCTTGGCCGCGCTCGCGCCGAGCGCCAGGATCGCGACGCCGGCGAGGGCTCCGGCACGGCCTTCCGCGAGCCAGGCGTCGATGGCGATCACCAGCGCCGCGAGCAGGACCAGGCCGACGACGGTCGTCGGGCTTCCGTAGACGCCGGTCGCCAGGTGGCTGTTGAAGGCGTCCTCCGCCAGGCCGATGAAGCGGCCTGGATCGGTGTGGAGCACGAGGAGCGCCGCGCCCAGCGCCCCCGCCGTGGCGCTGCCGAACAGCAGCCGCCCCGCGTTCGCCGTCTGCAGCACGAGGAGAGCGACCCACAGCGGCGGGGCCAATCCGAGCAGGGCGTCGGCGACCGGCGCCGCCGCGTGGTCCGCGGCCTCCACCGGAAGCGCGTAGGCGAGCAGGTGATAGGCGAGCGGGATCCCGGCAATGCGCGGGTCCTCGAGCGGCCAGCGGTGGCGCAGCTCCGCGGCGTTGCCGGCATGGAACAGCAGGTCGAGCGGGACTTCGCCCGGGTCCCGCGCCGACGCGAGCGGCTGCAGCAGCGCCGCCAGCAGCGCGACGCCGAGCGTGAGCGAGGACGTGCCTCGCGCCTCGGGGTCGGGCCGATCGGGAGCGCGGCGCGCGAGCCACAGCCCGAGCGCCGCAGCACACGCCGCGACCACGGTCGGCAGCCATGAGACGCCCAGCGCACGTCCCGCGAGGAGCGCCATGCCCTGGAGCGCGAGCCCTACGCTCGCGCCCTGCCCCAGCAGCAGGGCAGGGTCGCGGGTCCTGGCGAGGCGCGCGCCGTGGACCAGCAGCACGCCCGGCACGATCAGCTGGCCGAGTGCCGTCGCCCAGAAGACCAGGACACTCGAAAGCGGCACGCCGTGCGCGAGCGGCCGGACCACCAACGTGGCCAGCAGCAGCGCGGCGAGCAGCCGCGCAGGCGTCCCGGAGCTCACCGCGTTCCCGCTGCCGGTCCCACGCGCTCCTCGACGAGCGTGTTCCACTCGTGGCAGTGGGGGCAGCGCCACAGCATGTCGTCGGCCCGGTAGCGGCAGACCGTGCAGATGTGGGGGTCGACGTAGAGCGCCGACTCCTCGACGGTGGCGACGTACTTGAGCTCCTCCGGGCCGAGCGACCTCAGGGCCCGCAAGGTGCGCCAGACCTCGAGGTGGACCAGCAGCACGTGAGGGTTGGCCTCGACGGCGCGCAGCAGCAGCCCGAGCGCCTCGCGCGGCCGGTCGTCGGCGCGCAGCTGCCGCGCGAGCCCGAGCCGCGCGCGCCAGTCGCGCGTGTCCTGGCCGACGAGCCGCTCGCACAGCGCGGCGAAGCGCGACGGCTCGCCCGCGGCGGCGTACGCCCGCTGCAGCGTCCCGAACGCGAGGTAGGCGCGCTCCGGCACCGCGGCGATCGCGCTCTCGAGCACCTGTGCCGCGCGGCGCGGGTCGCGCTCCAGCCACAGGTCGGCGAGCGCCAGGTGGGCGGGGAAGACGCGGCGGTCGAGCGAGAGCGCGGTGTGGAACGCCTGCTCGGCCTCGTCGCGCCGCCCGGCCGCGATCGCTTCCTTGCCCATCTCGGTCTGCAGGAAGCCCAGCACCAGCGCGTTGTCGGACTTGCGCATGTGCGCGATGCGCGTCTGGACCTCGAACGCCTCGCGCCACTGGCGCTGGTCCTCGTGAAGCTTCTGCTGGCCCGCGAGCGCGTGCAGGTTCTTGGGCTCGACGTCGAGGGCTTCGCGGTACGCCGCGGCGGCGCGGTCGAGCAGGCCCGCCTTGCGGTAGTCGGTGCCGAGGCTGGCGAGCGCGTATGCGCGCTCCGCGCGCGTCAGGTCGCGCCGCGCGATGAGCGCGCGGTGGATCTCGATCGCGCGCTCGGTCTTGCCGAGCTCGCGGTACAGGTGGCTCAGCACTTGCAGCACCTCGATCGAGTCCGGGTGCTCGCGCCGCACCTTGTCGAGCTCGTGGGTCGCGAGCTCGAGCTGCCCGGTGGCGAGGGCGTGCAGGCCCTCGCTGTAGTGCGGAGAAGCACGGAAGCCGGGCCGCCGCCGGCGTTCGTTGCGCCCCCGTGCCGCCGCCCAGGTGAGCCCCGCGAGGACCCCGGCGGCCGTCGCGACGAGCACGGCCACGAGGGCGGTGTCGCTCAAACCATCTCCGTCTTCCAGAGATCGTGCAGGTGCAGCACGCCCTCGACGCGGCCCTTGGCGTCGGTGACCACGAGCGCGGTGATGCGCCGAGACTCGAGCAGGTCGAGCGCCCGCGTGGCGAGCTCGTCGCGTCCGACCAGCACGGGTTCCCGCGTCATGCACTCGCCGGCGCTGCGGTCGAGCAGCGCGTAGCCGTGACGCTCCATCTGCCGCCGCAGGTCGCCGTCCGAGATCAGGCCGACGAGCGTGCCGTCCGTCTCGACCACGGTCGTGAGGCCGAGGCGCTTGCGCGTCATCTCGAAGAGCACGTCCTTCATCTGGGTGTCTTTCGAGACGCGCGGGATCTCGTCGCCCTTGTGCATCAGGTCCTCGACTCGCGTCAGCTTCTTGCCGATCCGCCCGCCGGGGTGGAGCACCGCGAAGTCCTCGACGGTGAAGCCGCGCCGCTCGAGCAGCGCCATGCAGAGCGCGTCGCCCATCGCGAGGGCCGCCGTGGTCGAGGCCGTCGGCGCGAGGCCGAGCGGGCAGGCCTCGGAGCGGACGCCGACGTCGATGTGCACTTCGGCCGCCTGCGCGAGCGGTGAGCGGGCATCGCCGGAGAGTGCCACGAGCGGCACGCCCAGGCGCTTGAGCCAGGGCACGAGCGCGAGGATCTCGCCGGTGTCGCCGCTGTTCGAGACGGCCAAGAGGGCGTCGCCCTTCACGATGCGGCCGAGGTCGCCGTGGATCGCGTCCGCGGGGTGCAGGTAGAGCGAGGGGGTGCCGATCGACGCCAGCGTCGCCGAGATCTTCTGCGCGATGATCCCGCTCTTGCCCATGCCCGTCACGACCACGCGGCCGCTCGTGGCGAGCAGCACGAGGACGGCGCGGTCGAAGGTCTCGTCGAGCCGCGGGATCAGCGCGCGGATCGCCTCGGCCTCGATCTCGAGCACCTTGCGCGCGGTATCGCGTGACATGCGGGTAATCCTAACCCGTCATGCGCGGACGCCTGGTAGCTCGCTGGGCCAAGCTAGCCGTGGCTGGCGCGGTGGACTGCCAGCAGGCGCTTGAGCAGCGCCGGCAGCCGCGCGAGCCGGTAGGCGTTCGGGCCGTCGGAGAGGGCGCGGGCGGGGTTCTCGTGGACCTCCATGAACAGGCCCGAGACGCCGGCCGCGACGCCGGCCGGCCCGAGCGTGTCGATGAAGTGCGCGTCGCCGCCGGAGCGGTCGCCGAGGCCCCCGGGCCGCTGCACGCTGTGGGTGACGTCGAAGACAACCGGGTAGCCGAACGAGCGCAGGACGGGGAAGGAGCGCATGTCCACGACGAGGTTGTTGTAGCCGAAGGTGAAGCCGCGCTCGGTCACCATCACGCGCCGGTTGCCGGTCGAGGCGGCCTTCTCGAGCACCGCGCCCATCTCCCAGGGCGACATGAACTGGCCCTTCTTGACGTTCACGATCCGGCCGGTGGCCGCCGCGGCGCGCACGAGGTCGGTCTGACGGCACAGGAAGGCGGGGATCTGCAGCACGTCGGCCACCTCCGCCGCCTGCTCGACCTGCGCCACCTCGTGCACGTCCGTCAGGATCGGCACGCCGTGCCGCTCGCGCACCGCGGCGAGGATCTCGAGGCCGCGTTCCATTCCCGGGCCGCGGTAGGACCCGAGGCTCGAGCGGTTGGCCTTGTCGTAGCTGGCCTTGAACACCCAGGGGATGCCCAGACGGCGCGTGATCGCGGCCAGACGCGCGGCGACCCGGTGCGGGTGGGTGTCGCTCTCGATCACGCACGGGCCGGCGATCAGGAAGAGCCCCCCGCGGCGCGAGAGCGCGCGCCACAGGCCCTCGGTCCGCAGCAGCGGGCTGCGGCTCACGAACGCTCGACCGTCGCTTCCGCGCGGACCTCGGCGCCGCGGCGCGCGCGGCGGCGCTCGAGGCTCGCGCGCACGAAGTCCTTGAACAGCGGATGCGGGGCGAGCGGGCGCGACTTGAACTCGGGGTGGTACTGCACGGCCACGAACCACGGGTGCTCGGGCAGTTCCGCGATCTCCACGAACTTGCCGTCGGGCGTGATCCCGGAGACGACCAGGCCGTGGCGCTCGATCGTTTCGAGATAGGCCTGGTTGAACTCGTAGCGATGGCGGTGACGCTCGCGGATCTCGGAGGCGCCGTAGATCGCCGCGGCGCGCGAGCCCGGCTTCAGCCTGCAGACGTACGAGCCGAGCCGCATCGTGCCGCCCAGGTCGTCGACGCCCAGCAGGTCCTGGAGCTTGTAGATCACCCGGTGCTCGGCGTCGGCGTCGACCTCGGTCGAATTGGCGCCGGCGATGCCGCAGACGTTCCTCGCGTACTCGACGACCGCCCACTGGAAGCCGTAGCAGATCCCGAAGTACGGAATCCCGTTGCGTCGCGCGTGCTCGGCGGCCGCCACCATGCCTACGGTGCCGCGGCTGCCGAAGCCGCCCGGCACCAGGATCCCGTCGACCCCGGCGAGCTTCTCGGCCGCGTTCGCCGCGTCGAGCTCGTCCGACTCGACCCAGCGCCGCACCACCTTCACGTCGTTGCCGAAGCCGCCGTGCGAGAGGGCCTCGTTCAGGCTCTTGTAGGAGTCCTCGAAGGTGACGTACTTGCCGATGATGCCGATCGTCACCTCGCCCTTCGGGTTCTTGATGCGCCGCACCAGGTCCTGCCAGCCGGACATGTCGCAAGCACCGCTCTCGAGGCCGAGCTGCTTCAGGATGATCCCGTCGAGTCCCTCCGAGGAGAGCACGAGCGGCACCTCGTAGATCGTGTCGACGTCCTTGGCCGTGATCACCGCCTCCTCGGGCACGTCGCAGAAGAGGGCGAGCTTGGCCTTGAGGTCGGGGGACAGGAAGCGGTCGGTGCGGCACAAGAGCACACTCGGCGAGATGCCGATCGCGCGCAGCTCGCGCACGCTGTGCTGCATCGGCTTGGTCTTGAGCTCGTGCGCGGTCGCGATGTAGGGCACGAGCGCCAGGTGCACGAAGATCGCGTTCTCGCGGCCCACGTCCTGGCGGAACTGGCGTACCGCCTCGAGGAACGGCAGTCCCTCGATGTCGCCGACCGTGCCCCCGATCTCCACGATCACGACGTCTGCTTCCTCGCCCGCGCCCGCGCTCGCGACCTGGCGGATCGAGGCCTTGATCTCGTCCGTGATGTGCGGGATCACCTGCACGGTGCGCCCGAGGTAGTCGCCGCGCCGCTCGCGCGCGATCACGTTGCCGTAGACCTTGCCGGTGGTGATGTTCGAGGCCTTGGAGGGCTCGCAGCGCGTGAAGCGCTCGTAGTGGCCGAGGTCGAGGTCGGTCTCGGCCCCGTCCTCGGTGACGTAGACCTCGCCGTGCTGGTACGGGCTCATCGTGCCGGGGTCGACGTTGATGTAGGGGTCGCACTTCATCATCGCGACCTTGAAGCCGTGCCCCTCGAGCAGCGCCCCGATCGAGGCGGATGCGAGGCCCTTGCCGAGCGAGGAGACCACCCCGCCGGTCACGAAGATGTACTTGGTCAAACCCGTGTTCCCTTCTCGGAGGCGAGGAGCGCGCGCACGCGCTCGAGGTCCTCCTGCGTATCGACTGCCACGCCAGCCTTGCCCTGCGCCGGCACGACGCGGATGCGCATGCCGGCGGCGAGCGCGCGCAGCTGCTCGAGGCCTTCGGCCGCCTCGAGCGGGTGCTGGGGGAGCGCGGCGAAGCGCAGCAGCGCCTCCCGCCTGTAGCCGTAGAGCCCGACGTGCTTGCGCGCGAGCCCGCGCGCGACCGCCTCCGCGGCCGCGGCGCGAGGGTCGGACCCCTCTGGCTGGCGTACGTGGGGGATGGGGCTGCGCGAGAAGTAGAGCGCGTCGCCCGCCGCGTCGGTCACCACCTTCACCACCGAGGGCGCGAGCATCTCGTCGAGCGAGACGAGCGGCAGTGAGAGCGTCGCGATCTCGAGCGCTGGGTCTCCAGCGAGCGCCTCGGCCACCGCGTCGATGCCGGCGGGGTCGAGCAGCGGCTCGTCGCCCTGCACGTTGATCACGATCTCCGCGGCGAGCCCGCGCGCAACCTCGGCCAGCCGGTCGGTGCCGGTGGCGTGCTCCGCCGAGGTGAGCACGGCCTCGCCTCCGAAGCCGCGCACGACGCGCGCGATGCGCTCGTCGTCGGTCGCGACCAGGACCTGGTCGACCCGCTTCGCCGCGCGCGCGCGCTCGTACACCCTCTGCACCATCGTCTTGCCGTGGATCTCCGAGAGAGGCTTCCCCGGTAGTCGTGTTGCGGCGAAACGCGCGGGGATGATCGCGACGATGGCCAAATGGCCTCTGGGCCCTCGTGTACGAGGCATCCTACCACAACGCACCGATCGGGCTCCGACGGGCGAGGTCCTTGGGCGCCGCGCCCGGGCAGGCCCACGCGGCGCTCTCGACGCGGCCAGCCCGGCCGGCTAGCATGGCGCGGCCGATGGCACGCTGCTACAGGCCACGCCCTCTCCCGTTCGCGCTCGCGACGCTCCTCGTCGCGACGCTGCTCTACCCGAGCGCGATCCTGCGCGGCGAGGTGTTCTTCGAGCGCGACCTGCATCTCGACTGGTATCCGCGGTTCGCGGCTCTCGGCCGCGTCGTCGCCGAGGGAGCGTGGCCGCTCTGGGAGCCGGGACTCGGCTTCGGCCAGCCGCTCCTCGGCGACCCGAGCATGCAGGTCCTGTACCCGGTGACCTGGCTCGCACTGGCGCTGCCGTGGGGCGCCGCGTACACGGCGATCGTGCTGATACACCTGCTCGTGGCCGGGCTCGGAGCGGCGCGGCTCGCCGCGCGGCTCGGAGCCGGAGGCCTGGGCTCGTGGACGAGCGGCCTCGCGTTCGTCCTCTCGGGTCCCGTCCAGTCGGCGCTCAACCTGTGGCATCACTTCGCCGGAACCGCGTGGATGCCGTGGGTCCTGCTGGCCGTGGACCGCGCGTCGACGCGGCCCTCGATCGGAGCGACGCTCGCGCTCGCGGGGGCATTCGGGCTCCAGGTGCTGGCGGGCTCCGCCGACGTGTGCGCGATGACGCTGGCGCTCTCGATCGTGATCGCCGCGGCGCGGCTCGCCGCCGGCCGCAGGCGCGCGCGCGCGCTGCCGGCGCTCGTTTCGTGCCTCGCGGCGCTCGCGCTCGCGGCCGCCCTCAGCTGCCCGCTCTGGTGGCCGGCCGCCGACCTCGTGTCCCGCTCGGCGCGCCGCGCGCTGCCCGAGGACGTCCGCGAAACCTGGTCGCTGCCCGCCACGGGCCTCGCGCGGCTCGTGGCGCCGCTCGACCCCAGGCGGGTTCCCTTCGACCCGGAGGCGTGGAGGCGTCTCTACGATCGTCCAGGGCATCCGTTCTTCGCGTCCGCGTATCTCGGGATGCCGGTCCTCGGTCTCGCGTGTCTCGCGCTCTTCGACCGCCGCCGCCGCTCGCGCGCGGTCCTGCTGGCGCTCGTGGCTCTCGGCGCGATCGTGCTGGCGATGGGCCCGCACGGCCCGATCTACCGTCCGCTCGCCGCCCTGGTGCCCGGGGTGGCGAGCCTGCGCTATCCGTCGAAGGCGCTGCTCATGGCGTCGCTGGCGATGCCGCTGCTCGCCGGCCTCGGGGTCCGGGCGCTGGCGCGAGCCGGACGCGCCCGCGCAGTGGCCGCGGCGCTCGTGCTGGCCGGCGCGGGCGCGGCGGTGCTGGCGGCCCGGCAATTCCACGCGACGATCGGCTGGGCGCCGCTCCTCGCCGTGGCCTTCGCGCTCGCACTCTCGTTACGAGGCGCGCGGCTGCACGCCGGATTCACCGCGCTCGTGCTCGTGGCGCTCGCGTGCGTGGACCTGCTGGCGGCTCACGCGTCACTCAACGCCACGGCGCCCGTGGGACTGCTGGAGCCTCCGCCGGTGGTGGCGCTGGTTCGTCGAAGCGACGGCCAGCGGATCCACGTGTGGGACTACTACACGCAGCCCGAAGTCGCGGAGCAGCTGCTCGGCCGGCGGGATCCCTACCGCCCGGCGCTCCCACCGGCGCCGGGCGTCGACGCGAGAGTGTGGGAGGCCGCCGCCCAACGCCAGGTGCTGGTGCCGCCTTCGGCCACCTTCTTCGGCCTCGAAACGAGCTACGACTTCGACAGCCGCGGCCTCTACGCGAGCGACATGCACGACCTGAGCTTCCTGCTGCGGCGCTTCGAGGGCGTGCCGGTGATCCAGACGCGATTGCTGCAGCTCGGGGCGGTGTCGCAAGTGGTCGCGCTCCACGCGCACGGCCTCGAGACCCTGCGCCTGGAGCACGAGCTTCCGACCCTGGTGGGCGACTCGCTACGGGTCTTCGCGGTGCCCGACGCGCTGCCCCGCGCGCGACTCGTCGCCAGGACGCGCGTCGCCGACCATGGCGACGCGATCGGCGTGCTGCTCGATCCCGGCTTCGACCCGCGGGTCGAGGCGATCGTCGCCTGGGGACAAGCGCTGCGCGCCGACGCGCCGCTCGACGGCTCGGTGCGATGGCTCGAGCGTCGCCCCGACCGCCAGCGGCTCGAAACGCAGGCAACGCATGAGGCGCTGCTCGTGCTCGCGGACGTCTACGACCCCGGGTGGCGCGCGAGCGTCGACGGGGCGGCTGTCGAGCTCGTGCGGGCCAACCTCGCGTTTCGCGCAGTCGGCGTGCCCGCGGGGCAACACGTCGTCGAGCTGCGCTACAGGCCGCCGGCTGTCATCGCGAGCCTTGGCGTCGCGCTCGGGGCCGGCCTGGTCGCGGCGGCCCTGCTCGTCGCGAGCCGCCGGTCCGCCCGGAGGCGGCCGGCCGCCTAGCGGCCCCCCCTGCCCGCGAAGAGCAGGCCGAGCGCGCCCGCGAGTGCCATAGCCTGCACGGCGATGGCGCCGAGCCAGCCGGGCGGCGTGAAATCGAACCGCACCTGGTGACGGCCCGGTGGGAGGGCCAGCTGGCGATGGCGCCCGCGCGGGAGCGCGACGGGCTTGCCGTCCACGCGCGCGGACCAGCCCGGCGCCCAGGCGTCGCGCACCAGGAGCGTCGTCGCTGCATCGCTCGCCACGTCGAGCTCGAGGCGGTTGGCCGTCTCGCGCAGCGCGCCCGTGCCGCCTGCCTGGGGCTCGACCCGAGGCGCCGGGTCCGCGAGCGCGTAGGCGTGCACGGCGACGGGTCGGATCCGCTGCGGGGCGAGGACGAAGAGCGGCCTGAGAGCCGGGTCCTCGAGCGGGTCGAGCGAGAGCACGGTCGAGACACCTGCGTCGCGCAGTCGCGGCAAAAGCGGTGCGAGTGGCGTGCAGGCGCCTTCCTCGGGTGAGAGGATGCGCTCGGTCGGCACGAGCATCGTGAGGTCGGGGCTGAGCGCCGTCGGGACCCGGAGCGGGACGTTGAACGCCGGGCTCAGCGTCTCGAGCATGACGGCGAAGCTCCACACCTCGTGGTCCTGGCCGCGCGTGGCGAGCCCCTGGTGGAACGCCGGGCTCGTCTCGATCGGACAGGTGTAGACGCGGCCCGCGCGCAGCCGCTCGAGCTGGTCCGCCAGCTCGGCGGACGGCTCGTAGAAGCTCCGCGAGACCATCGGATTCAGCCCGGAGCCCGTGCGCAGCAGGTCCGCCGCCACGACAGCCGCGACGAGCCACGCGGCACGCTGCCCCTGGAACCGGCCACGAGCGCTCGCGAGGGCCACGAACGCAACCACGAGCGCCAGCGCACCGCCGGTCGCGGCGTCTCGCAGCACGCGACCCAGGAGCTCGGCACGCAGCTCGGGGCTCGACCCCGGCGGAAAGAAGGCCGCGGCGAATCGGAAGAGCGCGCGCGGGAAGCCCAGCGGCAGGAGCGGGGCCGCCGAGAGCAGCGCCCCCAGAGCCCCGGCGACGATGCCGAGCGTTCGCCCGCGCCGACCTTCGGCGAGCGCTTGCAGGCCGAGGGCGGCGAGCAGCGCCACCGCGAGGTGGACGGTGAAGAACGCCTTCACGGGGAAGCGGAACGCACCGAGCACGGGCAGCGCGTCGACGAGTGGCGCCAATCCCCCCCAGCGTCCGAGCGAGATCACGAGGCCGAAGGACAGCAGCAGCAGCAGGCGAACCGCGGGCGGCCGCCGGTCGACGATCCCGGTGACGGCGAGCGCCAGCGTCGAGGCGCCGAGGTACAGGCTCAGCACGTACGGGAACCCGCGGGGGAAGAAGTTCTGGCCCCACCACTCGTTCGCGATGTTCGCGAGATTGCCGAAGAGGCCGCCGACCAGGGTCTGGACGAGAGCGAAGGGATGAACGGAGTGCGCGAGCACGACCTCCGTCGGAAAGCCGCGCCCGCGCGCGCTGCCGGCCACCTGTCCGGCGAGCAGCACCAGCACGGGGGCGGTGAGCGCCACGGCGAGCGCCAGCGCCACGGCGACGCGGCTTGCCGCGGCCGGTCCGCGCCTGGCGCGCAGCCCCAGCACCAGGCCGGCAGCGACGGCCTGGGCGGCGATCTCCATCCCCGTGGTCGAGAGCGTTACCGCCAGCGCGAGCGCCGCGAGGGCGATCGCGCGCCGCCCGCCCTCGTCCAGCAGCCGGATGAGCGTCAGCACGACGAGCGGAGCCCACGCCGCGGCCTGGACGTACACGTAGAGGTTGATCGTCGACAGGAAGAATCCGCCGAGCGCGTACACGAGCGCGCCGCCCGAGGCGGCCTGCGTTCGCAGGCCGAGCCCGCGCGCCAGCACCCAGAAGAAGAACGCGCCCATCGGCACGTGCAGGGCCAGCAGCAGGGAAAGCAACGCTTCGTCCGGCCAGGCGACTCCGACGAGGTCGAGCGGGTAGCCGAGCGCGGGGAGCGACAGCGGCGCTCCCTCGTGGACATAGGGGTTCCAGAAGGCGACCTCGCCTTCGCGCAGCCGCTCGAGGGCGAAGCCGCGCAGCGGGAAGAAATGGAGTGCGATGTCGCGGAAGTACAGGCAGGCGGAGCCGAGCACGCCGCGCAGGAACGGCAGGAAGGCGACGAGTGCCGTGAGCGAGGCGATGGCGGCGCTGCGTCTGCGCTCGCTCACCGCGGCCTCACGCGATCGGCCGCACCACGCGCGCCGGAACGCCCGCCACGAGCGTCGCCTTCGGCACGTCTTGCGTGACGACGCTGCCCGCGGCCACGAAAGAGCCGGCCCCGATGCGGACCCCCGGCAGCAAGGTGACGTTCGCCCCGACGAACGAGCCGCGCTCGATCACGACGGGGGCGGCGCTCGCGGGGAAACGGGCTTGCAGCGGGTGGTCCGCGTAGCCGACGTTCGTGTGCGTCAGCACCAGGACCCGCTCTGCGAGCGTGACCTGCGCCTCGAGCCGCACTCCCTCCGCGAGGTCGAGCAGGCACTCGTCGCCGAGGAAGCACTCGTCTCCGATCTCCAGCCCGGCGAGGCCGCGCCGGTAGAGGTTGAAGAAGCGCACGTCGTGCAGCATGGCGCGCGCGCCGACGTGGGCGCCGAGCAGACGCAGCCACGGCGCGCGCAGCTGCGGCACGAACAGCATCCGATACGGCAACATCGCCGCCGTGAAAAAGCCGAAGCGCAGCGCGCGCCGCCAGCCGATCTCGTCGAGCGCCTTCACGCGGCCTCCCGCAGCCTGCGCCGGAACTGGACGAGCTGCCGGAAGTACCGCAGCGAGTCGCGCATCCCGCTCACGGTCGAGGTCTTGTCCTTGCGCCGGATGTAGGCGCCGGGGATCTCGACCATCGTGAGGCCGCGGCGAGCGGCGCGCACCATGAACTCGGTGTCCCAGAACCAGCCCGTGTCCTGGATCTCGTCGAGCAGCGGGAGCACCTTGTCGCGCCGGAAGAACTTGTAGCCCGTCTCGGTGTCGACGAAGCTCACGCCGAGCATCCGGCGCACGAGGTACGAGTAGCCGCGGCTCATGAAATAGCGGTCGAGCGACCCGAGCTGGAAGGCGTAGATGCGCCGGAGCGTCGCCACGTCGGCGCCCCGGTCGATCGCGCGCACCAGCGAGGGGATGTAGCGGCTGTGCACCTCGAGGTCCACGTCGATGTAGCCCGTGACCGCGCCGCGCGCGGCCCGGAACCCGTCCGTCACCGTCGCTCCGCGGCCGCGGTTACGCTCGTGCAGTAGCGTGCGCAGCTGCAGCTGCGGGTTGTCGGCCACGAGGCGCGCCAGGATCTCGCGGGTGCGGTCGCGGCTCACGTCGTCGACGAACAGGATCTCGAACGGGAAGCGGGCCTGCTCGAGCGTGTCCCTGATCTCGGCGAAGCTCTGCTCGAGGTGCTCCGCTTCGTTGTAGCAGGCGAGCACCAGGCTCAGGTGGGGCAGCTCCGCCAAGCTCAGCCTTCCGCGCGCCGCACGGCCTCGACCACGCGGTCCACGTCGCCGTCGGAGAGCCTCGGGTGGAGCGGCAGCCGCAAGAGCGTGCTCGCGACACGGTCCGTCACCGGCAGCTCCGGCTGCGGGCCCAGACTTCGGCCGTGGGGCGAGGAGTGCAGAGGCACGTAGTGGAACGTCGCCAGCACGCCCGCGGCGCGGAGCGCGGCCAGCGTGCGGTCGCGCCGCGCGGCGTCCGGGTACAGCAGGTAGAAGATGTGGTGGTTGGGCTCGCGCTCGGGCAGCACGGCCGGCAGCCGCACGCCGCGCGCGTCCGCCCAGTCCTGCAGCCCGGCGCGGTAGCGCGCCGTGACGGCCGAGCGGCGCGCCTGGATCTCGGCGAGCTTGTCGAGCTGGGCGTCGAGGATCGCCGCGAGCACGTCGGACTGGACGTAGCTCGAGCCTTCGGCCACCCAGGTGTACTTGTCCACCTCGCCGCGGAAGAAGGCCGCGCGGTTGGTGCCCTTCTCGCGGGCGATCTCGGCGCGCTTCGCGAGCTCGGGGTCGGCGATCGCGATCGCCCCGCCCTCGCCGCAGCTCACGTTCTTCGTCTCGTGGAAGCTGAAGCAGCCGGCGTCGCCGAGGGTGCCGAGCGGACGGCCACGCCAGCTCGCCGCGAGGCCCTGCGCCGCGTCCTCCACCACGCGCAGCCCGCGCCTTTGCGCCAGATCCAGGATCGGCTCCATGTCGGGTGCCACTCCGGCGTAGTGCACCGGCAGGATCGCGGCCGTCCGCGGCGTGAGCCGCCGCTCGACGTCCTGCGGGTCGAGCCCGAGCGTGCGCTCGTCGATCTCGGCGAAGACCGGCATGGCGCCCACGCGCAGCGCGGCGTTCGCGCTGGAGACGAACGTGAACGACGGCGTGATCACCTCCTGCCCCGGGCCGATCCCGAGCGCGAGCAGGGCGAGCTCGAGCGCGTGCGTGCAGGAGGTCGTGAGCAGCACCTTCCGCGAGTCGAGCATGCTCGACAGCCGACTCTCCACCCTGCGCCCGAAGGGCCCGTCGCCCGTGGTGTGCCCGGCGAGGGCCGCACGGACGGCCTCGATCTCCCGCTCGTCGTACCACGCAGCGTGGAATCGCACACTCGGTTCGTCGCGTCGTGCCCCCATCGCGAGGCGATGCTAGCACGCGAGGCGTTTCGGGCTCCGGAGCTCCGCGAGCTCTCGCGACGCTCAGAGCAGGAGGCGCTCGCCCGGCCCGCGTGCCGCGATCGCCGCGACGAGCGCCAGCGAGAGGACCGAGACCGCGAGGCCGAGCAGCAGCCCTCGCGGACGGTAAACGAACTCGACCGAGTGTCGGCCTTGCGGCACGGCGACCGCTCGGAAGACGGCGTTCGCCCGCAGCACCGGCACCGGCTCCCCGTCCAGCCGGGCGCGCCAGCCCTGGTCGAAGCCGTCCAGCAGCACCGCGAACCCCGGAGCGCTCGCCTCCGTCTCGAGCAGCACGCGGTCGGCCCGCTCCTCGCGAATCCTCGACGTGCCGCGAAAATCGGCAGGTCCCGGACGATCGACGCCGCCGAGCACGACCTCGCGCCGCGGATCGAAGTTCGACGCCAGGAGCGGCGCGAGAGCGTCGCCCGCCTCGGCGCGCGCCCCGCCCACCACGTAGCTGCGTGGCAGCGGCTCGGGCACGCGCATCAGCCGGATCGGCCGGTCCAGGAGGCCCTCGATCGCGCGCTCCGGCACGAGCCCGTCGACGTCGTGCAGCGCGATCGCGCGCTCGACGCCGCCGAGCTGAAGCAGGCGGAGGTGGGACGGCGTGCCCTCGACCTCTCGCAGCAGTCCCGTGAGGCGCCTGAGGTCCAGTGGGTAGAGGCCGCGGTAGTCGATGGCGTACGCCTGCGCGAGCCCGAAACGGCCTGCGGACTCGGGCGCGACGTACATCTGCTGCGCGAGCGCGCTGGCGGCTGCGAGCGGCCAGCCGGCGGGCATCCGCTCCAGCTGATAGGCGTTGCGAGCCTGCAGAGTGCGCTCGACGATGGAGCGAGTCGCGTAGTCGTAGACGTAGACGCGCGTCGCTCCCGCCTCGCGGAGAGCGCCCACGACCTCCGGCTGCATGGTGTAGAGGGCCACCGGCGCCACGGGGCTCGCGGAGCGATGGTAGACGAGCAGGTCGAGAGCGGCGAGCACGCAGACGGCGAGGGCCACGCGGGCCCCGCCGACGCGGCGCTTCGCGTGCGCAAAGACCAGGGCGAGGACCGCAGCGGCGAGGGCCGCGGGTACGAGCAGCCTCGACAGCACGTGTGGCAGGAGGCGGTCCCGGCCCGCCTGCTCCAGCGCCGGATCCAGCAGCTGGCTGGCGAGACTGTCCTGCTGCAGATACACCGCGAGCGCGATCGCGCTCGCGGCGACGAGCGCGATCGCGGGCGGGCCGCAGGTCCAGGCCACGAGCCGCTTGCGCAGGCCGGACTCACGGCTCCAGGCATCGGCACCCAGGCCCGCGAGCAGGGACCAGCAGAAGGCCACGGCCGTCATGACCTTCACGGGATAGCGAAGGATCCGCAGCGGAGGAACGACTGTGGTGAGGGCGTCGTAGACCGGCGTGTGACTGCCGAGGGCCATCAGCCCGGCGAGAGCCAGGCTCGTGAGCAAGGCGACGCGAAGCGGATGGCTCGAGGCCGCCGCGGCTCCCACGAGCGCCAGGGTTCCCGCGCCGAGGTAGATCGAGCCCATGAGCGGCTCGCGCGATTCGAACAGCTCGGCGCGCCAGGATTCGTTCAGCGGGAGCGCCGTGAAGAGGCCCGGCAGGACGGTTTCGAGGGCGGCGAACGGGTGCAGCGACCAGTACCCGCGTTCGCCGCCCGGCAGCTCGGTGCGGGCCGTTCCGCCCAGGGCTTCCAGGGCGGGCATCCAGAGCGCTGCGCTCAGGCCCACGGCGAGAAGCCCTCCGCTTGCGACTCGCAGGAGCGCGGCAGCATCGACGCGCGCAGGCCGAGGGACGCCCCACGCGCGACGCGCGGCCCCCAGGGCCGCCGACAGGCACAGCGTCATGGCCACGAGGTCGGCGGATCCGGCGAGAATCTGCAGCGCCAGGACCAGCCCGAAGCGAGCGACACCCCGTCGCTCGCCCGCCAGGGCACGGTCGCAGGCGTCGACGACCCACGGCATCAGGCACGCGCCCGCGAAGTGGTGCCACAGGTCCAGGATTCCCAGCACCGGGCCCGAAGCGGCGAACGCTACCGCAGCCAGGAGCGAGGCCGAACGCGCGAGGCCGTAGCGGCGCGCGAGCGACAGCATGCCGCTCCCGGCGACGAGGAAGTGGACCACCACGAACAGGGTGTAGTAGGTCCACGGGCGCAGGACCAGGTTGAGCCAGGTCAGGGGGTAGAGCACCTGCGCGCTCGGGTCGGCGAGCAACGGTCGGCCGAAAGCCAGGCCCGGGTTCCACACGGGCCACGAGCCCGCTGCGATCGCGCGCACGAACCCCTCGACCTGGGCGTGCCACACGAGGTGGATGTCGCGCACGTAGTAGACCTGCCCGAAGAGCAGGACGTCGCGAAACAACCACAGTGCGATGACCGCGAGCAGGCCGAGCTCGAGCCACGCGGCGGGTCCGCTCGGGGCGGGCTCGCGCTCCTCGACGCCGCTCGTCACGGTCGGGGTTATAGCACGAGGTCAGTCGGCCCCCAGGGTCGCCATCCCTCTGGGCTCGGCGTTTCACGGGTCCCCGGGCACGCCCCGTGCTATTCTCACCGGCCGGGGTGGGATGTGACCGGGATTTGGACAAAGCCGAATCACGAGAAGCGTCTTGACACATCTCGACTTAGGCGTTAGCATCTGTCGGCTAACTTGCGTTAGAAACGTGCTTTTTTGAGCTAAACGAGGCATGCCAGTCAAACTCGGTGAGTTGCTGCTGAAGGAGAACATGGTGACTCCGCAGCAGCTCCAGGAAGCGCTCAATCACCAGAAGATGGGCGGCGGCAAGCTCGGCAAGGCGTTCGTGTCCCTCGGCTTCGTCAAGGACGAGGAGATCACGAGCCTGCTCTCGCGCCAGTACGGTGTGCCTTCGATCAACCTCGACCACTTCGAAGTCGACCCGGCGATCATCAAGATCATCCCGGCCGAGACGGCGCGGAAGTACCAGGTGCTTCCCTTGTCGCGCTCGGGTGCGGTCCTCACGATCGCGATGGCGGATCCCACCAACGTGTTCGCGATGGACGACATCAAGTTCATGACCGGCTACAACGTCGAGCCGGTGGTGGCGTCCGAGGGGGCGATCGAGGACTCGATCGAGCGCTACTACGGCTCGACCCGCTCGCTCGAGCTGCGGCGCGACACGGCACCCGCGGGCGGCGGCTACGGTATCCCCGGCGGCGGCAGCCTCAAGGACGCAATGGACGGCCCCGGGCTGAGCGTCGACGACATGGCGTCGATCGGCGGCTTGTCGGAAATCGACCTCGACTCGATGGGAGAGGCCGATGCCGACGTCGAGAC
Source organism: Vicinamibacteria bacterium (assembly GCA_036559805.1). Taxonomy (GTDB): domain Bacteria; phylum Acidobacteriota; class Vicinamibacteria; order Fen-336; family Fen-336; genus DATBSL01. The sequence goes on from DATBSL010000227.1 coordinate 31,586, forward strand.
GGTCAAGAGCGAGGACGAGGAGATCGACCTCGCCACCATGAGCAAGTCGGCGGACGCCGCGCCGGTCATCAAGCTCACGAACGTGCTGCTCGTCGACTCGCTGAAGCGCGGCGCCTCGGACATCCACATCGAGCCCTACGAGAAGGAGTTCCGCGTCCGCTTCCGCATCGACGGGATCCTCTACAACGTGATGGCGCTGCCCATGAAGCTCAAGGACCCGCTCACGTCGCGGGTCAAGATCATGGCCAAGCTCGACATCGCGGAGAAACGCCTGCCGCAGGACGGCCGCATCAAGATCAAGATGAAGGTCGAGGACCGCAGCCGCGACCTCGACTTCCGCGTCTCGTGCCTGCCCACGCTGTGGGGCGAGAAGATCGTGATGCGGCTGCTCGACAAGTCGAAGCTGATGCTGGACATGACCAAGCTCGGCTTCGAGCCGCACTCGCTCGAGCGCTTCAAGAACGCCATCAACAAGCCGTACGGGATCGTCCTCGTGACGGGCCCGACGGGATCCGGCAAGACCAACACCCTCTATTCCGCCATCGCGTCGCTGAACAAGGCCGACACCAACATCATGACGGCCGAGGACCCGGTCGAGTTCAACCTGCCGGGGATCAACCAGGTGCAGATCAGGGACAACATCGGGCTCAACTTCGCGGCGGTGCTGCGCTCGTTCCTGCGCCAGGACCCGAACATCATCCTGGTCGGAGAGATCCGCGACTACGAGACGGCCGAGATCGCGGTCAAGGCGGCGCTCACGGGCCACCTGGTGCTCTCGACCCTGCACACGAACGACGCCCCTTCGACGATCTCGCGCATGGTCAACATGGGCATCGAGCCGTTCCTGGTGGGCACCGCCGTCAACCTGATCCAGGCCCAGCGCCTGGTGCGCCGGGTCTGCGCCAAATGCAAGATCGACGACACGGCCAACGTGCCCACGAAGACGCTGGCCGACATCGGCTTCACGCCGGAGCTGATCGGCACGTTCCAGGTGATGAAGGGCAAGGGCTGCGCGACCTGCAACGGCACCGGCTACAAGGGCCGCGTCGGCCTCTACGAGGTCATGGAGATCAGCGAGGGGATCCGCGACCTGATCATGGTCGGCGCGACCGCGGTCGAGATCA
>DATBSL010000228.1:0-26163 GCA_036559805.1 Vicinamibacteria bacterium
AAGCGCAGGCCGCGGCCGAGCAGGTACTCGGAGCGGAAGAGGCCGATGCCCTCGGCCCCGTAGAGCTGCGCGGTCGCCGCCTCCTCCGGAAACTCGACGTTGGCCTCGAGCCGCACGAGCGCCCCGTCGGGCGTGCGCGCCGCGAGCGCGCGGGTGCCGCGCAGGCGCTCTTCCTCGCGCCGGTGCTGCTCCTGCGCCGCGCGCAGCACGACGAGCGCCTCGGGAGTCGGCTCGACCGCGACGTCGCCGCGCGCGCCGTCGACGGCCACCATGGCGCCGGACGGGACGAGCCGCGTGGCTTCCTTGAGCCCGGCCACCGCCGGGATGCCGAGCGAGCGCGCGATGATCGCCGTGTGGTACGTGGAGGAGCCCACGTCGGTCACGATCGCGAGCACGCGATCCCAGTCGAGCTCGGCCGCCACCGACGGCCTGAGGTCGCCGGCGACCAGCACCACGGGCTCGGGCAGCCGCGCGAGCGACGGCGCGTCCGGCGTGCCGCGCAGGTTGAGCTGGATCCGGCCGATCACGTCGTCGAGGTCGGTGCTGCGCTCGCGCAGGTAGGCGTCGCTGAACTCGCTGAAGAGAGCGTGCAGGCTCTCGGACACGGTGCGCAGCGCCCACTCGGCGTTCACCGCCTCCCGCCGCACCGCCTCGACGGCGCGGTCGCGCAGCAGCGGGTCGCGCAGCATCAGCAGGTGCGCGTCGAAGATGTACGCGTGCGGGGCGCCCACCTCGCGCGCCAGCCGCGCCTTGATCGTCTCGAGCTGCCCGGCCGAGGTGGCGAGCGCGTGCTCGAGCCGCGCGACCTCAGCCTCGACCGCCTCGGGACGAAGCGAAAGCCGGAACACCGGGCCGGCCTCGTGCTCGACGACGAGCGCCTTGCCGACGGCGATGCCGGGCGACACGCCGATCCCGCGCAGGCTCGTCATGCGCCTTCCCCGAAGCCGTCCGCGACCAGCGCCTCGAGCGCTTCGAGCGCCTCGACCTCGTCGGGCCCGTCCACCTCCACCTCGATCTCGGTGCCTTGCGACGCGCCGAGCAGCAGCATCCCCAGGATCGACTTGCCGTCCATGCGTTTCCCGCCGCGCAAGGCGCTCACCCGCGAGCGGTAGCGTCCGGCCGTGTGCACGAAGCGGGCGGCCGCCCGCGCGTGCAGGCCCAGCGGGTTCCGGATCCGCAGCGCGCGGCGGATCACGGCTTGGGCGCCGCCAGGATCTCGCTCGCGACGACGATCGCCCCCTTGCCCTGCTCGCGCACCGCGCGCGCCACCTCCACGAGCGCGCCCTCGCGCAGCCCCGCCGCCTTGATCAGCATCGGCAGGCTCACGCCCGTCACGATCTCGACGTGCGGCGACAGGAACGGCAGGCTCAGGTTGGTCGGCGTGCCGCCGAACATGTCGGTGAGCACCAGCGTGTCGCCGCCGCCGGCGGCGGCGATCCCCTTCTCGATCGCGGCCGTTGCCTGGCCCGCGTCGTCGCCCCAGCCGATCGTCACCGCCACCATCCCGGAGAGCTCTCCCTGGATGGTGCGCGCCGCGCTCACGAGCTCTTCCGCCACGCGCCCGTGCGTCACCACCACGATTCCGATCATGGCCTCACTCCTGCTTCACGTCCCGGTGCTCCACGCGCACCGGGAAGCCCTTGCCGCGCACCGCGGCGCCGATCGCGTTCGCCAGCATCACCGAGCGGTGCCGGCCGCCGGTGCAGCCGACCGCGAGCGTCAGGTAGCTGCGCCCCTCGCGCTCGTGGCGCGGCAGCACGAAGAAGGCGAGCTCCAGCAGCCTCGTCAGGAAGCGCCCCGTCTCGGGCTTGCGGCGCAGGAAGCGCACCACGCGCGCGTCCGCGCCCGTCCTCCGCCGCAGCGCCGGCACGAAGTTGGGGTTCGCGAGGAAGCGCGCGTCGAACACCAGGTCGGCCTCGGGCGGCAGCCCGTACTTGTAGCCGAACGACAGCACCGAGACCAGCATCCGCGTGCCGCCGCGGGTGTCGTAGCGCTCGTGCACGTAGTCGCGCAGCTCGTGCACCGTGAAGCGCGAGGTGTCGAGGATCGCGTCGGCCAGCCGCCTCACGCCCGAGAGCGCCACGCGCTCCGCGCGGATCCCGAGCGCCGCGGGCTCGCCGCCGGCGAGCGGGTGCGGCCGGCGCGTCTCGCTGAAGCGGCGCAAGAGCGTGCGGTCGTCGGCCTCCAGGAACACCAGCGAGACCTTCGGCCGGCCGTGGCGCTTGAGCGCCCGGTACGCGTCGGGAAACGTCGCGGTGAAGCCGCGCTCGCGCAGGTCGACCACGAGCGCCGTGTGCTGCAGCTCGGGCGAGCGCCGCGCCAGCTCGGCGAACGCCGGCACCAGCGCCATCGGCAGGTTGTCGACGCAGAACCAGCCCGCGTCCTCGAGCGCGCGCGACACGTGCGTCTTGCCCGAGCCCGAGAGCCCGGTGATCACGAGCAGCTCCGGCTGCCGGCGGTCCTTCGCCCTCACGCGCGCCTCCGCACCGGGCGGGTCCGCGCGCTGCCGCCGCGCCTCGGCGCCGCGACCAGCTCGTCGACGCGCTCCACGAAGCGCCGCGCCGCGTCGTAGCCGCCCTCGCGCAGCAGCTGGTTGCGCGCCGCCACCTCCACGAGCAGCGCAATGTTGCGGCCGGGCGCGACCGGCATGCGCGCGAGCGGCAGCTGCGCGCCCAGGATCGGGAAGCGCTCGCCGCCCAGGCCGAGCCGGTCGTACTCCTTGGCCGGGTCCCAGCGCTCGAGCTGCACCACGAGCTCGACCCGCTTGCTGAGCCGCATCGACGACACGCCGTAGAGGTCCTTGATGTTGAGGACGCCCAGCCCGCGCAGCTCCATGTGGTAGCGCGTGAGGTCCGGCGAGACCCCGACCAGGCCGTCGCCCATCCTCTTGACCTCGACGACGTCGTCCGCCACCAGCCGGTGGCCGCGGTCGACCAGCTCGAGCGCGCACTCCGACTTGCCGATCCCGCTGTCGCCCAGGATCAGCACGCCCAGGCCGAACACGTCGACGAGCACCGCGTGCAGGTGCAGCCGCGAGGCGAGCCGCTCCTCCAGGAACGCCTGCAGCAGCTTGATGAACGGCGTCGACTCGAGCGGCGTCGCGAACAGCGGGATGCCGCGCGCCTCGGCCGCGGCCAGAAGCTCCGGCGGCGGCTCGAGGCCCTTGGTGATCACGAAGCAGCTGATGCGGCTGCGGCACAGCTTGGCGAGCACACCGCGGCGATCGCGCGCGCCGAGCTTGGCGAGGTAGCCCAGCTCGCTGCTGCCGAGGATCTGCACGCGGCCGTAGCGGATGTAGTCGGTGTAGCCGGTGAGCGCCAGGCCCGGCCGCTGGACCCGCGCCTGCTCCACGCGGTTCTTGAGCCCCGCGCGCCCGGCTCGCAGCCGCAGCTCGAGCGGCTCGGCTCCGGCCGCGGCCAGCTCGCCCACCGCGACGAATGCGCCTTCTCTCGGGCCCGGGGCGGGCGCAAGCGCCTCTCGCTTCGGCCTCGGGCGCCTGGCCAAGGGCCTAGTGCACCGTCTTGCGCAGGTTGGATGGCGGGAGGCGCAGCTCCTCGCGGTACTTGGCCACGGTGCGGCGCGCGAGCGGCAGGCCCTCGGCGCCGAGCACCTCGGCGATGCGCGAGTCGGACAGCGGCCGCGAGGCGTCTTCCTCCTCGATCATCTTCCGGATCCGGTTCTTGATCGAGACCGAGCTCACCGCCTCGCCCATCGTGGAGGTGATCCCGCTATGGAAGAAGAAGCGCATCTCGTACACGCCGCGCGGCGTGTGCATGTACTTGTTCGCCACCACGCGCGAGACGGTCGACTCGTGCATCCCGATGTCGCTCGCCACGTCGCGCAGCACCAGCGGCCGCAGGTGCGTGACGCCGTGGTCGAGGAAGGCGCGCTGGTGGCGCACGATCGACTCGGCCACCTTGTAGATCGTGCGCTGGCGCTGGTCGACGCTCTTGAGCAGCCACAAGGCGCTCCGGAGCTTGTCCTTGACGTAGGCGCGCGTCTCCTCGGAGCCCGGCTCCTTGTTGTCGAGCATGCGCTTGTAGGTCGGGCTGATCCGCAGCTTGGGCAGCCCGTCGTCGTTCAGCAGGATCTTGTACTCGTCGGCTTCCTTCACCACGAACACGTCGGGCAGGATGTAGTCGGAGCGCTTCGAGCTGTAGCGGTTGCCCGGGCGCGGCGACAGCCCGCGGATGATCTCGAGGTGGTGCGCGACCTCCTCGGGCGTGAGCCCCATCTGCCGCGAGATGTCGGGGTACTGGTGGCTCTGGAGCTGCTTCATGTGGTCGCGCACCATCACGTCGGCGGGCGAGTCCTCGAGCCCGAGCCCGCGCAGCTGGATGCGCAGGCACTCGCACAGGTCGCGCGCGCCCACTCCGGGAGGGTCGAGCGCCTGGACGAGAGCCAGCGCCGCCTCGACCTGCTCCAGCGGCCACGGCCCCATGCCCGCGACGTCCTCGAGCGACACGCGCAGCAGGCCGTCCTCGTCGAGGTTCTGCACGATCGCGTCCGCGATCACCAGCAGCGCCTCGTCGGTCTCGGTCATCCGCAGCTGCCACAGCAGGTGGTCGTAGAGGTCGAGCGACTCGGTGAGCGTGTTCTCGATCGGCGGGACCTCCGGCACCTCGGCCGGGCGCATGCGCCGCTCGCCCGCGTCGGAGAAGTAGTCCTCGAAGAAGCGCTCGACCTCGATCTCCTTCAACGGGTCGTCGGCGCGCTCGCGCTCGGCGGCGGGCGCGTCCTGCGCTTCCTGCGAGAGCTCCTCGCTCGTCTTGGTCTCCTCGACCGGGACCTCCTCGAGCAGCGGGTTCTCCATCACCTCCTGCTCGAGGACCTCGGCGAGCTCCAGGGTCGTGAGCGGCAAGAGCTTGATCGCCTGCTGCAGCGACGGCGTCAGGATCAGCCGCTGCGACAGGCGCGCGGACAGCCCCAGCTTCTGGTGGAGCGCCAAGGTTGTCTAGGCTCCGCCTGTCGGGACGGCCTCAGCCCTCGCGGCCGTCCAGACGGAATCCCTCTCCCAGGTAGACGCGGCGCACCTCGGGATCCGAGGCGAGCTCCTGCGGGGTGCCGGAACGGAAGACATTGCCGTCTCTGAGAATATAGGCGCGGTCCGTTATTTTCAAGGTCTCGCGCACGTTGTGGTCCGTGATCAGGATGCCGATGCCGCGGTCGCGCAGGTGCGCGATGATCTTCTGGATGTCGATCACCGCGATCGGGTCGATGCCCGCGAACGGCTCGTCGAGCAGGATGAACGACGGCTCGGCCGCGAGCGCGCGGCAGATCTCGAGCCGGCGCCGCTCCCCCCCCGACAGCGTGTAGGCGGGCTGGCGCGCCATCGCCTGGATCCCGAGCTCCTCCAGCAGCTCGCGCGCCTGGGCGCGCTGCTCGGCGGCCTTCAAGCCGCGCGTCTCGAGGATCGCGAGCACGTTCTCCTCGGCCGTGAGCTTGCGGAAGACACTCGCCTCCTGCGGCAGGTAGCCGATGCCCTGGCGCGCCCGCTGGTACATCGGCATCGCCGTGATGTCGTCGCCGCCGAGCGTGACCGAGCCGGTGTCGGGGCGCGCCAGCCCGACGACCATGTAGAAGGTGGTGGTCTTGCCCGCGCCGTTCGGGCCGAGCAGGCCCACCACCTCGCCCTGGCGGATCTCGAGGCCCACGTCGCGCACCACGACCCTGCGCCCGTAGGACTTGGTGAGGCCCGCGGCGCGCAGCACGCGCGGGCCCGCGGGCGCTTCCGGGCTTTGTGCCGCGCTCAAGGCCGGGGCAGCTCCTTGCGCCGGAACACCGCCTCCGTGCGCACTTCCTCGCGCCCGTCCACGCGGATGCGGTCGCTGCCGACCTCGAACGTCAGCATACGACCTTCGAGGCGGCGGTCGGCGTCGTGCAGCACGACCTTCTCTCCCGTGAGCACGAAGGTCTCGGTCGCCGGCGTGTACGTGCCGCGCTCGCCGTTGGCGCGCTTCAGCCCCTGGTGCACCTCGACGGGCTCGCCCGCGAGCATCCGGTCGACCGTCTCTCCGTCCTTCGCGAGCAGGACCACCGCTTCGGGGCTCTTCGTCAGGATGTCGCCCTGGCGGATCTCGACGTCGCCCGTGTAGACGACGCGGTTTTTCGCCTCCTCGTACCGCATCTCCTTGCTGCGCGCCTCGACCGGCGCCGGCTCCTTGGCGCTCGTCTTCGCCGGCCGCGGGTGCAGCACGGAGGTGACGCCGCCAGTCGCGGTCATGCGCCGCTCTCCGGGGCCCGGCTCGTCGAGCGTGATGAGCGGCGCGCGCACCTCGTCGGTCCCGGAGCGCACGAGCGCGTTCTCCCGGTAGCGGGCGCTGCGTGTCTGGGGGTCGTACTCGAACTCGCGGCACACGATGACGGTCGGCTCCTGCGTCGCCTGGCCCGGCGCGGCTTTCGCCTGTCCGCCGAAGAGGCCGCCGCGCCGGCCCTTGCCCTTCACCTCGTGCCGCACGCTGCCGCTGGCTGCGACGGCGCGCGTGCGCGTCCCGATCCGGATCTCGCGGCCGCGCAGCTCGGAGCCCTCGGCCTCGTCGAGGATGCGCGGCTCGCGCGTGAGCACGAGCGTCCCGGCGGCGACGTCGTGGACGGCGTGCCCCGCCCACGCCTTTCGCCCCGGCTCGCTGAAGGCGACAGAACCCTCGAACTCGCCCCGCACGAGCGCGCCCGTGGCCGGATCGAGCGTCGCGACGAACGCGTCGCTCTCGACTCGCCGCAACGCACCCTCGGCGGCTTCGAGCGGCTCGGCCGTGAGGACCGGGCGCTCCTTCGGACCCGGCTTCGCCGCAGCGGCGCGCGGCCCGTGAACCGAGGCGAGCCGACCCTCCGGGTCGAAGTCGAAGCGCAGCCGCGGTCCGCTGAGACGCCGGCGCTCCTTCGGCTCGTAGGGCGCCGGCTCGACCTCGAGCGAGGCCGACCCCGTCGCGAGCGCCTGCTTCAGCTCGCCTGCCGGCCCGAAGTCCACTTCGAGCTTCTGGCTGCGCAGCCTTTGCGTGCCGCCCGGAGGCGGTGCCGTGCCCGGCGCCTGGGCGGGACCCGCCGCTGCCGCAGTAGTCGTGGTCAGCGACGCGCCGGGGCCGGCGACGAGATCGGCGTTGCCCGTCACTACCGCGCGCTCGATGCGGTCCAGCCCCTCGTCGAGCGCGAGCCGCAGCTCCTTGCCGCGCAGCTCGCGCGCGCCCCTGCGCGCCACGACGCCGTCGTGGAACGTGATCCGGCGCTCCTCGCGCGAGCCGCTCGCCGAGGGCGAGGTGATATAGGTCGGCTCGCCGCCCGCGGCGGCCGCGATCGTGATCCGGACGTCTCCGCGCAGCTCGAGGCCGGAACCGGCGCGGTACTCGAAGCCGAGCGCCGTCCCGTCGACCGACCCGCGCTTGAAGTGCACGGGGTCGGCGGTAAAGGCGCGCTCCTTGTCGCCCCAGTACTTGAGGCTCGCCGACTCGAGCTCGAAGCCGTCGTCGGTGCGCACCACGACGTTGCCCTTGAACGCCGCGCGCTCGACAGCCTGCTGGTACTGGCACTCGTCGGCCCGGATCGTCACCGTGCCCGCCCGGCCCTCCCGCACGAAGGGCAGCGTCGCCTCTACGCCGTGCAGGATCATGGCGCCGTCCTGCGAGCCCACCATCTCCTTCGCCTTGACCTCGATCCGCCGGCTGTCGTCGCGGAAGCGCAGGAAGGTCATCTCGCCGACGGTGGTGCCGCTGCCGGGCGGCGGCGCCTTGGCCTCGGCCGCGGGCTTGGGCGCCGGCCGCAGCAGGCTCCAGGCGACCGCGGCGCTCACGAGGGCCACGAGCGCGAGCAGTCCCTGCCGCACCGCCCTGGCGGGATCGCGCCTCACGCGCTCGACGAGGGAGCTCACGCGGCCATTCTACAGCCGCGGTCGTGTACGCCCCGTGCGGCTAGGTCGCCTCTCCGCCGCGCGCCCGCTTCGCGGGTGCGCGCTGCGGCGCGGCTTCGACCGCCTCCACGAACTCGCGCCCGGGCCGGCCCATGTCGCGGAACTTCTTGTAGCGCTCGTCGGCCAGCCGCTCGCGCGGGACCTTCCGCAGCGCCTGGAGCTGCCGCCACAGCACCTTGTCGACATTCTTGAACATCTCGTCGTGGTTGACGTGGGCGCCGCCGGCCGGCTCCTCGATCACCTCGTCGACGAGCTCCATCGCCAGCAGGTCGCGGGCGGTGATCCGCATCGCCGCGGCCGCCTGCTCGGCGCGCGAGGCGTCGCGAAACAGGATCGAGGCGCAGCCCTCGGGCGAGATCACCGAGTACACCGAGTGCTCGAGCATGTTGACGCGGTCGCCGACGGCGATCGCGAGCGCGCCCCCGCTGCCGCCCTCGCCCGTGACCGTGACGATGATCGGCGTCTCCAGCCTGGACATCTCGCGCAGGTTCCAGGCGATCGCCTCGGCCTGGCCGCGCTCCTCGGCCTCGACGCCGGGATAAGCGCCGACCGTGTCGACGAAGGTCAGGATCGGCCGGCCGAAGCGCGCGGCGAGATCCATCACGCGCATCGCCTTGCGGTAGCCCTCCGGCTTGGGCATGCCGAAGTTGCGGTAGAGCTTCTGCTTCGTGTCGCGGCCCTTCTGGTGGCCGACGACGCACACCGGCAGGTCGTGGTAGAGCCCGAAGCCGCACACGAGCGCGGCATCGTCAGCGAAGCGGCGGTCGCCGTGCAGCTCGGTCCAGTCGGTGAGCAGCGCCTGCACGTAATCGAGCGTGTACGGCCGGCCCGGATGCCGCGAGACGAGCGTCTTCTGCCAGGGCGTCAGCTTCGCGTAGACCTCGCGCCGCTGGGCGGCGAGCGCCTCCCGCAGCCGGTGCGCCTCCCGCTCCTTCGCGGGATCGCCTGGCCACTTGGCGAGCTCCTCGATCTGCTTCTGCAGCTCGACGAGCGGCGCCTCGAAGTCCGCCTCGGCCAACTCGTCCTCCTCTGCTAGCCGCGCGGCGCCTGGGTCCGCGCCAGCACGAGCGCGCCCGGTCCCAGCAGCGCCTCGACCTCGTCTCGCAGGACGGCGTCAGGCCTGACCCGGTAGTAGGCGCTCGGCGCGAGCGCGGCCGACCACGAGCCCGCGCGCACGATCTCGAGCGTCACCGGGCAATCGCCCTTGTGCGACCCGAGTATATCGCGGAGCCGCTCGCCCTTGCCCCGGTCCCAGGTGCCGAGCGGGACCCGGATCGTCACGTGGCGCGCCTCGGCGAGCTTCGCCTGCTCGAGCGGGAGCACGTCCGAGGCCAGGAGCCGCGCCTTGCCGTCGTCCTGGATCTCCGCCCTCGCCTTGACCAGCACGACGGAGTCGTCGGCGAGCCGCGCGCCCGCCTTCTTGTAGGCCTCCGGGAACACCAGCGTCTCGACGCTGCCCTCGAGGTCCTCGAGCACGAAGCTCGCCATGCGGTCGCCCTTCTTGGTCTTGATCAGGCGCAGCGCCGTCACGATGCCGCCGATCGTGACCTCGCCGTTCGCCGCCTGCTGCGCGAGCGAGCCGGTCGTGGCGCTCGTCCACTGCGCGAGCTCGGCGCGGAAGCGCTCGAGCGGGTGGCCCGAGATGAAGAAGCCCAGCGACTCCTTCTCGAACCCGAGCCGCTCGGCCTCGGACCACGGCGGAGTCTCAGCGACCCGGACGGGCTTGCCCTCCGCGGACGCCTCGACCGTGCCGAACAGGCTCGCCTGCCCCGACTCACGGTCGCGCTGGCGCTTCTGGCCGCCCTCCATCGCCGGGTCGATCGCCGCGTAGAGCGCCGCGCGGCGCGAGTCCAGGGAGTCGAAGCTGCCGCTCTTGACGAAGCTCTCGATCACGCGCCGGTTGACGGCGCGGAGGTCCACGCGGTCGCAGAGGTCGAAAAGCGACGTGAAGCGGCCCGTCTCGCGCCGGACCAGGAGCACGGCCTCGACGGCGCCCTCGCCGACGTTCTTGAGGGCGGACAGACCGAAGAGGATCTCGGATGCCTGCGCCGCCGGCCGGAAGAACAGCTCCGATTCGTTGACGTCGGGCGGCAGCACCTTGATGCCCATCTCGCGGCACTCGCCGATGTACTGGACCATCTTGTCGGTGTTGGCCCGCTCCGAGGTCAGAAGCGCCGCCAGGAAGTGGGCCGGGTAGTTCGTCTTGAGGTAGCCCGTCTGGTAGGCGAGCCAGGCGTAGGCCGCCGAGTGCGACTTGTTGAAGCCGTAGCCCGCGAACTGCTCCATCGCGTCCCAGATGCGCCGCGCCTTCTTCTCGGGCACGCCGCGCGAGCCGCAGCCCTTCAGGAACTGGTCCATCTGGGCGGTCATCACGGCGATGTTCTTCTTGCCCATCGCCTTGCGCAGCAGGTCGGCCTCGCCGAGCGTGAAGCCGGCGAGCGCCGAGGCGATCTGCATCACCTGCTCCTGGTAGACCATGACGCCGTAGGTCTCCTTCAGGATCGGCTCGAGCGCCGGGTGCTCGTAGACGACGCGCGTCTGGCCGTGCCGGCGCTTGATGAAGTCGTCGATCATCTGCATCGGTCCGGGACGGTAGAGCGCGTTGAGCGCGGTCAAATGCTCGAGCCGGTCGGGCTTGAAGCGCTTCAAGATGTCGCGCATCCCGTCCGACTCGAACTGGAACAGACCGCTCGTGCGGCCGGCGGTGAAGAGCGCGTACGTCGGCACGTCGTCGAGCGGGATCGCGGCGGGGTCGATCAAGGTCCCGGTCTGCGCCTCGATCATCTTCACGCAGTTGTCGATGAGCGTGAGCGTGCGCAGCCCGAGGAAGTCCATCTTCAGGAGGCCGATGCGCTCGACGCCCTTCATGTCGAACTGCGTCGTGATGTCGCCGGTGTTGCCCTTGAAGAGCGGCACGAGGTCGGTGAGCGGCTGCGGCGAGATCACGACGCCCGCGGCGTGCGTCGAGGCGTGGCGCGTCGTGCCCTCGAGCCGGCGCGAGATGTCGACGAGCTCCTTGACCTTCGGCTCCTTCTGGTAGGAGTCGGCGAGCGCGGGCGATTCGGCGAGCGCCTTGTCGAGCGTCATCTTCAGGTCGAACGGGATCATCTTGGCGATCTTGTCGACGTCCGCGTAGCTCATGTCCATCACGCGGCCGACGTCGCGCACCACCGCCTTCGCCTTCATCGTGCCGAAGGTGATGATCTGGGCCACGTTGTCGCGGCCGTACTTGCGCGTGACGTACTCGATCACCTCGCCGCGGCGCGCCTCGCAGAAGTCGATGTCGATGTCGGGCGGGCTGATGCGCTCCTCGTTCAGGAAGCGCTCGAAGATCAGCTGGTTCTCGATCGGGTCGATGTCCGTGATGCGCAAGGCGTAGGCGACGAGGCTGCCGGCGGCCGAGCCGCGGCCCGGCCCGACCGGGATCTTCCGCTCGCGCGCGTAGCGGATGAAGTCCCAGACGATCAGGAAATAGCCCGCGAAGCCCACGCGATGGATGACGCCGATCTCCTTGTCGAGCCGCGCCTCGTAGTCGGCGAGCGAATGACGCAGCCGGCCCGAGGCCGCGAGCGGGTCGAGGACTGCCCTGCGCTCGACGAAGCCGTCGCGTGTCACCTTCTCGAAGTACGCGTCGATCGTGAAGCCGGGCGGCACGTCGAAGGCCGGCAGCGTCGAGACGCCCTTGAGCGTGAAGTCGCACATCTCCGCGATCGCCAGCGTCGAGGCGAGCGCCTCGGGGTGGTCCGGAAAAAGGGCGGCCATCTCCTCGGCCGACTTCAGGTAGAAGTGCTGCGTGTCGAAGCGCAGCCGCTCGGTGTCCGTCACCTTCTTGCCCGAGCCGATGCAGAGCAGCACGTCGTGGGCCTGGTAGTCGTCCTTGTGCAGGTAGTGCGCGTCGTTCGTCGCGCACAGCGGGATCCCGGTCTTCTCGCGGATCCGCAGCAGGCCCTGGTTGACGCGGCGCTGGTCGGGGATGCCGTGCTCCATCACCTCCAGGAAGAAGCGGTCCTTGCCCAGGATCTCGGCGAACGAGCCCACGCTCTCGAGCGCCGCGCCCTCGGCCCCGGCCAGGATGTGCTGCGCGATCTCGCCCGAGAGGCAGCCGGAGAGGCCGACCAGGCCCTCGCTGTGCTTCGCGAGCAGCTCCTTGTCGACGCGCGGCCGGTGGTAGAAGCCCTCGAGGTAGCCGGCGGAGACGAGCTTCACCAGGTTGTGGTAGCCGGCGTCGTTCGTGGCGAGCAGCGTGAAGTGGTTGTAGGCCTCGGAGGCGCTCGCGGCCTGGCGCTCGAAGCGGCTGCCCGTCGCGACGTAGACCTCGCAGCCGAGGATCGGCTTCAGGCCCTTCTCGCGGCAGGCGTCGTGGAACGCGACCGCGCCGAACATGTTGCCGTGGTCGGTGATCGCCATCGCCTTCATGCCGAGGCGCACGCCCTCCCCCACCAGCTCGTCGAGCCGGCAGGCCCCGTCGAGCAGGCTGTACTCGGTGTGGAGGTGAAGGTGGACGAAGTCGGGCTTCGCGGTCATTCCCACTCGATCGTCGACGGCGGCTTCGAGCTTACATCGAGGACGACGCGGTTGATCCCGCGCACCTCGTTCACGATCCGGCTCGAGACCCGGGCCACGAGATCGTACGGCAGCCTCACCCAGTCGGCGGTCATGCCGTCGAGCGACTCGACCGCGCGCAGCGCGATCGTATGCTGGTAGGTCCGGTCGTCGCCCATCACGCCCACCGAGCGCACCGGCAGCAGCACCGCGAACGACTGCCACAGCTTGCGGTAGAGCGAGGCGGCCTTGATCTCCTCGACGAAGATCGCGTCGGCCTCGCGCAGCAGCTCGAGCTTGTCCCGCGTCACCGGACCGAGGCAGCGCACGGCGAGCCCGGGGCCCGGGAACGGCTGCCGGTAGACGAACTCCTCGTCGAGCCCGAGCTCGAGGCCGGCCTTGCGCACCTCGTCCTTGAACATGAAGCGCAGCGGCTCGACCAGCTTGAACTTCATCGACCTCGGCAGCCCGCCCACGTTGTGGTGGCTCTTGATCACGGCCGACGGCCCGCGCACCGAGACGGACTCGATCACGTCCGGGTACAGCGTGCCCTGCGCCAGGAAGCCGGCCTTGCCCGCCTGGCGCATCGAGCCCTTGAACACCTCGATGAACTCCCGGCCGATGATCTTGCGCTTGCGCTCGGGGTCGGAGACGCCCTCGAGCTTCCTCAGGAAGCGCCGCGAGGCGTCCACGAAGACCACCTTCAGGCGCAGGCGGTCCGCGAAGCGCTTGCGCACCTGCGCCGCCTCCTCCTTGCGCAGCAGGCCGTTGTCGACGAAGACGCAGGTGAGCCGCGCCCCGATCGCGCGCTGCACGATGAGCGCCGCGACCGCGGAGTCGACGCCGCCGGAGAGCGCGCAGATCACGCGCCCCTTGGGCCCCACCTGCTCGCGCACGCGCTCGGTCGCTTCGAGGGCGAACGAGCGCGCGTTCCAGTCGCGGCGGCAGCCCAGGATGTCGAGGTAGTTGGCGAGGACCTTGGCGCCTTCCTCGGTGTGCGCGACCTCCGGGTGGAACAGCATGCCGTAGAGCCGGCGCGGCGCGTTCTCGATCGCGGCGATCGCGTTCGTCTCCGTCGCGCCCGTGACGCGGAAGCCGGGCGGCGCCTTGCGGATGTCGTCGCCGTGGCTGGCCCAGACGCGGCTGCGCGGCGGCAGCCCGCGGAAGAGCGCCCCGCCGTTCGACGGCTGGAACACCGCCTGCCCGTACTCGCGGTGCCCGGAGCGTTTCACCTCGCCGCCGAGCAGGTGGCTCATGAGCTGCATGCCGTAGCAGATCCCGACGACCGGCACCCCGAGCTCGAACAGCTTCGGGTCGCAGCGCGGCGAGCGCTTGTCGTGAACGCTGTCGGGCCCGCCCGAGAGCACGATCCCGCGCGGGTGTCGCGAGGCGAGCGCGTCGGCGCGCGTGGCGGGCGGCAGGATCTCCGAGTAGACGGCCAGCTCGCGCAGCCGACGCGCGATGAGCTGGGTGTACTGCGAGCCGAAGTCGAGGATGAGGACGGTGTCTCTGTGCATGGAACGCGAGAGAGCGGCGATTATAACCCTCGCAAGCACCTCGGGCCGGGCCGAGGCGGCGGTGTATAGTGCGACGGCTTGTCACGTCGTCTCCGCTCCGCGTCCCTTCTCGCCGCCGCGGGCCTCATGGCCTGCTCCGGGGCGCGGCCCGCGCCGAAGCCGCCGCTCTTCCCGCCCCTGGCCGCGTGGAAGACGCTGCTCGACGACAACGTCGTCGCCCCGCTCGCCGCCGACGCCCGCCGCGTGTACGTCGCGACGCGCGACGGCGTGGTGCGCGCGCTCGACCCCGCGACCGGCAGCCCGATCTGGAAGGTCGAGGGCTTTCCGGGGAGCCTCAGTGCCGTGGACGGCGTGCTCGTCGTGCGCGACGAGAAAGGGATCGTCACCAGCCTGCACCCGCGCAACGGCGCGGTGCGCTGGCGAACCGACACCGGAGTGGCGGGCGCGCTTCCGGTCCTGCTCGACGGGGACCGCGTCCACGTCGCGGGCCGTGGGCTCGCATCGCTGTTGCTCGAGACCGGGGCGCCGGTTTTCGTGGACGCCGCCGGCCCAGAGGTCACGGCACCGCTCGTCGCCACGCGCGGGAGGATCCTGACCGGCGAGTCCGACGGAACGCTGCGCAGCCGCGACCGCGCCGACGGGACCGTGCGCTGGACGCTGCAGACGCGCGCCGCGCTCGCCGCTCCGCCGCTCGTCGACGAGGCGCGCGGGCGGCTCTATCTCGGCACCACCGACAAGCGCATCCTCGAGGTTTCGCTCGACAAGGGCCGTCCCGGCTGGAGCTGGCGCATCGGCGCCGACGCCGCGAACGCCGGCCTGCTGCTCCGCGAGCGGGTGCTGTTCGCGCCGCACGACGCCGTGCTGTACGCGCTCGCGACCGGGGGGAACCTCGCGTGGCGCGCGGCGCTGCCGTCGCGGCCGCTGTCCGCCCCGATGCTCGTGGACGGACGCATCCTGGTCGCCTGCCTGGAAAACCTGGTGGTGGCCCTCGGCGCCGAGAGCGGCGCGCTCGAGGGCGCCTTCAAGACCCCGGCCGAGATCCGCGCGCCGCCGATCCTCGCCGGCGGGCTGCTCGTGCTCGGGATGCGCGACAAGTCGGTGATCGCTTACGCGCTCGGGCCGGCGGCGGTGCCGGCCACCGAGCCTGCCGAGCCCGCCGCGCCCGTTGCGAAGCCGGTTGAAGCACCGCCTCCCGGCCGCTAGACTGTCTTACCCCATGGACGCTTCGGCGCTTCCCCTGGCCCGGGCCTCGGCCGCGGACTGGCTCGAGCTCACCAAGCCCCGCATCACGCTGCTCGTGGTCTTCACGGCACTCGTGGGCTTCGTGACCGCGTCGCCCGGACCGCGCTGGTCCTCGCTGCTGGCGGCGGCCCTGGTGGGCACCGGGCTCGTGGCCGCCGGCGCCAGCACGCTCAACCAGGTGCTCGAGCGCGCGACCGACGCGCTCATGAACCGGACGCGGAATCGGCCGATCCCGGCGGGCCGCATCCGGCCCGTCGAGGCCACCCTGTTCGGCCTGCTGCTGACCGCCGCGGGGCTCGCGCTGCTCGCCGCGCTCGGCGGCGCTCTCCCGGCGCTCGTCGCGTTCGCCACCTGGGCGAGCTACCTGTTCCTCTACACGCCGCTCAAGCGGCGCACGCACCTCGCGACCCTCGTCGGCGCGGTTCCCGGGGCGCTGCCGCCCGTGATCGGCTGGGCCGCCGCCAGCGGCCGCCTCGAGCCCGGGGCCTTCATCCTGTTCGCGATCGTCTTCCTGTGGCAGATCCCGCACTTCCTCGCGATCGCCTGGCTGTACCGGGAGGACTACGAGCGCGGCGGGATCCAGGTGCTGCCGGTCATCGACCGGGAGGGCGTGCTCACGGGACGGCAGGCCGTGCTCCACAGCGTGGCGCTCCTCGTCGTGAGCCTCGCGCCCGTGGCCGCCGGGCTCGGGGGCACGCTCTACCTCGCCGGCGCGGTCGTCCTGGGAGTGGCCCTGACGCTCGCCTCGCTGCGGCTCGCCCGCGCGCGCGACCTCGGCGCGGCGCGCTTCCTGTTCCTCGCCTCCGTGCTCTACCTGCCGGCGCTGACGTCGCTGTTGCTGCTGGCCAATCTCTGAGCGTCCGCGACCTGCCGACGTTGAACGCGGCGCTCAACGCCGCGTGCGCGGCGCTGCTCGTCGCCGGCTATTTCCTGATTCGCAGCGGCCGCCGCGAGGCCCACAGGCGGGTCATGCTCGCCGCCCTGGCGACCTCGGGTGCCTTCCTCGTGTCCTACCTGACCTACCACTTCCAGGTGGGCTCCGTGCGCTTCACCGGCCAGGGCCCCGTGCGGACGCTCTACTTCGCGATCCTCATCAGCCACACGATCCTGGCGGCGGCGATCGTGCCGCTCGTTCTGGTGACGGTCGCCCGCGCCCGCGGCGCCCGCTTCGAGGCGCACCGCAGGCTGGCGCGGATCACGCTGCCCCTGTGGCTGTACGTGTCGATAACGGGGGTAGTGGTGTACTGGATGCTGTACCGGATGGCCTGACGGGCCTTAGTCCGCTTTGGCCGGCTGCGGCTTTTCCTTCTGGGCGGTCTTGGGCGCCTTCGTGTCCTTGCGGGCTTCCGCGGGGGGCGCTTCTGATTCGCTGCTGCTGCCGTGGCTCGATCCGGCCTCGGCTCCTCGAGTGTAGTGGGTGATGTCGTACATCTTCATGCGCGAGACGAGGCTGACGGGCTTGGGGAGCCCTCCGGCCTGAGCAACGGTCGCAAGCGCGGTCAAAACAACGGTCGCCGTGGCGAGACGCTTCATCTCCCAGCCTCCTCGGGCCCCCCGGACGGAACGCCCGCGTTAGAGGATACGCCTCTTTACCTAAAGTTCAAGATGAGGCCTTGGCCGGGGCCGGGGCGGCCACGCACGGTTGAGCCCTCCGGAAGGCGTCCTGCACGACCTCCAGCGCCTTCGGCGGCAGGTCGAAGCGGTCGAGCTCTTCCGGCGCCGCCCAGGCCACCTCCAGCGCGTCGGAGGCCGCCCGCGCCTCCCCCGAGACGTACCGGCACAGGTAGTCCACGATGACGAAGTGGTAGAGGACGCTCTCCCCTTCGCGCTCGATGCGGTCGAACACCGTGAGGAGCTCGACGGGCTCGACCTCGAGGCACGTCTCTTCGCGCATCTCGCGGACGAGCGCGGCCGCAAGTGGCTCGCCCAGCTCTACGGTTCCGCCCGGGACCACCCAGCGCCCGTAGAGCGGCTGCTTGCCGCGGCGGATGAGCAGCGCGCGCCCCGCGTGGATCACCACGCCCCCGACGCCCACCACGGGCGCAGGCGGCGGGCTCACGGCGCGGGTTGTGGCTCGTCGACCGCGAGCGGCGGCCGCGGGTCCGCGCGCCGCCGCAAGGTCGAGACCGCCCAGCCGAGCGGCCCCGACAGCGTGTAGAGGCCCGTCGCCGCGAGCAGCGACGCTTCCGCCTGGGTGGCGACCACCAGGAACAGGAGCGCTATGCCCAGCACGCTGATGTAGCTGCGCCTGCGCCGCAGATCGACGCCCTTGAACGAGCGATAGCGGAAGGTGCTCACCATCAGGAAGCCCACCACGACCGTGAGCGCCAGCATGGCGATGCCTTCCCAGCGCTCGCCGCGCGGCTCGGGCAGCACGAACACGACCGCCGCTATCTGCCCGGCCGCGGCGGGGATCGGCAGGCCGACGAAGAAGCGGCTGTCGACGACGTTGCGCTGGACGTTGAAGCGCGCGAGGCGCAGGACACCGCAGGCGAGGAACAGGAACGCGGCGGGCCAGCCGGCGCGCGGCACGAGCTCGAGCGCCCAGTGGTACGCGAGGAGAGCGGGCGCCACCCCGAAGGAAACGGCGTCGGCCAGGCTGTCGTACTGGGCGCCGAAGTCGCTCTGCGTGTTCGTCAGGCGCGCGATGCGGCCGTCGAGCATGTCGAGGATCACCGCGCCGCCGATGAGCGGTGCGGCCTCGGCAAAACGGCCCTCGAGCGTCCGCACTATCGACCAGAACCCCAGGAACAGGTTCCCGGTCGTGAACAGGCTCGGCAGGATCGAAGCCCCCCGCCGGAGGCGCGCGCGTTCCATTCCTCTCACCGCCCCGGCCGACTTCCGCTCGGGGCGGAAAGCGCGGGGCCGTTCGGGCTCAGGGGTGAGCCGCGCTCTCCCTGCCGCGCCGGGCGATCTCTTGCATGCGATCTTTCAGCTGGAGCTTCTTCTTCTTCAGCGTGGACTCCTCGAGCTGCTCGTCGTCGCTCAGGACGGCCTTATCTGCCAGCTCGCCCAGTCGGCTCTCGTACCGGTGATGCTGCGCCAGAAGCTGACTCAACTCCTCGTCCGTCGTCGAGCTGGTGGGCGAAACCGGTTCCTGCGGCATCAGCGCCTCCTGCCAGGGTCGAAGGAGACCCTCGGGTTGGATTTAGTCGTGCATTTTCGGGGGGCGGGGGTCGCCCACTCCCCCGAACCGGAAGCTAGCACGCCCGAGCGGATCAGTTCAAGGACGAACCGCCGGCGCGTCCCGCACGAGCACGAGGGCGTCTTCGATCGGCTCGGTGTAGTACGCCTTCCGCCGCCCGAGCAGCACGAAGCCACAATCCGCATAGAGCGCGCGAGCCGCGCCGTTGCCCGCGCGGACCTCGAGCAGCGCACGCCGAACGCCGGCCCGCTCGCCGAGCGCCAGGCAGCTGCGGAGCAGAAAGCGCCCGAAACCACGCCGCCGAGCGCGCGCGTCGACGGCGAGGTTCATCACCTGCAGCTCGTCGAGCACGACGCGCGCGGCGCAATAGGCCAGGATGCCCTCGCGGCCCTCCAGCACCAGGACCGCGTCCGGAGCCGGCCGAGCCAGCTCGTCCCGCAGCAGCGCCTCGCTCCACGGATGAAGCGATGCCGCGCGCTCGAGCGCGGCGACCGCGGCCGCGTCGTCCGGGCCCGCGCGCCGCAGCCACGGGTTCACGCTCGCGAGGGCCGGATCGCCGCGCCGCGAAGGTAGAGCGGCTGCAACGCCCCGGGCGGACCGGCCTCCTGCGCCCGGACGAGGGCGAGCCGCGCGAGCGTTGCGGCCAGGAACCCGCTCGCTTGCGGAAACGTCGCCGCCGGCACCGTCGCGAGGATCGCCTCTCGACGCGCGCCGTCGAGGTCGCCGACGAAGACACTTCCGGCCGGAGCGACCGCGAGCACCGCGTCGAGCGTGCCGACGTTCCGCTCGCCGCGCAAGCGGGCGTCGCCGCCGTAGACCGCCCAGAAGACCTCGCCGCGGAAGGCCTCGAGGATGACCACGATCGCATCGGACGCCGCCTGGACCTCGTAGGCCCACACGTCGAGCGTCGGGATCCCGAGGCACGGGCGCCGGGCCGCGAGCGCCAGGCCCTGGACGCTGCCGATCCCGACGCGCAGGCCGGTGAACGAGCCCGGCCCGCTCGTGACGGCGAAGAGGTCGAGTGCTTTGGCTTCGAGCCCGAGCCGGCGCAGCGCCCGGTCGGCCGCGGGAAGCAGCCAGTGCGAGTGCCCCGCGTCGCTCACCACGCGCTCCTCGGCCAGGATCCCGGTCGCGTCGGCCACGGCCAGGCTGCCGCGCGGCGACGTCGTGTCGACGGCGAGCACGCGCACGGGCTAGCTTATACTCCACCTTCCCCCATGTCGTCGCCCGCGCTCGCTCCGACTCCTGCGATGCAGCAGTACCACCGGATGAAGGCCGAGCACCCCGACGCGCTCGTTTTCTTCCGCATGGGCGACTTCTACGAGATGTTCTTCGAAGACGCCGTGGTCGCGGCGCGCGCGCTCGAGATAGCACTCACCTCGCGCTCGAAGGACAAGGACGGCCAGCCGGTGCCGATGTGCGGCGTGCCCTACCACGCGGCCTCCTCCTACATCGCGCGCCTGGTGAAGCAGGGCTTCCGCGTCGCCCTGTGCGAGCAGATGGAGGATCCGCGCACCGCCAAGGGCGTCGTCAAGCGCGAGGTCGTGCGCGTGATCACGCCCGCCACGCAGCTCGAGCCGGAGGCGCTCCAGGCCGGCGAGACCTCGTTCGTGATGGCGATCGAGCCGGGCCCGACGAGCCTCGGCGTCGCCTGGCTCGAGCCAACGACTGGCGAGTTCGCGGTGGCCGAGTGGGAGGGCCCCGCGCGCCTGGACCGGCTGCGGGACGAGATCGGCGCCACCCGACCGCGCGAGCTCCTCGTCCGCGGCAGCGCGACGCTGCCGGACTGGCTCGCCGACCCGGCGCAGCCCGAAGCCCAGATCCCGAGGGCCCCCGTCGAGGACCGCGCCTTCGAGCTCGACCGCGCCCGGCGCGAGCTGCTCGCGCACTTCGGCGTCGCGACGCTCGAGGCCTTCGGCTGCGAGGCGCTGCCGCGCGCCACGGCTGCGGCCGGAGCCGCGCTGCGCTACCTGCACGAGACGCAGAAGCGCGACATCACGCACGTCACAGCCCTCGTCACGCGCACCTCGCAGGACGTGCTCGCGATCGACTCGCTCACGCGCCGCAACCTCGAGCTCGTCGAGAGCCTGGCCGACGCGACGCGGCACGGCACGCTGCTCGACGTGCTCGACCACACCAGGACCGCCATGGGCGAGCGCCTGCTGCGCGACTGGATCCTGCGTCCGCTCGTCGAGCTCGAGCGGATCCAGGACCGGCTCGACGCGGTCGAGGAGCTGGCCTTCCGCGCGCTCGACCGGGGCCGGCTGCGCGACGCGCTCGCGCGCGTGCAGGACCTCGACCGCCTGCTCGGCCGCATCACGCTCGGCACGGCGGGGCCGCGCGACCTGCTGGCGCTCGGCGCCTCGCTACAGGCACTGCCCGCCGCCGGCGAGGCGCTCAACGAGTGCCTGGCGCCGCTCGTGCGCCGCCACCTCAAGGAGCTCGACCCGCCTCTCGACCTGGCGGCCGAGATCGAGCGCACGCTCGTGCCCGAGGCGCCGGCGCTCCTGCGCGAGGGCGGCTTCGTGCGCGACGGCGTCGACGCGGAGCTCGACGCGCTGCGCCACACGAGCCGCGGCGGCCGCGAGACGATCGCGGCGATCGAGGAACGGGAGCGCGCACGCACCGGGATCGCGTCGCTCAAGGTCCGCTTCAACCGCGTGTTCGGCTACTACATCGAGGTCAGCCGCTCCAACCTCGGCCTGGTGCCGCCCGACTACGTGCGCAAGCAGACGATCGCCGGCGGCGAGCGCTTCATCACCCCCGAGCTCAAGGAGCACGAGGACCGCGTGCTGCGGGCCGACGAGCTGATCCTGGCGCACGAGCAGCGCATCTTCGAGGAGCTGCGCGCGCGGCTGGCGCAGGGCGCCCGGCGCATCCAGCAGACCTCGCGCGCAGCGGCCGAGCTCGACGTGCTCGCCTCGCTCGCCGAGGCGGCGGCGCGCTTCGACTACGTCAAGCCGCGCCTGTCGCGCGGCGACGAGCTCGTGTACGGGGAGGGCCGCCACCCGATCATGGAGCGCGTGCTGCGCGAGCCGTTCGTCGCCAACGACCTCGCGATGGGCGAGGGCCTTCCGCGGCTCTTCGTGCTCACCGGGCCGAACATGGGCGGCAAGTCCACGTTCCTGCGCCAGACGGCACTCGTCGTGCTGATGGCGCAGATGGGCAGCTTCGTGCCGGCCCGCGAGGCCAAGCTGGGCCTGGTCGACCGCATCTTCACGCGGGTCGGAGCGAGCGACCAGATCCTGCGCGGCCAGTCCACGTTCATGGTCGAGATGCAGGAGACCGCCCACATCCTGCGCCACGCGAGCGAGCGCAGCCTGGTGCTGCTCGACGAGATCGGCCGCGGCACGGCCACCTTCGACGGGCTCTCGATCGCCTGGGCCGTCGCCGAGCACGTCGCGCAGCGCGCGGCGTCGCCCAAGACCATCTTCGCCACGCACTACCACGAGCTCGTCGACCTGGCGGCCGACATCGCCGGCGTGGGCAACCTGCACGTCTCGGCCCGCGAGTGGAACGACAGCGTCGTGTTCCTGCGCAAGATCGAGCAGGGCGGCTCCGACCGCTCGTTCGGCATCCAGGTGGCGCGCCTGGCCGGCCTGCCCGCGAGCGTCGTGGTGCGGGCGCAGGAGATCCTGCGCAACCTCGAGCGCACGGAGTTCGACCGCGAGGGCCGGCCGCGGCTCGCGCACTCGGACGCGGCGCCGGCTTCCCAGTCGGGCCGCCAGCTCGCGCTCTTCAGCGGCGAGGACGAGGCCGTGCTCGACGAGCTGCGCCGAGCCGACCCCGACCAGCTCACGCCGATCCAGGCGCTCGCCTTGCTCGCCGAGCTACGGAAACGCCTTACCTAAGGGGGAGTCGGTGGCGTTAAACTCTGGGGGTATGCCGCTCCACCACAATGACCCCTTGCGTGAGCTGCTGGACCTTCAGGAGCGGATGAACCGGTTGTTCGACGCGACGCTCACGCGCGAGCGGCTCGACGAGCCCTCCGTGCTCCAGGGCACCTGGGCGCCGCTCGCCGACGTGGTCGAGACGAACGAGGCCTACCTCGTCGAGCTGGAGCTGCCGGGGCTGCACCGCGACGACGTGATCGTCCACGCCGAGGGCGACGAGCTCGTCGTGCGCGGCGAGCGGCGGCCCGCCACCTCCGGCTCGCCTGTGTTCCATCGACTGGAGCGCCGCTACGGTCCCTTCGCGCGCGGCTTCCGCTTCCTCGAGGAAGTCGACCCCGACCGCATCAAGGCCGATTTCAAGGACGGGCTGCTGCGGCTCGAGATACCGAAGGTGCGTACGCGGACGACCACGCGGATACGGGTGGAAAGACCCGACTGAGACTGCCAGTGACTCTCCAATTGGGGGTCATGTAGGGGGGCGAAACAGGGCTTGCGTTCTTTGATCTGGGGGGACTCCTGTCCCCCCAGACCCTGTACGTTGTCAGTAGCCACTCCTCGGGAGCGCCACTCAGACCCGGCGCCTCGAGCGCCGACGGGGGACAAGCGTCCCGAGGGGATGGCCTTCGGCAGAGGTCCAGCAGGCAGTCGCGCTTAGAGCGCCAGTACAGGGGCGACCGCGTCCGGAGGCCTGGCAGAGGGATGGAGGTGTGCGTGAGCGCTTCCGATTCGAAGTGTGTGTTCGTAGGGGTGGACCTTGGCGACGAGCGCTTCCAGGTCTGCGACGTGGACCCGACGGGTGCGTGCGGTGAGCAAAGGAGCTTCGCCCACGACGGTGAGGGCATCGGCGAAGCGATAGCGTGGCTGAAATCGATCGCGGCCGAGCGCAACAGTCGCATAGCGATTGCGATCGAATCGCCGCGTGGAGCGGTCGTGGCCGGTTTTTTGGAAGCGGGCTTCGAAGTCTTCAGCATCAACCCCAAGCAGCTGGACCGCTTCCGTGACCGCTTCACCGTCGCCGGATCAAAGGATGATCGACTCGACGCTCGCGTGCTCGGCGACTCGTTGCGAACCGATCCACGGGCGTTCCGTCGACTGCTCGCCGAGCCTGGCTGGCTCGTCAAGATGCGGCAGGCCTCACGCATGGAGGATGAGCTCAAGCAGGAACACCGGCGCAGCGCGAACCGTCTGCGGGCCGTGCTTCACGAGTATCACGTCGAGCTTCTCGCTCTGCTTCCCGCGGCCGACGAGCCCTGGTTCTGGGACCTCGTAGCGATCGCCTCCACGCCCGCTCTGGCAGCCCGGCTGAGACCCAAACAAGTCGAGAGGCTCCTCAAGGAGCATCGCATCCGCCGCATCACCGCCCAGGATGTGATCGAGCGCCTGCGCCGCCAGCCTGTGCCCGCCAGGCCCGGCGTGGTCGAGGCTGGCTCGACTCATGCGCTCATGCTCGTGCCGCGGCTGCACCTGCTCGCTCAGCAGCTGACGCAGTGCCAGACCCAGATCCAGAAGCTGCTCGACGAGCTCGCCGTAGAAGAGCCGCCCGAACAGACAAGCGAGCATCGTGACGCCCTCATCCTCCGATCCTTGCCGGGAGCCGGGAGATACGTGGTCGCCACGATGCTCGCGGAGGCCTACTGGGCTCTCCAACACAGAGACTACCGTCTCCTGCGCGCCGTTTGCGCGGCCGCTCCTGTTACCGAGCAGAGCGGGCGCAGCCGATTCGTCCACATGCGCTATGCGTGCAACCGCCGCCTGCGCAACGCGCTGCACCACTGGGCCTGGAACGCTACTCTCGTCGACCCGCATTTCGCCCGCCTCTACAAAGACATGCGGGCACGCGGCCTGACTCACGCGCGCGCACTCCGGGGCGTCGGCGACCGCTTGCTCAACGTCACCGTCGCCGTCCTCAAGCGCGGCGTCCCCTACGACGCATCGCTGAGGGCCGCTGCGTGATCCCCCCCGCACCCCCCCAAAAACGCATTGACAAACCGCAGGCAGTCCCCCGTGAACGGCGCTGCGCGTCCGGCTTGTGGGCGCGCCCTTAGAACCGAATCACGACGTCCGGGTTGTCTTCGGCGTGGATCGTGTCGATGAAGCGGACCTGGTGCGGTTCGGTGGTCATGACCAGGCACTCGGTGCGCGTCCCGTCGCGGAAGAAGCGGACGGCCTTGAGCAGCGGGCCCTCGGTGACGCCCGCGGCGGCGAAGATCACGCCGCGGCCGGGCGCCAGGTCCTCTGTTCGATAGACCCGGTTGACGTCGTCGATGCCCATCCTCTTCATCCGCTCGGCGTCGGATGGGCGCGTCATCACGAGCCGGCCCTGGATCTCGCCGTTGAGGCAGCGCATCGCCGCGGCCGTGAGCACGCCCTCGGGGGCTCCGCCCGTGCCCATCACGGCGTGGACGCCGGTGCCCGACACCGCGACCGAGATGCCCGCCGACAGGTCGCCGTCGCCGATCAGGCGGATCCGGGCGCCCGCCTTGCGGATGTCGGCGATCAGCTTCTCGTGGCGCGGGCGGTCGAGCACGATCACCACGAGGTCGTCGACGTCGCGGTTGAGCGCGCGCGCCAGGGCCTTCAAGTTGTCCTCGACGGGGGCGCTCAGGTCGAGGCGTCCGCGCGCCGGCCCCGGCACCACCAGCTTCTCCATGTAGATGTCGGGCGCGTGGAGCAGGCCCCCTCGCTCGGCGGCCGCGAGCACGGCGATCGCCCCCGAGTCCCCGGTCGCGCAGAGGTTGGTGCCTTCCAGGGGGTCGACGGCGATGTCCACCGCGGGCCCGCTCTTGGTGCCGACCTTCTCGCCGATGAAGAGCATCGGCGCCTCGTCGCGCTCGCCCTCGCCGATCACGATCGTGCCGTCGATGTCGACGGTCTCCATCTCGTGGCGCATCGCCTCGACCGCCACGTGGTCGGAGCCCTTGCGGTTGCCCTGGCCCATGGTGCGGGCCGCCGCGATCGCGGCGCGCTCCACGACCCTCACGAACTCGAGCGGCAGGTCGGCGGGGATCATTGCGTACCTCCGTGAGGCGGGGGGGCATCATACTGCACGCGGTAGAGCACGTCGGTGCCGTCGTCGAAGACGCGGCGGAACGAAGGCTCGCCGGCGAGGTAGGCGTCGAGCCGCGGGTTCACGCTCCGGTGCGCGAGCACGTAAGCGGCGCCAAAGTCCCGGCGCAGCACGAGCGACGTCGCCTCGAGGTCCGCGGCGGCGCAGCTCGGGCGCCCGCAGGTCGCCTGGGGAAACGCGTCCGTCGAGAGCCAGTGCGCTTTCCAGAACAGCGCCTCGTCGTGGGCGAACTGGAACAGAGGATCCATGCCGCCGACGTAGCGGTTGCGCGGGTTCCAGAAGAAGAGGTGCGGAAACTGGTCCCACCACGCGTGGAAGACCAGCGCGCCGGGCTCGCTGTTCGCCGCGAGCCAGGCGGACACGCCCCGAAATGCCAAGAGCGGCCGCGCATGCTCGACACGGACCCGATAGCGAAGAGCGGCCATCGGAACCAGGACGGCCAGGAACGCCGCGAGCCAGGCAGCAGCCCGAGCGCGGCCGCCGGCCGTAGCGGAGCGCGCGTGCTCGCGTGCGACGAGACCCGCGAAGCCGGCCGCGAAAACCGCGGCCAGCTCGATCGAGCGGCTGGCCACGCGCACGCTGAGCAGCGCAAAGAGAAGCGCAAGCGTGAGGCTCGTCCAGGCCGCCACGCGCGCTGGCAGGTCCACCGCGTCCTGGCGGCGCACCAGAAGCGCGAACACCAGAAGCGCAACCACCAGGCCTACGGCGGGCAGCAGCAGTCGCGGACCCTCGAGCGCCAGCGAGAGGGGCTGCAGCTCCTGGCCGAACGGAAGCGCGAGGCCGCGCGCCTTCACCTCGAGGAAGAGCCCCAGCTGGATCCACACGAGGCGCAGCGCGCCCACCGGCTGCGGTCGCAG
>DATBSL010000229.1:0-38899 GCA_036559805.1 Vicinamibacteria bacterium
CTTGGCGCGGTCGGCCACCGCCAGCGCCACGAGCTTGTCCTCCCCGAACTCCTCGCCGTCGGGGTCCCAGGTCTCGGTCACGCCGTCGGAGTAGACGACCAGCATGTCGCCGCGCTCCATCACCACCGCGCCTCCTTCGTAGCTCACGGCCTCGAAGATCCCCAGCACCAGCCCGCCGGCCGCCAGCTTCTCGACCTCGCCCGACGCCCGTACCAGGATCGGCGGGTTGTGGCCGGCGTTGACGTAGTCGAGCCGGCCCGTGGCGGGGTCGAGCGTGGCCAGGAAGAAGGTGACGTACTTGCTGGAGGGCACGTTCTGGCAGACCGTGCGGTTGATGCGCGCGACCGCCTCGGCCAGCCCGGGGTCCGTCCAGTGCGCGCGCACGGCGGCGCGCAGCACGGTCATCAGCAGCGCGGCGCCGGTGCCCTTGCCCGAGACGTCGCCGAGCGCGAGCAAGAGCCGCCCGCGCTCGACGACGAAGTCGTAGTAGTCCCCGCCGACCGTGCGGCAGGGCCGGTTGCTGCCGGCCAGGTCCCAGCCCTGGATGAGCGGCGCGTCGCCCGGCAAGAGGCCCGTCTGGATCTCGGCGGCCATCCGCATGTCTTCTTCCATGCGGCGCTTCTCGAGGCTCTCCTCGAGCAGCCGCACGTTCTCGATCTTCGCGGCGGCCACGTTGGCGAGCGCCGTCAGCACGCGCAGGTCGTCCTCGGTGAAGGCGTGGGCGTGCTGGATCTTGTCCACGTACACGAGGCCGATCACCGAGTCCTTGCCCTCGCCCGCGGCGCTCACCCACAGGGGCGCGCACATCGCGGTGCGGATGCCCGAGGCCAGGATCGAGTCCTCGCTGCGGAAGCGAGCGTCCTCGAGCACGTTCGGCAGCAGCAGCGAGACGCGCTCCTCGATCACGCGCCGGGCGATCGAGCGGCTCACCCGCGTCAGCACGTCGCCGTTGTGGCGCGAGCGGCCGGCCTTGATGTGCGGCACGCCGCCCTCGAGCAGCAGGATCGCGCCGCGCTCGGCGGTCACCGCCTCGAGCAGCAGCTCGAGCACCAGGTCGAACAGCTCCCCGAGCGGCCGGTGCACGACGAGCTCGCTCGCCGCCTTGCTCAGGATCGCGAGCACGCGGTTCTGCCGCTGCAGCTCGGCGGCGTCGATCGCGGGCCGCGTGTTGATCGCGCTGAGCTCGCGCACCGAGAAGACGCGCGTGCCCTCGGGCTCGCGCTCCTCCTCCTCCTCGCCCCCGTCCTCGGCGAAGAAGGTGAGCGTGTGCTCGCCGAGCGTGATCACGTCGCCCGGCCGGAGCCGGTGCCACTCGCGCACGGGCTCGCCGTTCAGCAGCGTGCCGTTCTTGCTCTTGAGGTCGCTCACCCAGTAGCCGTCGGCGCGCTCCTCGATCGCCGCGTGGTGCCGCGACAGCCACTGGTCCGGCAGGAAGATGTCGCTCTCGCGCGAGCGGCCGATCGTCACGCGCGCGCGGCCGAGCGGGTAGCGCTCGCGTGTGCCCCCGGCGGTCTGGATCGCGATCTCGGGCATCTCCCCCTTGCCGAAGTCAGGATTCTACATCGCTACCTCGCGGGGGATGGGCTCCGCGGCGTCTCGTGGCGAGCTTCCTAGAACTTGAAGCGGGCGGTGAGTCCGAAGGTTCGGGGCTGGTTGGTCAGGTAGCCGACGCGGGCGCGCAGGCCGCGCTCGCGGTCGAGCGACAGGAGCGCCTGCTCGTCGAACAGGTTGTTGCCGTAGAGCGAGAAGTCCCACTTGCCCCTGAGCAGGCCGAGTCGCAGGTTGAAGAGGTCGTAGGCCGGCAGCAGGGGGTCGAAGCTGAACGAGCCCTGGGTGAGCGGGCCGCCGATCGTGTTGGGCGCGAACGTCAGCAGGCTGATGCTGCCGAAGCCCGGCTCCTCGTCGCCCACCTGGGTGTAGCGCGAGCCGATGTGCTGGTAGGTGCCGGTGACGTAGGCGAGGCCGCTGAACATCGACCACTGGTAGGTGGCCGCGGCGGCGGCCTGGAACTGCGGCACGCTCGGGAGGCGGTTGCCGTCGCGGATCCCGGCGACGACGTTCACCGTGCCGTCTGCCGCGGTGGACGTGACCGTCGAGTTCAGCTGCGAGTCGTTGAAGCCCATCGAGACGGCGAAGTCGAAGTTGTTGTTGGGCTGGAGCGCGAGCTCGACCTCGCCGCCGGCGCTGCGCGACTTCGGCACGTTGAAGACGACGCGCGACGAGCACGAGCCGGCGGTGACGGTAGCCTGCAGGTCGCTTACGTCCATGTAGAACGCCGAGAGGTTGAGCGAGCCGCGGCCGTCCATCAGCCGGGACTTCGAGCCGAGCTCGTAGTTCCAGGCCGTCTCGTCCTGCCAGGAATCGCGCCCGCTGAACGTCTCGAGGTCGGCGGGCGTGCACAGCGGCACGTTCAGCGGGTCGTTGATGCCGCCGAGGCGGAAGCCCCTCGAGACCTGGGCGTTGAGCGTCGTTCCTTCGTTCAGCTTGTAGCTGGCGATGAAGCGCGGAGCGACGCCGTTGGCCTCGACGCTCGCAGGGTTGGCCGACGGGTCGGCGAAGATGCCGTCGAAGACCTGGCTGCGGTCCTCGTTGAAGTTGTAGTAGCGCAGGCCCGCCGTGAGGCTCAGCGCGTCGTTGACGATGTAGGTCGCCTCCCCGAACAGCGCGAACTGGTCGAGCTCGTAGTGCAGGTCCGAGTAGAACAGCACGTCCTTGCCCGCGCCGAACCGGCCGGCCGTCGGGATGCCGGTCAAGTCCTCGAAGCCCGCGACCAGCAGGCTCTGGCCGTAGTCGCGGCGCGCGCTGCCGTAGAAGCCGCCCGCCACCCACTGCAGGCGCCCGCGCAGGCCCGAGAAGCGGACTTCCTGGCTCCAGCCCTTGGCGGTCGTGGCGTCGTCGAGCGGGGCGTCGAGCGAGTAGGCGTTCTCGCCCAGGCCCACGCTGCCGCCCGTGATGCTGGAGGTCAGCGCTCCGGCGTCGCGCACCACGAGCACGTCGCGGTGTGTGAAGGAGGTGATCGACGTGAGCGTGATGCTCCCGATCAGGTAGTTGAGGTTCAGGTCGCCGAGGACGAACTCGTCCGTGTAGGGCTCGGCGATCTGGGCGTAGAGCTGCCGGTCGCCCAGGTTCACCGGCGGCCGCGATGTGGTGTAGGGGTTCGCGAGGATGTTGAAGTCGTCGATGCGGTTCCAGCCGTCCATCTCGATCTTCTGGTAGTAGAAGCGAGGCGTGAGGATCAGCCGGGTGCTCGGGTTGAAGCGTACGGCCGCGCGCACGCCGTAGCGATCGCCGCTGTTGAGGTCTTCCTCGGTGCGCGAGGCGTCGGGCCGCACGACGCCGCCCGTCCGAATTGAAGCGGGCGAATCGATGTAGCCCGCGAGATGGTTGTAGTAGCCGGCGACACGCAGCGCCGCCGTGTCGCCGAGCGGGGCGTTCACGCCGAGCTTGACGTCGCCGCCCTGGCTGCCGCCGTCGATCGTGCTCGCGCCGAGCTCGCCGAACCACTCGGTCTTGGCGGGCTCGGGCTGGTTGCTGATGTAGCGCACGGTGCCCGAGAGCGAGCCCGAGCCGAAGAGCGTTCCCTGCGGCCCGCGCAGCACCTCGACGCGGCCCACGTCGAAGAGGTCGATCTCCGGCGTGAAGAGGGACATCGAGATCACCGACTCGTCGAGGTAGCCGCCCACCGACTCCTTCACGCCGGGCATGTCGCGCGCGATCTGGCCCGAGGAGACGCCGCGGATCGCGACCTGGCTCTGGCCGGGGCCGAGGTTCTGCACGCTGAAGCCGGCCACGTTCGCGGCCACGCCCTCGAGGTCCGTGACGCCCCGCTTCTGCAGCTCGCGCTCCGTGGGCGCGGCGATCGAGAACGGCACCTCCTGGATCGTCGACTCGCGCTTGAGCGCGGTGACGGTGATCTCCTCCGAGACCGAGGCTTCGAGGGCGAAGTCGGCCGTCTGCGTCGCGCCCGGCTCGACCTTCACTTCCTTGCGGACCTGCCGGGCAAAGCTCGTGCGCGTGACGGTGAGCGTGTAGGTGCCCGGCGCCAGGCTGAGCGCATAGCTGCCGTCGGCGGCCGCGCTGGCGGCCTTGGTGGCGCCGGTCGCCTGGTTGGCGGCCGTTATCGTCGCGCCCGGTACCGTGGCGCCGGTCGCGTCGCGGACAACGCCGGCTAGGCGTCCCTCCGCCGTCTGGGAATAGAGCGGTGCGCCGGCCGCGAGAACGGCGAGCGAAAGCGACGCGGTGAGAGCGCGGGAGCGGCAAGTCATGGTGCCTCCTCGGAGGGATGGCCGAACGCTTCGGCCGGGGAGTGCTTTGAAAGGTGTCTTAAGACTCATATTCCCACAAGTCAAGCTGGCCGTTGCTCCGAGGGTCTCTGACGTTTCTCCTCAAGGTCGTTCATGGAAGGGGGGGACGGCCCGCCGCCCGTTACTCCTCAAGATCGTCACGGAAGGGGGAGACGGCCCTCCGCCTGTTACTCCTCAAGATCGTCATGGAAGGGGGGGGAGAGCGGCCCTCCACGCGTTACTCCTCGAGATCGTCATGGAAGGGGGAGAACGGCCCTCCGCCCTTGAATCCTCACGACTTTCATGGAAGGGGGGAGACGGCCAGGGTAGATGTCGGCTTCCCTGAGCCGTCCTCTTCGGCAGGAAACCAGCACGATGAAACCGGTGGGGCTTCGACCCGTGCTGGCCGTGGCGATGCCGTCATGCGCTCGCGGGAGCCCGGGATATTCCCTCGTGTGAGAGCAGGCGCTTCTGGATCGGGGCCTTTCCGTAGTCGAGTTCGGCGAGGTAAAGGTTGTGGGCTGGGCACAACAGGCTGATGTTCTCGGGGCTGTGATCTCCGCCCATGCCGTAGGGGTGGCGGTGATGAAACTCGAGCCTCTGCCGCTCGGGGCAGCGTCGGCCCTGCTCGTCGACGAAGCGGCAGCGGTCTCCATCGCGTGCGCGCACGGCGCGGCGCACAGCTGCGGGGATGTAGCGCGATGGCCTGGAGCTGTCGCCGTGCGAGACCTCCTTGCGGGGAGTGGCCTTGCGCGGAGCGGCTGTCTTGGCGAAGCGCCTGGCCTCGAGCCTTTCGAGCTTCTCGGCGACGGCCCGCCCAATGATCGCGGCGATGTCGCCGTCGGGGACTTCGGAGCGCATGAGGGCCGCGAGCCGCTCGAGCTGGTCGTGAAGCTCGGCGCTGGCGGTGAACTGGACCTTGTAGCGCCCAGGCGAGAGCGGCTCGACGACCGCCCGGCGTGACGCCGCAGAAGCCGAGGAACCAGCTGTTCCCGGGACGAGTTCAGGTGCCCTCGACGCGGCGACTGTTCCCGGGAGGAGTTGAGGCGCCCTCGAAGCGGCAACTGTTTCCGGGGCGAGTTGCGGCGCAGCGGCAACGGATCCCAAGACGAGCTCAGACGCCCTCGGTGCAGCAACGGTTCCCGGGACGAGTTCAAGGGCCTTCGAGACGGCACCGGCTCCCATGACGAGTTCAATGGCCGAGATGGCATCGGCTCCGGGGACGAGTTCACGGCCCTCCGGTGCGCGATCCACTGAAATAGTGCCCTGGCCCTGCCACTGCGGCGCTGCAGGCGCCATATCCCGCGCACTCACCGTTCCCGGGACGAGCTCAGGAGCCCGGCCGAAACCCTGATTCCCACCGTTGGCGGCTCCCGGCGATGGCACCGGAAGCTTTCGCATCACGGAGGGAACATCCGGCTTTGGCGCAAGCTCGGCGACTAGCTGCTCGATCTGGCGCTTGGACTTGTGAGTCGCCCGCTCGAGCACCGCGTCGCGGTTCTCCGCGGTCAGCACGGGAACCAGCAGGGCCATGCCGCTCATGTGGATCCGGCCGTCGCGGAGCATCGCGAGCAGCACCGCGTGCTTCCTGGCGGCACGGGCGACGGTGATGCGCCTATAGGCCTCGGCCTCGGAGAGGTGGAGCGCCTGCATGCAGTAGACGAACATCGAGGGGAAGGCGCACCGGGCGTAGAGCTTTCGCTCGTCGACCTCGCCGATGTGGGCGACGAGGTCGGCTTCGACGCGTCGAGATTGGGCTGCGAGCTCGTGAAGGCGGCGGAGCAGCTCGTCGTCGGGGATGGAATGGAGCGCGAGTTCGGAGTGCATGAAAACAATATAGGCAGGGGTTTCCGCGCTTCGCAGGAGGACGAACGGCTGCACCAACGCGCGCCAGTCGTCGCGCGCGGATCGCTGCGCGATTGCGCCGCGCGTGGAGCGCGCAGGTGCGTGACACGGGGCTTCACGCGAGCGCCGCTTGGCGCGCGCAAAGTCGCTCCTGAAAGTTGTCAAGGGGTGGCTGAAAGAAAGTTGCATCGGTCATGGAGAAACGTGCTGGAACCGAGATCCGGGACTGCAACCTTCCTTGCGCCTGAATCCAATTGCACACCGGTTGTCAGCGCGCGAATGCCGCCTGTGCGCGAATCCGCCTACGCACGAATCCACCCACGCACGAATCCACCCACGCGCCCTCGCGCGCGAATCCGCCAGTCCTGCGAAGCCAGCCTGAGCCCCAGCAGACGGAGCTCGAGCCACTCGAACCCAGCTACCCCCGGAGCGCCGAAAGCCTCGGCCCAGCGATGCCCGCAGTGACGGAATCCGCCGCGCTGGCGTCGACGAGTTCTTCCAAACGGAGGGCCTACATCCCCGCGGCCCCCCGCTGGGCTCTACCGCGGGCTTTGGAGGGCGCGGACCATCCGGAGCACGGTTCGTCGTGGCATGACCGGCGCGAGCTGGGCGAGGAGCTTGTTGCGCGCGCCGGTGACGACGACGCGCTGGTCGTCCAGGAAGCCGCGGTAGCCGGCCTCGGCGACGGGCAGCGAAGGCATCGACCGCGCCGCCGCCGCGAGCTTCGTCCGGCCGGTGCCGGCGCGGGCGCGGAAGCCGCTGACCGTGGGTCCCGGGCACAGGCAGGAGACCTTGACGCCGGTGCCGCGCGCCTCTTCCCAGAGCGCCTCCGAGAACGACAACACGAACGCCTTGGACGCGTAGTAGACGGCCATCAGCGGCCCGGGCTGGAACGCCGCCGTCGAGGCGACGTTCAGCACGCCGCCGCGCTGGCGCTTCAGCATGCCGTCCCAATAGAGGTGCGTCAGCTCGACGAGCGCGCGGACGTTCAGGTCGACCATGCCCACCTGGGTCGCGCGGTCGCTCGAGGTGAAGGCGCCCGCGTGGCCGTAGCCGGCGTTGTTCACCAGCACGTCGACGCTCAGGCCGCGCGCCGCGACGGCGTCGGCGAGCCTTTGCGCGCCTGCGCCCTCGGCCAGGTCGCCGGCGATCGGCGTCGCCGTGACCGCGTGCTCGCGGGCGAGCCGCACGGCGACGTCCTGTAGCGCGGCTTCGGAGCGCGCGGTGAGGACGAGGTCGTAGCCGCCCTTCGCGAAGCAGGCGGCGAGGTCGACGCCGATCCCACCCGAGGCGCCCGTCACCAGCGCCGTCTGTCCGCTGCCGGGGCGCGCGCCGGGCATGCCCGCTAGCGGTTCGCGGTGCGGCGGCGCTTCACGGCGAAGTAGCCCTTGCGGACGCGGACCTCCGCGTCGGAGCGGTTGACCTTGAGCGTGATCTCGCGCCAGCTCCCGTCGGGGTCGCGCGTCGGGGTGTAGGCGAGCAGGTAGTGGTTCTTGAGCTCGTTCGAGATCTCGTTGAAGACCTTGATCAGCTCGCTGACCTTGTCGGGCGCGAAGAACTGGCCGCCCGTCTCGGTCGCGATCTTGCGCAGGAAGCCGCGCGGGCTCGAGGCCATGAAGCCGGAGCCCTTGAAGCCGATGCTGTAGACGGTCGCCTCGACGGCGCGCGCGTACTCGACGACGTCCTTGTCCTGGAGCTGGCTCGTGGTGTCGGCGCCGTCCGAGAAGATGATCAGCGCCTTGCGGCCGGGAGCGTCCTTGATCCGTCCGAGCGAGTACTGGATGGCGTCGTAGAGGCTCGTGCCGCCCCAGGCCTGCAGCCCCTCGACGAAGCGCTCGAGCCGGTCGGTGTCGTCGGTGAACTCGGCGCTGCCCTTCACGCTCTCGTTGAAGCTGACGACGAGCGCGCTGTCCACCTCCTCGAGCTTGTAGACGAAGTTCAGCACCGCTTCCTGCAGGAAGCGCAGGTTCTGCGCCATGCTGCCGCTCGTGTCGAGCACCAGCACCACCGAGAGCGGCACGCGCTCCGACGGGTCGCCGAGGCTCGAGGCCTCGCGGAAGTAGGAGACCTCCTGCTTGACGCCGTTCTCCATGAGCTCGACGTCCTTCGTGCCGAGGCCGCGCACGGGCTTGCCGGCCTTGTCGAAGACCACCGCGGTCACCGACACGACGTCGATGTCGACCTCGAGCGTGAAGGGCTTCGGCGCCTGCGCGGGAGGCTTCGGCTCCTGCGCCTCCGCGGGCAGCAGCAGGGCGGCGGCGCCGAGACAGAACGCGGCGAGCCCGGGCCGGGTCACGCGGGCGCCAGGGCGCGGCGACGGCGCAGCCAGCGGGTGGCGAGGAAGAGCGTCAGGCCGACGAGCGCCACGACGACCAGCGGGACGAGCACGGCCAGGATCAGCAGCACCACGGCGATCGCATCCTCGACGAAGCTCAGCGCCGGATTCGCGAGCCCGCCGGTGGCCGCCGACGAGGCCGCGCGCAGCGCGGACTTGGCGACGTGCGGCACGAGCGCCGAAGGCGCGCCCACGGCGATGCCGAGCACGGCCGCGAGCAGCGGGTCGGCGACGGTGCCGAGCACCGAAGCCGCGAGCACCGCGCCGGCGATCGGCCGCAGCGGCGTGCCGATCACGTCGAGCGCGTGGTCCACCGCCGGGATCTTGTCGCCGATCACCTCGATCGCCGTCGCCACGCCGAAGATCACGAGCGCCTTGTCGGAGGCGAGGAACTGGAACGAGGGTCCCAGGCTGAGGACGCCGAGCCGCGCGAGGCCGCCGGCCGCGAGCAGCGGCAGCCAGGCGCGCAGGCCCGCCGCCGACGCGAGCGCAATCGCCATCGCGAGCGCGGGAACGAGCTCGGCCGCCGCGCCCAGGTCCATGAATCGAGACTAGGGCGCTCGCCCTGGGGTGTCAAGAAGCCGGCTGGGCTTCGAGCGTCGCGCGAAACGTGTCGACGCCGCGCATCTGGCCGAGGGCGCGCAGCCCCTTTCGACCGTACTCCATCGTGCCGCGGTCCTGCTGCACGCGAACGTTCGCACGCTGGCCGGCCTCGAGCGTCACGGCCAGGTCGGCGACCACCACGTCGCGCCAGCGCGGCGCGGCGGAGCCCGCGTCGTTCAGCTGGTAGGCGATCCGCAGCTGACGGAGGCCGGCGATCCGGGGCGGAAGCCGGATCTCGAGCCGGATCTCGGACTCGACGAGCGAAGGTGGGGCGGCGCTGACCCCCTCGCCGCTGCTCACGAACAGCCGCTCGGGCGAGAAGACGAACGAGTTCACGATCGCCTTCGGCAGGTCCTCGGGGTCGAGGTTGACGTCGGTGTAGCTCGCGACGACCGAGTCGTCGACGCGGATCTCGAGCCGCAGGCTCGGGTCCTCGGGAGCGGCCTTCGGGTCCCAGGCGTGCCAGAAGCTCGCCCCGCTCACCACGAGCAGCAGGCCCGGCGGAGTCGGCGCGGGCGCGGGCGGCGTGGGCGCGGGCGCCGGGCGCAGCACTTGCTCGGTCCCGTCGTCGCGCTCGATCCGGTCGACCTTCTCGGCGGGGATCACCAGCACGCCGTACGGCGTCTGCAGCCGGACGCGCCTCGCGACGCTGCCGACGACCTTCCCGGTGACGCGGTCGCCGTTCGTGAGCACCACCATGTCCGCGCTCGCGAACGCCGCGACGAGCACGAGCGCGATCACGGCAGAGAGCCGCCGCATCAGCCCTTCTTGAAGA
Organism: Vicinamibacteria bacterium; assembly: GCA_036559805.1. GTDB lineage: Bacteria > Acidobacteriota > Vicinamibacteria > Fen-336 > Fen-336 > DATBSL01. The sequence continues at coordinate 9,842 of DATBSL010000229.1, forward strand.
AGCGGCCCAGGAGGCCGCTTCCACCCTCGTCCTCCGGCGCAGCGGTGTCGGGGATCGCGTTCGCCGCGAGGTAGCGGAAGGCCTCCTCGTGGTCGGGATTCAGCTCGAGCGCCTTCCTGTAGTTGCTGATCGCCCGCGCCTTCAGCCCGCGCGCGGCGTAGATCGAGCCGAGCAGCGCCCAGGGCTCGGTGCTCTTGGGGTGCTCGCGGCTCGCGTCCAGCAGCATCTCCTCGGCACGCTTCTGCCACTTGGGGTTCTTGATGTAGCCGCGGGCGAGCAGCACCTGGGCGCGCAAGCGCTGCTTGCCCTTGAGCAGCACCAGCGTGGGCTCGAGCAACTGGATCGCGTCGTAGGTGAGCCGCTGGTGCTCGGGTTCGTTCGGCTTCTCCTGCTCCACGGCCTTCGCCCGCTCGAGCAGCTTCGCCGCCCGGTGCAGCGTCTCCTCGGCGCCGCGCGCCTCCTCCTCGAGGTCGCGCGGCGGTGGCGCGTCGGCCGCCGCCGCCTCGGCGCCCGGCGCCTGGCCCAAAGCGTTGCCCTGCGGCGGGCGCGGCCTCGCGCGGCCGAGCCGTTCCTCGTAGTCGGCCCGCTTCTTCGGGTCGCGAAGCGTGTCGTAGGCCTGGCCCAGCCTGATGAAGACCGCCTCGAGCTTGTCCCGCAGATCGCCGAGTGTCGCGCCGTGGTGCACGTCCGGGTGGAAGCGCTTGGCGAGGCGGAAGTAGGCGTCCTTCACCTCGGCCTCGCTGACCGCGCGCTGCAGCCCGAGCACCTCGAAGTGGTTGCGCGTGGCCAGGCCCTCCCACGCCTCGTCGATCTCGCGCCGGCGCTCGTCCGCCTTCTGATCGAGTGGGGCGGCGGGGGGGGCCGCGGCCGAGGCGGCCGCTGGGGGCGGGGCAGCCGCCACGGTGGCAGCCGCCGGTGACGGCGCGGGTGGCGGCGGCGCAGCCGGAGCCGGCGGCGTGGGAGGGGCCGGCGCGGCCGGTGCAGGCGGCACCGGCACGGGATCGGCAGCCGCGGGCGCCGGCGCAGGCGGCTCGCGCTTGCGGCGTTTCTCGCCCGTGTACGCGATCACGCCCGTCGAGAGCAGCCCGAACAGACTCTTCTGAGTCTCCTCCGCCGGCAGCGGGATCATCTGCAGGATCTCGCGCGCGCTCGCGACTCCGTCGATGCGGGACAGCACGAAGCCGTCGGCGGGCGACAGCGTCAGCTTCTGGAACCGCAGCAGCGGGTCGCTCGACAGCGCCAGGACACCGTCGATGTCGCCGAGGGCGTAGCGCACGACGTCCGGGTCCTTGACCGCGCGCACCGCCTCGAGGATCAGCTCGCCCGTCGAGAGCTTGAGCGTCACCTCCTCCCGCGAGGTCTCCTCGGGCTCGTCCTCGAAGCTGAAGCGCCCGTCGGGCCACGCGAAGAGCCGCGCCAGCATCTCGTGGACGTGGAACGCGATCGCGTCCTCGAGCCCGTTACTGTCCAGCAGGCCCAGCTCCGCGAGCACCGCGCCGAGCCGCCGCTTCTCCCGCATCACGATCTCGGTCGAACGCACGAGGTCCGGGGCGCTCAGCAGCCCGCGCCGCACCAGCATCTCGCCCAGCCGTTCCGTCTTGATGCTGGTTTGCGCGTTGACGATGTGGCCGCCGTGGAAGCGCAGGCTCTGCTCCTCCTCGCCGCGCACCAGCCGCAGCATGCCGCTGCGCCGCTCGACGTAGAGGCTGCGCAGCAGATCGGGCAGGACGCCTTCGGCGATCTCGCCGTTCATCCCGCCTGCTGCCGGCGTGCCCACGTTCAGCGCTTTCGCGGAAGCAGAGACGCGAGCGCGTGCGGGTTGAGGGCGTGGACGAGCGGCAGGTCGCGCACGCTGACGAAGCCGGCCGGCGCGGCCAGCAGCCGCGGCAGGCTGTTGAGCAGCATCGCCGCGGTCGCGATCTCCCCGTTGACGCCGCCTGTGATCGTCGTGTCCACGGAGGGGTCGCCGTCCACCAGGATGTGGTCGCGCGGCGACTCGGCGCCGACGTAGACCTGCAGGTCGAGACTGATCGCGAGCTCGCCCGAGCGGTAGGCGCGCACCGACTGGCGGATCCCCGCCGCGGCCCCGGCCGGTATGCGCAGCTCCTGCGTGTCGAGGTCGCGCGGCGCGATCGCGGGCTCGAGCGTCTCGTCCACGCGGTCGAGCTTCCAGCCGAGCGCCGCCGCGATCAGGTGCGCCGACTCGACGAGCCCGACGTGCCTCACGGTGCCCTCGGTCACCGCGCGCCGGAACTGGCCGAGGTTGAGGCCGGCGCCGACGCGGCGCTGCAGCGCGAGCTTGCGCGCCGCCGCGTCCACGACGCGCGTCACGGAGACGCGGCGCACGCGCGCGCAGGGGGCGGTGAGCGCGAGCGCCAGCGCGTCCATCGCGAAGCCCGGGTTGACGCCCGTCGCGAGCAGCGACACCTTCTTGCGCTTCGCGAGCCTGTCCAGCTCCTTGAACACCGCGGCGCGCGAAGGGATCGGGTGGACGAGCTCCTCGCAGGTGGTGAGCACGTTGATGCGGTGGCCGAGGAGCGCCGCCACCTGCGGCTTCGTCTCCTTGAGCTGGGACGAGGTGCAGACGAAGGCCACGTCGGCGCGCACCTTCTTGAAGAAGCGCTCGGGCCGCCCCTCGACCTTCACCTTCAGCTTGCGCGGCAGGCCCAGCACGACTCCCACGTCGCGCCCCGCGTGGAGCGGCGAGGGGTCGGCCGCCGCCACCAGCTTCAGCCCCGGGACCTGGAGCACCGCGCGGGCCACGGCCTGGCCTACGGGCCCGAGCCCGGCGATCGCGACCTTGATCGTGCGCGCCATCGCTGTCGTCGCCCGCGCCTTTGGTTAGCGCTCGACTTCGATCGACGCGACCGAAGACTCGGGCTGGGTCGCGATGATCACCGTGCAGGCGATCGGCAGGAGCGTCGTGTAGCTGCCGCCCTGCAGCGTCAGCATCACCTCGTAGTAACCCTCGTCGGCGATCCGCACCAGACGGCCGCTCGCGACCTTGGCCCCGCCCAGGAGGTTCCCGAGCAGATCGCTGCTGATCTTGACCGTCGCTTCGCGCTCGATCATCTATAGCTCCTTAAGGCTCTTGCGCACGAGCTCGAGTGCCGTGTCCGCCTCGGCGGCGGCGAGGTTGAGGGGTGGGCGGAGGCGAATCGAGCGCGCGCCGCACGGCAGCAGCAGCAGGCCGTTCGCCTGCGTCCGCTCGAGGGCGCGCTCGCGCAGCTCGGGCGTCTCGAGGTCGAGGGCGAGCATCAGGCCGAGCCCGCGCGCGTTCGTGGCCTTGCCGCCCGTCTCGCCAGCGAGTGCTATGAGGCCGGCGAGCAGCCGCTCGCCCATCGCGCGCGCGTTCTCGACGAGGCCGTCCTCGACGAGGATTTCGAGCATTCGCGCCGAGCGCACCATGTCGGTGAGGTTGCCGCCCCAGGTCGAGTTGATGCGCGAGGAGAGCTTGAAGACGTTGTCGGGCGCCTCGTCCACGCGCGGGCCGACCATGCAGCCGCCCACCTGCAGCTTCTTGCCGAACGCGACCGCGTCGGGCCGCAGGCCCCAGTGCTCGTGGGCCCACATCTTGCCCGTGATGCCGACGCCCGTCTGCACCTCGTCGAGGATGAAGAAGACGTCGTGCTCGCGCGCCTTCGTCTCGAGCGCGCGCAGGAAGTCGGGCCGGAAGTGCACGTCGCCGCCCTCGGCCTGGATCGGCTCGATGATGATCGCCGCGATGTCGTCGGTGTTCTCCGCGAACGCGCGTTCGATCGCGTCGAGCGCGCGGGTCTCGGCTTCCGCCGTGTCGCGCTCGACCTCGGGCGTGACGGGGAAGCGCAGGCCGGGATTGTCGATCCGCGGCCACGGGAACTTGGGGAAGTAGTCGGTCTTGCGCGGGTCGGTGTTCGTGAGCGACAGCGTGTAGCCCGAGCGGCCGTGGAAAGCCTGGCGGAAGTGGATCACCTGCTGGCCCTTCTCGCCGGGGATCCCCTTCGCCTGGTTGCGCCGCACCTTCCAGTCGAACGCGGCCTTGATCGCGTTCTCGACGCCGAGCGCCCCGCCCTCGACGAAGAAGGCGTAGCGCATGTGCTCGGGCATCGCGAGGCGTCCGAACGTCTCGACGAAGCTCGCGTACTCGACCGAGTAGAAGTCGGGCAGCGACGGCTTGAGCGGCGCCACCCGGTGCAGCACCTCGAGGAACTCGGGGTCGCGCAGCTTGGGGTGGTTGTAGCCGACCGGGTTCGACGCGAAGAACATGCAGAAGTCGAGGAACTCGCGGCCGCTCTTCGCGTCGTGGAGCCACGCGCCGTGGCTGCGCTCGAAATCGAGCACGAAGTCGTAGCCGTCCGCGAGCAGGTGGCGCGCGAGCACGGCGTGAACTTCCAGCGGTGAGATCGATCCGAGCGTCGAAACCGGCATGTCCGGGGCTCCTTGTCGCGAGGCCATGGTCAGCGGAGTGAGCGAGAGCACCCCGGCCTATGTCATGCCGCGGTCGTACTGCGACAAGAGCTTGAGGTTCAGAGACTTAGCCACGACACCCCGTCCCCACTGGCGGAAGCACGCCCTGAGTTTTGTCCAATGCTAGCACAGGTTTAGGGGGCGCCGCGGCACGCCGCGCGGGGGCTATAATCCGGATCGCCCACCATGGACGAGCCGATCGATCCCGCCTTCCTCCGGAATTCGGAGCTGTTCGAAAACCAGTCGGGCGAGGTCATCCGGGCTGTCCTGGCCCAGGGCCAGCTCCTCGAGTTCGGCCCGGGGGCCGTGGTGTTCCGTCAGGGGGAGGAGGGCGACCGGCTCTTCGTCGTCCAGAGCGGGGTGCTCGAGGTCGTGGCCAACCCCAGCGACGGGTCCGAGCCGGCCGTGGTCGCCTACCTCGGCACCGGCGAGGTGATCGGCGAGCTCGCGCTCCTCACCGGCTCGCCGCGCAGCGCGACAGTGAGGTCGCCGGAGCACGCGGTGCTCTTCGCCGTCGAGAAGGCCGTGTTCCTCGACCTGATGGACGTGCTGCCGGTGTTCTCGCGCAACCTGAGCGTGGTGCTCGCGCGGCGGCTCGAGACCATGACGCTCAAGGCCCCGCGCGCCTCCGGCAAGCAGCTGCAGGGCAACCTGCGCTACTTCGACCTCGCGACCGTGATCCAGACGCTGATCGGCTCGCACCAGACGGGCGCGCTCGTGGTCACCCACGACAAGCACAAGCTCGCGGAGATCTTCTTCTACCACGGCAACATCGCGCGGGCGCGCTACCGCCAGCTCGCGGGCGACGACGCGGTCTTCCAGCTGTTCCAGAGCCCGGTCGAAGGCGAGTTCTCGTTCACCGGCCGCGAGGTGCGCGAGGGCGAGGTGCAGAACGAGATCTCGATGCCGGCGATCTCGCTGCTGATGGAGTCGGTGCGGATGTCCGACGAGCTGCCGATGCTCCGGGAGCGGCTGCCGAACGCGGACCGCGTCTTTCGCCAGAAAGCCACGCAGCTCGCCTGGAACGAGCCCGAGTCGATCGAGCTCGCGGCCGCGGTGTGGTCGCGCCTCAAGAAGGGCGCGAGCCTCGCCGACCTCCAGCGCGACCTGCCGCGCTCGACCTACTTGATCTACCGGACGGTCACGGTGCTCCTGGACGGCGGGCTGATCGAGTAGCCGGGGTGCGACGCAGCACCCTCGGTCCGCAACGGACTCGGAGCAGAGCCGGATTCACTCCCGCCTAGCGCAAAGGGCTGGCAGGGCGAAGCGGCGCTGGTAGCAACCGACTCGGAGCGAAGCGGGATTCACTCCCGCGTAGCGGAGGGGGGTCTGGGGGGTGCGACGCAGCACCCCCCAGACTAAACTTTGCTCGCCTCGCGGATCAGCTGGCGCAGCTTCTGGCCTTCGGCGCGCGCCTCGTCGAGCTCCTGTCCGATGCGCATGAGCGCGTTGCGCTTCGCCAGGAAGGACCAGTTGGCCGCCTCCAGCAGCAGGCCGGAGACCAGGGCGACGCCGAGCGAGGTCAGCGCCAGGCCCTGACTGATGGGGGCGCTGTTCACGCCGACCTGGTAGAGCGCGTAGATCAGCCCGATCCCGATGCCGTTGGCGCCGATCCCGAAGCTGGCGCGGGCGTGGGCCAGCTCGGCCTCGAGCCGCTCCACCAGCTTCTCGTTCTGCGCGAGCGAGTCGCGCAGCGGACCCACGTCCGCGATCACGAGCCGCAGCCGGTCGCCGCGCACCACCTTGTGCTTGGTCCCGCACACGCCGCACTTGATGTGGTCGCCGTGGGCGTAGCGGTCGGCTACCGAGATCTCTTCCCGGCAGTGGACGCAGCGCGCTTTCGCGGCTCCGGTCTCGTTCGTCATCACCCCGCCGCTTCGAGGGCGGTCCCCCCGGGGCATAAGAGTAGCAGGATATGAGCGCGCTTATCCGCCGGAGCGCAGGGTCCAGGTCAGGCCGAGAAGCGCGCCCCAGTCGCCGTCGGCGGCGCACAAGCCGCGCCGCAGGGCGGCGTCGCCGCGCAGCCGCCCCCGGCCCGCTCGCACTCCCAGCCGCGCTTCCGCACGCTGCTCGGCTCCCGGGTGGCCGTCGCCGAGCCGGCCGGCCAGCTCGCCCGCGACCGCGAGTCCGGGGCGCGCCGTCCACTCGAGCGCCAGGCCGAATGCGAAGAAGTCGCGCTGCTCGTGCGGCCGGAGCACCTCGTCGAAGAGCAGCAGCCCCGCGTTCGCGTCGAGGCGGACGGGTCCCAGGGGCTGCGTCAGCAGCGCCTGCGCGAACGCGCGCATCGTGTTGGGGCCGAGGCCGAGCGGTCGGAACTGCTCGTCCTCGTACTCGGTCTGGGGCAGCGTGACTCCGAAGCGCGCGCCGATCGTGGGCCGGCGCGCGCCGCCGTCGAGGATCCGCCACTTCGCGCGCAGCGAGACGTCGCCCCAGTCGGAGGCCTGAACCTCGCGGCCGGCCTCGTTCCACACGCCGACGCGCACCACCCACTCGAGGTCGAGCTCGACGCTACCGGCGGGGGAGTAGACGACCCGCAGCAGCGGGCCGTCCCAGCGGTTGCGCTCCTGTCCGGTGACGAAGCTCGGCTCGTCGGCGATCGCCTCGATTCCGGTCTCGAACGTCAACGTGCCGGCCTTCGCCGTAAGCGCCGTCTCGGTGACGAGCGGCAGGTCCTGGGCCGCGGCGCTCGCGGCCGCGAGCCACAGCAGCGCGACGGCGCGAGTCGGAACGTGAGCGCTCACGTGCGCGAGTACAGCACGCCAAACGCCGCGAGGCCAATCGGAGGGGAAGAAGTGTCGGCTGCCGCGCCCGCCAGTTTGGGGAAGGGGTAAAGGCGGACGCGGCAGGTCCGACGTACCCGGTAATGCAGAGCGCATGCCAGGCCACTCCAGGCCTTGTTGCCGAGGCTTATGGACTGTCGTCCCGTTGTCGCGTCCAGCCGTTGGACGATCTTTCTGAGATCTGGATCCACAACCTGCGAGAGTGGCAGTAGACTCCCGTTCCATGCGCCGTCGCCTGGCCGTCGCCGCGCTGGTGTGGCTGCCGTGCTCGCTCGCGCAGCCCGACGAGCCCTACGGGCTGCCGCTGTCCGGGGAGGCGGCCGAGGCGTTCCTGCGCGAGGCGCGCGTCACGGACAAGAAGTCGCTGAGCGTCGGTATCACGCGCTCGCATCGCTACTCGCTCACGGACGGCACTCGCAAGGCGCGGGCGCTCTGGAAGACGATCGACGAGAGCAAGCCGGGCGTCACCAACTTCCAGGGCGGCGGCTTCATCGTGGACTTCTCCGACTCCTGGAAGCACGAGGTGGCCTCCTACGAGCTCGACAAGCTGGTGGGCACCGGGCTCGTGCCGCCGACGGTGGAGCGCACCTTCGACCACGTCACCGGCTCGCTCCAGCTCTGGGTCGAGAAGGCCAAGACCGAGGCCGACCGCAAGCAGGAGCGGATCAACCCGCCCGACATCGAGGCCTGGAACCGCCAGATGTACGGCGTCCGGCTGCTGCACCAGCTCACCTTCAACACCGACGCGCGCAACATCCGCAACGTGCTGTTCGACCCGACCTTCCGCGTCTACGCCGTCGACTTCTCGCGCGCGTTCGCGCCCTACTCCGACCTGCGCTCGGAGAAGGAGCTCGAGCGCTTCTCGCGCGCGGCGCTCGAGCGGCTGCGGACGCTCGACCGCGCGCTGCTCTTCGAGAAGCTCGGCCGCTGGCTCAACGGCCGCCAGATCGACACGATGCTCAAGCGGCGCGACAAGATCCTCGCGATCGCCGAGCGCCTCGTCGCCGAGCAGGGTGAGGAGAAGGTGCTCTACTGAGCCCGCTCCGCGTAGACGGCGCGGGCCCTCGCCAGCAGGGCTAGCGCCTCCTGTTTCTCAGCGGCCGTGTTCCAGCCCGGGTGCGCCTCGGCGGCGGCTGCCACGCGGTCGATCCAGGCCGTGAAGTAGGCCGCGTCGGCAGCCGAGCGCACGCCAACCCCCGCAGCGCTCACGTAGACGGGGCTGGTGGTGCCGAACGGATAGAAGTCGAGCACCGGGTGGCGCGAGCGGTCGGCGTGCGCGCGGAGCACGTACCAGGCCGGACCGGAGGCGGGCAGGCTGACGGTCGCGTCCGCCGAGCTGCGGTCGCCCGCGAGCGGGATCGCGGCCGCAACCTCGCCGTTGCGGACGATCTCCAGCCTGTCGACCGGCACGATCGAGCGCAGCGTCACCTTCGCCTCGAGCGCGTGACGGCCCGCGGCGAGCGCGAGCTCGTCGCCGGGCTCGCTCCACGGCCCGCTCGAGCCGCGAGGCCGCAGCGCGAGCTCGACGAGCGGGCCGTTGGTCGCCATGCTGCGACCGGCCTTGAGCCCGGCGAGGAACGCGGCTTCGTCGAGCGGACCGCCGGTCTTCACGAAGACGCGGTTCATGCCCACCGGGCCCCGGAGCGACGCGAAGTTCGTCATCGCGTCGGTGCCGGCGCCCGCCGGGAGCCGGAAGCCGCAGTTCAGCAGCCGGTACCAGAGAGCGTTGGTCGCGCGGTGGTCGCTCAGCCCGACCGCCTCGTAGAAGTCGACCTTGCCGAGCGCCACGTCGATCGGGAGGCCGATCGGGTCGCCCGGCTCGAAGCCCGGCAGCGGGTACCCGCTCACCTCGCCCGCGCGCGAGGGGTCGGGCGCGTTGTCGAACGGGTGCACGTACCCGACGAGCGCGCCCTGGGCGCGGGCGAGGTCGGCCACGCGCGCGTTCGTCGGGTGAAGGCTCCAGGCCGCCGTGCCCGCGTAGCCGGCGTAGTCGGGCAGGAGCACGTGGCTGCGCAAACCCAGCAGCGACAGGTGCCCCCACCAGCTGGTGTGGAACTCCTGGTCGTGGCGCAGCAGCGTGCGGCTCGTCGAGCGCGGGTCCGTCCGGCCCGTGAACCACGCGATGTCCGGGATCCGCTCTTCCTTGTTGACGATCAGGTTGAAGGCCACGTGCAGGTCCTCGGCCTCCGCCATGGCGCGCAGCGTCTCGGGCGTCGCGCGGTAGGCGCCCCCGTAGTTCATGTGGACGTGCAGGTCGCCGCTCCACCAGCCGCGCGCCGGCCAGTCGGCGATCCGCTCGAGTGCGATGCCTTCGCTGCGCGTGCCGCCGGCCGGGACGTCGAGCGTGCGGCGCACCGGCCGGTACTCGAGGCCGCGCGTGACCTCGAGCGTGATCGTGCCGGCAGGCACCACGAGCTCGGCGGCGCCGCTCGAGTGGAAGTAGCCGTGCTCGATGCGGCGCTCGGCGCGGTCGAAGTAGTCGTCGGCGTGGCGCCACGCGCCCTCGGGAACGAAGCTGCGCCCGTCCGCCGTCGTGACCGAGAGGCGCGCCGGGACGTAGCGGCCGCCCTCGGTCACGTCCACCAGCAGCCGGCCGGTCGCCCCGAGGCGGCGGCGCTCGCGGATCGCCAGCTCGCGGCGCTCGCCTCCCGGCAGGTCGATCGTCCACAGCGACGGCGCGCCGCCCTCGTTCGACACGTAGGCGATGCGCGTGCCGTCCGGCGAGAAGCGCGGCGCCGTCGCGTCGAACTCGCCGTACGTGAGGGGGAATGCGTCGCCGCCGTCGGCCGAAACCAGGTGGAGCTGGTGCCACTGGCGGCCGCGATAGGAGGCGAAGACCACGCGCCGGCCGTCGCGCGCCCAGTCGGGCCGAGCCTTCCAGGTCGTCTCCTCGTCGTGGACCGGGACGAGCGGCGCCCCCGGCTCGGCGCGCATGCGGAAGAGTCCCCCGCTGCCGGACGTGCGGCCCCGGTTCGAGACGACGACGAGCTCGCGCCCGTCGGGCGACCAGCTCGGCGACAGGTACTGGTCGAAGCGCGAGTAGTAGTAGCGCGGCAGGCCGGAGTCGCGATCCTCGCTGAGGCGCGTTTGCGCGCCCGGCCGGCCGTCCTCGATGTCGAGCGCGAACACGTGAAAGCGCCGCTCGAACGCCGTCGAGACGAACGCGATCCGCGTGCCGTCCGGGGAGAAGCGCGGGTCGAGGTTGACCGCCCCGTTCGTCGTGAGCGGCCAGCTGTTCCCGCTCGCGAGCTCGAGCATCCGCAGCTCGAGCGCGTCGTCCCTGTAGCAGGCGTAGGCGAGGAAGCGGCCGTCGGGGGACCAGTCGGGCTGGTAGTCGTAGCCCGGGCCGTCCGTGAGCTGCCGTGCCGCGCCGGTCGCGGGATCGACGCGATAGAGCGCTCCCTCGAGCGAGACCACGAGCTCCCGCCCGTTCGGCGACCAGGCTGGCGCGCTCGGGCCGCTCGCGGCCTGCGGCAGGTACATCTCGCGGTAGTAGTAGTGGTGGGGGACACGGACCTGCTTCAGCACCCTCTCGCGCCCGGCCGCCGGGCCCTGCCCCCGCGCAGCGAGCGCCGAGGCGCCCGCGGCGGCGAGAACCAGGCAGGCTCGAACGAGGGTGGTCCCTCCGCGCATGCCGCGCGATTCTATAGGACCGGCGCGCGCATCCGGCCCGCGGTGCGCTACACTCTGCACGCGCGCGGCGCCGCGTCGGGCGGCGCCGCAAGGGGGGAACGATGAAGGCTCGTTGCTGGCTCGTGGCGGCCGCGGTCGTGCTTCTGCTACCTGCCGCGGCCGGCGCACAGGGGATCGCGGGCCGCTTCACGATCGCGGCGCAGGTCGGCACGCAATCGGAGGTCTCGGGCGACCTGATGAAGAGCTCGGTGGGCTTCCTCCTCGACAGACCCGTGGTCATCGACTCCGTGCGCTACCGCGACGTCTACGAGCCCGACTGGCGCCTGCAGCTGCTGCTCGGATACGGCGTCGGCGAACGAACGGAGCTGATCGGGCGTGCGACCTTCTACGAGGCCGAGGGCGTGGGTGTCGAGGCCGGGAGGATGGGGGGCACGGGGACCACGGGGGGCACGCCCCTCTTCGCGTTCTTCGACGTCAGCAAGTACGAAGAGGTGGGCTTCGAGATCGGGCTGCGCTACTACCTCGCCACGCAATCGCGGCTCAAGTCGTACATCGCCCCGGTGGTCGGCGTGCGCTTCGTGGACGAGATCCTGGTCTCGTTCTCGGCGCTCGAGCAGGGCGTGTCGATCCAGAACGTCCCCTTCAGCAAGGAAGGCGCCGTCCCGGTGTTCGGCCTCGACATCGGCTTCACCTTCGACCTGGGTGATCACTTCTACCTCGGCATCGACACGGGCATCCGCTACCAGACCCCCCCCGGCGAGTTCGACCACCTGATCGGTCTGGGCGGGATCGACGACAGCGAAGGGCGCTGGTCGGCTCCGGTCGTGGCTTCGATAGGATTGCGTTTCTAAACAAGCAACGGACAACGGACAACCTGGGGGGGCTCCTATGCCGCCCCCCCAGACCTCCCTGCATGGCGGCCCCAGACCCCCAACGCGAATCTTGACTAATTCGTAGTGATTGATAGGCTGTAGGTGTCATGAGCAGTCAGGATCTCCAGGCCTTTACGCAGGGCGAGTACAAGGCCGGCTTCGTCACCGACATCGAGCAGGACACGCTGCCGCCCGGCCTGAGCGAGGACGTCGTCCGCTTCATCTCGGCCAAGAAGGGCGAGCCGGAGTGGCTCACCGAGTGGCGGCTCAAGGCCTACAGGCACTGGCTGACGATGAAGGAGCCGACCTGGGCCCACGTCCACTACCCGCCGATCGACTACCAGTCGATCTCCTACTACTCGGCGCCGAAGCAGAAGAAGGACGGCCCGAAGAGCCTCGACGAGGTGGATCCGAAGCTGCTCGAGACCTACGAGAAGCTCGGCGTGCCGCTGCACGAGCGGGCCAAGCTGGCGGGCGTCGCCGTGGACGCGGTGTTCGACAGCGTCTCGGTCGCGACGACCTTCAAGGAGAAGCTCAAGGAAGCCGGCGTCGTGTTCTGCTCCTTCTCGGAGGCCGTGCGCGAGCACCCCGAGCTCGTGCGCCAGTACCTCGGCAGCGTCGTGCCGACCACCGACAACTTCTACGCGGCGCTCAACTCGGCCGTCTTCTCAGACGGCTCGTTCGTGTTCGTGCCGAAGGGCGTGCGCTGCCCGATGGAGCTCAGCACCTACTTCCGGATCAACGCCTCGAACACCGGCCAGTTCGAGCGCACGCTGATCGTCGCCGAAGCCGGCGCCTACGTGAGCTACCTCGAGGGCTGCACCGCCCCGGTGCGCGACGAGAACCAGCTCCACGCCGCGGTCGTCGAGCTCGTGGCGCTCGAGGACGCGCGCATCAAGTACTCGACCGTGCAGAACTGGTACCCCGGCGACAAGGACGGCAAGGGCGGCATCTACAACTTCGTCACCAAGCGCGGCAAGTGCGCGGGAGCGCGCTCGCGGATCTCCTGGACACAGGTCGAGACGGGCTCGGCGATCACCTGGAAGTACCCGTCCTGCATCCTGCAGGGCGACGACTCGGTGGGCGAGTTCTACTCGGTGGCGGTCACCAACAACCGCCAGCAGGCCGACACCGGCACCAAGATGATCCACATCGGCAAGCGCACGCGCAGCACGATCGTCTCGAAGGGGATCTCGGCCGGCCGCGGCCAGAACTCATACCGCGGCCTGGTGCGGATCGGCAAGGGTGCTGCGTCAGCACGCAACTACTCGCAGTGCGACTCGCTGCTGATCGGCGACCAGTGCGGCGCCCACACCTTCCCCTACATCGACGTGCAGAACTCGACCGCGCAGATGGAGCACGAGGCCTCGACCTCGAAGATCAGCGAGGACCAGCTCTTCTACTTCCGCTCGCGCGGGATCTCGGCCGAGGACGCGGTCAGCATGATCGTCAACGGTTTCTGCAAGGAAGTGTTCAAGGAGCTGCCGATGGAGTTCGCGGTCGAGGCGCAGAAGCTCCTGGGCGTGAGCCTGGAGGGCAGCGTCGGCTAGCGCGGGATGAGGTCGTACTGCCCGTTCAGCACGAAGCCCACGACCATGCCGGGCCGCAGCATCCGGGCCGTGCGCCGCACGGTATCGAGCGGGGCGTGGCGCGAGCGCACCACGAACACGAAGCCGTCGAAGTGATCCTGCACCAGCAGGCTCTCACCGTCGGGCATGAGCGGCGGGCAGTCGCCGACCACGAAGTCGAAGACGCGATCGGCGGCGCTCAGCAGCCGCGGCAGCCGGTCGTCCCCCCGGGGGTCCGGCTTCTGCCGCGCCCCGCCGCCCGACAGGACCCAGAAGCCGCCCGTGGGATGGCGCAGCACGGGCACCTCGCTCTGCCCGTCCAGGAACTGCGTGAGGCCGACAGCGGGGGCGTGCAGGCCCAGCTCGCGGTCTGCCGTCGGCCGTTTCAGGTCGAGCTCGAGATAGAGCACGCGCTCGTCCGGCTCGAGCGCCAGAGCGCGGGCGAGGCCGAGCGCGACGGTGGTGGTGCCCTCGCCGCGCTCGCAGCCGACGACCCCGATCCGCCGCAGCCGCTTGTCGCGGCTCAGGGCCCGCAGCCGGTTGGCGAGCAGCCGCAGGCTCGCGCCCTGGGGCGAGCGCTCGTCGAACGCGACCTGCGTGACCGCGCGCGGGCGGAACCTGACGCCCGTCTCCTCCTCGAACGCCGGCAGCAGCTCGAAGAGCGGGATCTGCGGGTCGGCCTGGCTCACGCCTTCGACCGCCGGCGCAGGCGATCGTAGAAGCCCATGCGCGCGAGCTCCTCCCCGCGGCGCCGCGTCGCCTGGCGCACCGGCTCGGTCACCTCGTCGTCCTCCAGCAAGAGCGCGCAGCTCGCGAAGTCGTAGCACCAGCCGGCGAGCGCGCGGACGGCGCGGCGGGGCAGCTCGCGGCCGCGGCTCGCGTCCACGATCACGCGCGCGGCGGGCGTGATCTGGAAGGCGCGCAGCGCATCCTCCGCCACGAGCGCGCGCTCGCGCGTCAGGTGCAGCTGGCGCGCGGTCTCCTCGGTGCCGACCTCCGCCTCGGCCAGCTGCGCGACCGACGAGATGGCCCACGCCAGGAGCGCGGCGTCGACGCTGCGGCTCTGGTCCGACCAGAGCACGCGCCGGCGCGCGCCGTCGAGCACGAGGTCCTCGATCCGCCGCAGCACCTCGTCGTGCTGCAGGTCGAGCTGCCGCCGCACGGTGTCGGCGTCCTCCTCGCGCGCCAGCGGATGCGGCAGCGCGGTCTCGAGCTTGCGCAGCGGAACGCCCTTTTCGGTGATCACGGTCGTCAACGTGAACTGCGGCTGCGGTGCCGCCTCGGTCAGCACGACGAACGAGCGGCCGCGCATCTCGACGCGCGTGAAGCGCCCGAAGCCGAGGCCCTTCTCGCGCGGGCCGAGCTCGGTGCGCTGCGCGCCGCCTGTGGACGGCTCGGCCGGCCCCGCCGGCTGCGGCGCCGGCCGGAGCGGCCGCGTACTAGCGGCCGGCTCGCCGCTCGAGGCCGTGGCCCCCCGGCCTGACGTCACCACGCGCACGGGGCCGGCCATGCGCACGACCGGCGTGCGCCCGCCTGTGCCGGCTGCCGTCGGCTGGGTCGCGTCCGGCCCTTCCGCGGGCTCTTTCGCGGGCCCCGCCGGCGCCCGCTCTTCCGTCAGCCGGACCGCCGACGGCTCCAGCACGCGCGACTCGGCGCGCGCGGCGAGCGGCTCCGCCGTCGGCGAGGTCGGCGGCGACGACGGGGTCGGCACCTCGACGTCGGGCGGCGGCGCCTGTGTCCGCAGGCGCCGGCGCAGCGACATGGTGCTCATGGTGTACGGCACGCGAAGCACCGGGCGCGTCGGCTGCATGTCCTCCCCGAGCAGCCCGCGCGCCTGGTTCGCCGCGACCGGCCGGTCGACGAGAGAGCGCACCTTTTCGGTGAGCTCGCGCAGCGGAAACGGCTTCAGCAGGAACGCGTCCGCCCCCGCCCCGACCATGGCTCGAATCCGCGCCTCGGAGCGCACCGCGGAGAGCGCGATGAACGGAACCGACTCGAGGCCGGGCAGCGCGCGCAGCGCGCGCAGCAGGCTCTCGCCGTCCATGTCCGGCATCAGCATGTCGCTGACGATACAGTCCGGCCGGATCTCTTCGACACGCTCGAGCGCGGCCTTGCCCGTGGGGAACGCGTGCGTCTCGAACTCCGGAGCGCGGAAGGCGCGCTCCAGCAGCATCCGGACCTTCGGGTCGTCGTCCACGACGATCATTCGCCGGGGCGTCGTCATTTCGCTCCTCGCCTCTCGGCTCGACTCCACGGCGATACTCTCAGAGGGCCGAACGGGGTGTCAACGCGCCGCGGCCCCCCGGCGCGTATCATTGAAGCAGTGTTCATCGTCGCCTGGGAAGGCACGCCACCGCCCGACAAGGACGAGTGGACCGCGATCCTGCGCGAGGTGCTCGCCGGCGAGCTTGGATCGTATCGAGTCGTTTTTCGTAACAGCGGTCGCGGCTGGCGTTTCGAGCTCGAGTGGCGCGACGACGGCCGCAGCGCCGGTGACGGGGAGGTCGTGGCGAACAGCCAGGACAGCGTGGGCTACAACATCTACGTGAACCTGGCCGGAAGCGGCAAGCCGCTCGACGCGGGCTGGCGGCCGTGGCAGCCGGCGGACGCGTCGGAACCGGTGGACGCGGCCGACGCCCCCGCTAAGGTCGCGTCTTCTTCGCAAGCCGTACGACCGAGCCACCCTGCCTCGGGAAAACGAAAGAAACCCGGTCGGTGAAGCAACGCATGTAGTGCAGGCCGCGGCCGCTGCCGCGGTCGAGGTTGACGTCGTGGCACGGGTCGGGCACGGCGTCGGGATCGAAGCCCGGGCCGCGATCGCGAACGGTGATCACCAGGCTGTCGGGAGTGAGGTGAAGGCCGATCCGGGTGGGCGCCCCGTCGGGGCTGTGGCCGTGCCGGAACGCGTTGACGACGGCCTCGCGCAGGGCGACGCCCACGTAGACCGCGTCGTCGCCCTCCAGCCCGCCGGCGCGGCCCATGCACACGGCGAGCTCCTCGATGTGGTCGAGGGCGGCGTCGGCCGCCGGCCCCGGATCGAGCACGAACCGCGCAGACCACGTGCCTGTAGGGTGGCGGCGGAATCGCCCCAGCCGCAAGGCCTCCGCATCGAGGTCGGCCATCTGGACCACGCCATTATGGACGAGCCGGCGAGGCCCTTGTTCCGCAAAACCTGCGCAAAGGCGGGGAAAAACGGCATTCCGGCGGCCGCCTGACTCGGGTTGGAAAGAGTGTATATTCGCCGCCGCATGGCTGGATTCAAGGTCAGGCTGGGGGACGGCAGCGAGATCGGACCGATGGACCTGGCCGCGCTCAGAACCTGGCTCGCGCAGGGCCTCGTCGACGGCGACAGCCCCGTCATGCGCCCGGGCTCGCGCAAGTGGGAGCCGCTCGCCTCCGTCCCGGAGCTCAAGGGCGCCGTCGGCGTCTCGCAGCCCCGCGCCAAGGTCAAGAAGCGGAAGAAAGTCGAAGAGGTCGACGAGGAGCCCGCCTACGACGACGAGCTCTCGCCGCTCGACACGGCGCGCCTGCGCGCCGTGAGCGTCGTGCTGCTGCTGGTGGGGGCGGGCCTCGGCTTCCTGGCGTGGCGCCCGGGCTACGCGCACTCGGCCTTCGACGGCGCGCCGTGGCTCGAGATGGCGCTCGGCGCACTGGCCCTCGGACTCGCGCTGCTGCCCGGCCGGGACCTCCTGCGCAACATCGTGCGGATCGCGCTCGTCCTGGCGGCGTTCGCGCTCTTCCCGATCGCGGGAATCCTGTTCGCGCAGGGCGAGCGGGGCGCCGGGCTCATCGCACTCGCCTCGGCGTGGCTGATCGTCTCGGGCCTCGCGGCGCTCCTGCCCCGGCGCGAGGGCCTCACGGGCGTCCTGATCGCGGTCGTGCCCGTGCTGCTGGGCGCTTTTGGCGTCTACCGCTTCGGCCTGGCGCAGCCGTCCGAGTCCGAGGCCCGTGTCGCCGATTGGGTCGCCCCCGAGCGGCGCTTCGCGGACGACGGCATCGGCCTCGTGCTCGACGCACCCGAGGGCTGGGTGTTGCTCAAGCCCGGCAACCCCATCGTGCCCGTGCCCAAGGACGCGCGGCAGACGCTGGCGCTGCCGCGACACGGCGGGGCCGCGTATCTCATCACCGAGCCGGCGTCGCGTGGCGTCGCCACGGCCGACCAGTACCTCGACAAGCTGCTGGTGCGGCGCCGCGCCGAGCGGCCCGGCTTCGAGCCGGGACAGCGCTCGAACGCGACGGTCGGCAGCTTGAGCGGTCGGCAGCTGGAAGCGGGCTGGACCGACGACGGCACGCGCTACCGCGAGGTGATCGTGGCGGGCCTGGACGGCTGGATGGGCTTCGCGCTCGTGGCGTGGATGCCCGAGGCGACGGCCGGGAGATCCAACGGAATCGACGCGCTCGCGCGCGGGTTCTCGGCCCGCGGCGTGCTGGCGGTCCGGCTGCGGGCCGCCGTCGACGCCGCCACGGCGGCAGTTCCTCACCTCTCGGCCCCCGCCGCGGAGCAGCTCATGGCCCAGAGCGAGGCGCGCGTGCTCGAGCCGGATCAGGCGTTCCGGCGCTCGTTCCAGGCGCTCGCGGAGAACATCTCCGCGCTCACGCCGGCGGAGAAGAACGAGCTCACCCGGCTCACGACCGCCACCTACTCCGGCGTCGCCTGGAAGGATCGGGCCAGCCTCGCGGCCTACGTCGAGCGGGTCCGAAAAGGCGAAACCACGGCCCCCGGGGAGGACAAGGCGATGGCGGCGCTCCTGAAGGACGCCGAGAGCCGCCTGAGCGGGGAAGGACGCCTGAGGCTCCAGGGTTTCTACGAAAAAGCCATCCTCGCCAAAAATTGACTATTTCGTACTGATTGAATAATCTCGAGCTATCCATGCTCGAGATCAGGAATCTCCACGCCCGGGCCGGCAACAGCGATGTCCTGCGCGGCCTCGACCTCACGGTCCGCGCCGGAGAGGTGCACGCCCTCATGGGACCGAACGGCTCGGGCAAGAGCACCCTCGCGCACGTCCTGGCAGGGCGTCCCGGCTACACCGTCACCGCGGGGCAGGTGCTTTTCGAGGGGCGGGACCTGCTGGCCCTCGAGCCGGAAGCGCGCGCCCGCGGGGGCGTCTTCCTCGCCTTCCAGTACCCGGTCGAGATTCCGGGCGTCAGCAACATCTATTTCCTGAAGGCCGCGACGAACGCGATCCGCGCGCACCGCGGGCTGCCCGAGCTCGACGCCGTCGAGTTCCTGGCGCTCGTGAAGGAAAAGGCGAAGCTCGTCTCGATCGACGAGGAGCTCGTGAAGCGCCCGGTGAACGAGGGCTTCTCGGGCGGCGAGAAGAAGCGCAACGAGATCTTCCAGATGGCGGTGCTCGAGCCGAAGCTCGCGATCCTCGACGAGACCGATTCCGGGCTCGACATCGACGCGCTGCGCATCGTCGCGGACGGCGTCAACCGCCTGCGCGGCCCCGGCCGCGCCATGCTGGTGGTGACGCACTACCAGCGCCTGCTCAACCACATCGTGCCGGACTTCGTGCACGTCCTGGTCGACGGCCGCATCGTCCGCTCCGGCGGCAAGGAGATGGCGCTCGAGCTCGAGGAGCGGGGCTACGCCTGGCTCGAGAAGGAGCCGGCGCCCCTGGGACAGCCCTGATGAGCGCCGTGGGTGTCGAGAAGGACCTCTACCGCGAGGGCTTCGAGCGCTTTGCGCTCTCGCAGGACGCCGCGGCGGAGCCGGCCTGGCTGCGCGAGCGGCGCACCGCGGCCTTCGCTCGCTTCGTCGAGCGCGGCCTGCCGACGCCGCGCGACGAGGCCTGGCGCCACACCCCGCTGGCGCCGCTCACCCGCGGCCGCTTCGAGCCGGCAGAAGCGCACGCAGCTCCGGGGGAGTCCGTGTTCAGGGCCTTGCCGGGCGCGGCGGACGCCGGCACGCGCATCGTCCTCGTCAACGGGCGCTACGCGCCCGACCGGTCGCGGCTCGACGCGGAGCCGGGCGTCACGCTCACGAGCCTGAAGCACGCGCTCGAGACGCAGCGGGCGCCGCTCGAAGCCTGGCTGGCGCGCGTCGCCGACGGCGCGAGCGGCGCCTTCGCCGACCTGAACGCGGCGCTCGCCGCCGACGCGGCCGTGGTGCTGATCGCTCCCGGCGCTTCGCCCCGGGGGCCGATCCGCATCGAGCACGTGGGCGCCGGCCCGAGCGGCAGGGTCGCCTACGCGCGCACGCTCGTGGTGGCGGGCCGGACGAGCGAGTGCCGGATCGTCGAGTCGTACGCCTCGGACTCGGGACGCGCCTCGTTGACCAACGCGGTCACCGAGATCGCGATCGAGGACGGCGCGCGCGTCGAGCGCTGCAAGCTGCAGGTCGAGGGCGGCGACCAGCTGCACGTGGCGACGCTCGCGGTGCGGCTCGGGCGCGACGCGCGCTTCGTCGACCACTCGCTCGTGCTCGGGGCCGCGCTGTCGCGCGACGACATCGACGTGCGCTTCGAGGGCGAGGGCGGCGAGTGCCGGCTGAACGGCCTCTTCGCCGTGAGCGGAAAGCGCGTGGCCGACACGCACTCGCGCATCGACCACGCGAAGCCGCACTGCGCGAGCCGCGAGCTCTACAAGGGCATCCTCGACGGCCAGGCGCGCGGCGTCTTCAACGGGCTCGTGATCGTGCGCCCCGGCGCGCAGAAGACCGACGCCTGGCAGGTGAACCGCAACCTGCTGCTGTCGGGCGAGGCGCTCGTCCACTCGACGCCGCAGCTCGAGATCCTCGCCGACGACGTGAAGTGCAAGCACGGCTCGACGACGGGCCAGCTCGATCCCGAGGCGCTCTTCTACCTGCGCTCGCGCGGGATCGGCGAGCCCGAAGCGCGCGGGCTGCTGACGCGGGCCTTCGCGGACGAGCTGCTGAACCTGCTGCCGGACGACGCCGTCCGGGCCGTGGCGCAGCGCTGGCTCGCCTCGCAGCTGGGGGCCGCCGCCGGGCCTTCCGGGGGTGCGGCGTGAGCTTCGACGTCCAGGCGGTGCGCCGCCAGTTCCCGGTGCTGGGCGAGACGGTCAACGGCCACCCGCTCGTCTACCTCGACTCGGCCGCGAGCGCGCAGAAGCCGCGCGCGGTGATCGACGCCGAGCGCGAGGTCTACGAGCGCTACTACTCGAACATCCATCGCGGCGTGCACCGGCTCTCGACGCTCGCCACCGACGCCTACGAGAAGGCGCGCGGCACGATCCGCGAGTTTCTCGGCGCGGGCTCGAACCGCGAGGTCGTGCTGCTGCGCGGCACCACCGAGGCGATCAACCTGGTGGCGCAGAGCTATGGCCGCAGCCAGGTGCGCGCGGGGGACGAGGTGCTGATCACGGGCCTCGAGCACCACTCGAACATCGTGCCCTGGCAGCTGCTGTGCGACGAGAAGGGGGCCACGCTGCGCGTGGCGCGGATCGACGACGCCGGCCAGGTGGACCTCGCGGAGTTCGAGCGCCTGCTCACGCCGCGCGTCAAGATCGCCGCCTTCGCCCACGTCTCGAACGCGCTCGGCACCATCAATCCCGTGAAGCGCATGACCGAGCTGGCGCACGCGAAAGGCGCCGTCGTGCTGATCGACGGCGCGCAGGCGGCGCCGCACCTGCGCGTGGACGTACGCGCGATCGGCTGTGACTTCTACGCCTTCTCGGGCCACAAGGTCTACGGCCCCTCGGCGACGGGCGCCCTCTACGGCCGCGAGGCGCTGCTACAGGCGATGCCGCCCTGGCAGGGCGGCGGCGACATGATCGCCTCGGTGAGCTTCGAGAAGTCCACCTGGAACGAGCTGCCCTACAAGTTCGAGGCGGGCACGCCCAACGTGGCCGGCGTGATCGCGCTCGGCGCGGCGCTAGACTGGGTGAACGGCCTCGGGCTCGACGCGATCGCGGCGCACGAGCACGCGCTGCTCGAGCACGGCACGCAGCTGCTCTGCGCGATCCCCGGCGTGAAGCTCGTAGGGACCGCGAAGCAGAAGGCCGGCGTCCTCTCGTTCGTGATCGACGGCGTCCACCCGCACGACGCCGGGACCGTGCTCGACCACGAGGGCATCGCCGTGCGCACCGGCCACCACTGCGCGCAGCCGGTGATGGACCGCTTCGGCATCCCGGCCACGACGCGCGCCTCGCTCGCATGCTTCAACACCAGGGACGAGCTGGACGCCCTCGCCAAGGGCATTCGCAAGGTGCAGGAGATGTTCCAATGACTTGCGAGCGAAGCGGGATTCACTCCCGCGCAGCGAACGGGGGGGGTCGGGGGGGTGCGGCGCAGCACCCCTCCCGATAAGAGATGGATCTTCGGGAGCTCTACCAGGAGGTCATCCTCGACCACTCGAAGCGGCCGCGGAACTTCCGCGCGCTCGCGGACGCCAACCGCAGCGCGGAGGGCCACAACCCGCTGTGCGGCGACCGCGCCACGGTCTACCTGCGCGTCGAGGACGACGTGGTGCGCGAGGCCAGCTTCGAGGGCAGCGGCTGCTCGATCTCGACCGCGTCGGCATCGATGATGACCGACGCGCTCAGGGGCAAGACGCTCGGCGAGGTCCGCCACATGTTCGAGAGCTTCCACGAGCTGGTGACCGCCGACCCGTCGAAAACGCAGACGGCCGCCGCCGAGCTGGGCAAGCTCGCCGCGTTCGCCGGCGTCCACGAGTTCCCGATGCGCGTCAAGTGCGCCTCGCTGGCGTGGCACACGATGAAGGCCGCGCTCGACGGCGGCCAGAAGGCCACGACGGAGTGAGCCGATGGTGACGCGCGAGGCCAGGACGCTCTCGAGGGACGTCGAGGTCGCGGCGATCCCCTACGGGGACCGCCTCACCCTGACTGCGGGCACCAACCTGTTCATCACCCAGGCGCTCGGCGGCTCCTACACCGCGATGACCGACCACGGCTATCTGGTGCGGCTCGAGGGCAAGGACGCGGACGCGATCGGCGAGCAGCCGATCGCACCGGTGACGGCGGAGGACGCCGCCGGCCGCTCGACGCGCGAGCTCGCCTGGGAGCAGCTCAAGACCTGCTTCGACCCGGAGATCCCGGTGAACATCGTGGACCTGGGGCTGGTCTACAAGTGCGAGGCCGAGCCCGCGGAAGGCGGGGGCGACAAGGTCAAGGTGGAGTTCACCCTGACGGCACCCGGCTGTGGCATGGGGGACTTCCTGCGCCAGGACGTGCAGCAGAAGCTGCTCGCCCTGCCAGGCGTCAAGGAGGCGGACGTGCAGGTGGTACTCGACCCGCCATGGGACCAGAGCATGATGTCCGACGCCGCGCGCCTCCAGCTGGGGCTGATGTAGCCATGAAGCTCAGCTCTCAGGAGGAATACGGCCTGCGCTGCCTGCTGCAGCTCGCCCGCGCCGGCGACACGGCCAGCCTGACGATCTCCGACATGGCGGAGCGCGAAGGCATCTCGTCCCCGAACGTCGCCAAGATCATGCGCATCCTGCGCCGAGCCGGCCTCGTCCGCAGCACCCGCGGCAAGGCGGGCGGCTACACGCTCTCCCGAAAGGCGGCGGACGTGCGCGCCCTCGACGTCGTGTCGGCCCTCGGCGGCCGCCTCTTCGACCCGGGATTCTGCGACCGCCACGCCGGCGTCGAGGCGCATTGCCTCAACACGGGCGACTGCTCGATCCGACCCGTGCTGCGCGGGCTCCAGGACGCCGTCGACCAGGTCCTGGGCGAGCTCACCCTCGCGAGCCTGCTCGGCAGCGAGCGCGAGGTCGAGGGCTCGCTCGGCCCGCGCGTGATCCGGCTGCAGGTCGCGCGGCGCGCCTAGGCCGCGCAGAGCGTCACTCCACCTAGAATCGGCCGCGCATGGGCAGGGATCTGCGGCTCGCGCTCGTGGGATTCGGGAACGTGGGGCGGCGGTTCGCCGCGCAGTTGCTCGGGCCCTATGCGGGGGCGCTCCGACGCGAGGGAGCGCGCGTCCGGATCACCGGGATCGCGACGGCGCGGCATGGGATGGCGATTGACGGGCGAGGCCTGGAGCTCGAGCGGGCGCTCGAGGTGGTCTCCCGGGGCGAGTCTCTGGCCTCGCTGGCGCGAGGGTCCGCTTCGCTGAGTGTCCGGCAGTTTCTCGATCGCGTGCCCGCCGACGTGCTGGTGGAGGTGACGACGCTCGATCCCCGGACCGGACAGCCGGCTACCGCGCACGTGAGGCAGGCGCTCGGGCGTGGAATGCACGTCGTCACGGCGAACAAAGGGCCCGTCGCGTTTGCCCATGCGTCGCTGAAACGGCTTGCGGCGCGGAAGAAACGCCTGTTCCTTCACGAGGGCGCCGTGATGGACGGGACGCCCGTCTTCAATCTCGCCGAGCGTTGCCTCCGGGGAGCGCTGATCGTCGGCTTTCGCGGAACGCTCAACAGCACCACCAACCTGGTGCTGTCGCGCATGGAAGAGGGGCTGAGCCTGGATCGCGCCGTGAGGGAAGCCCAGGGGCTGGGGATCGCCGAAGCCGATCCTCGCAACGACCTCGAGGGCTGGGACGCCGCAGTCAAGGCGTGCGCGCTCGCCAATGCGCTCATGGGGGCGTCCGTGAGGCCGGCGCAGGTTCGGCGGCGGGGGATGCTTGCCGTCACGGCGAGCGACGTGCGCCGGGCGCTCCGGAGCGGAGAGCGAATCCGGCTGGTGGCGCGAGGAGAGAGGACGCGCCGTCGCGTGCGCGTTCGCGTCGAGCCGGAGCGGATCCCGTTGGGCGATCCGTTGTCGGGATCGGGGCCGGATGCGGCGCTCGTACTCCAGACCGATCTCATGGGGGAGATCGGCGTCTTCGAGCGGGGAGCGCACGTCGACCAGACGGCCTACGCGCTGCTCTCGGATCTCCTCGAGGTCGTCCGCTGGGAGCGGGAGCGCTGATCAGAGCTTCCAGCCGTCGCGGTACGCGCGGGTCATGAGGGCGTCGGCTTCGGGGGCGCCCACGAAGCGCGCGTTCTGGGCGTCCCAGCGCAGCTTCTTGTCGACACGCACGGCGATCGTGCCGAGCAGGATCGTCTCGGTGAGCGTCGAGACTTTTTCGAAGCTGGCGTCCGACGCAGCGACGCCGCGGCAGGCGCGCACCCACTGCTCGAGCTCCTCGGCCGGACGGGGCAGGACGGGACGGCCGGGCTGGAAACGCGCCATGCTCGCCTTCGGGATCAGGCGCGGGTTGCGGCCGTTGAACTCGGCCAGGATCTTGCCCCGGTCGCCGACGAAGAGCAGGCCTTCCTCAGGCATCGGCTCACCGTCCTCGTCCAGCTCGCGCGGCTTCGGCGGGCGCAGGCCGCCGTCGTACCAGTGGAGCGTGACCGGCGGCATGCCCTCGCGCTCTCCGAACTCCCAGCGGACGAGCGATGCCTCCGGGTAGGAGACGCTGTTGACCTGCTTCTTCCACAGCAGGTCGTCGATTCGCCAGGACTGGCTGCGGCTCGCCTCGACCGTGAGCGGGGCTCCGAGCTTCAGGATCTTGAAGATCTGGAAGAAGCTGTAATGGCCCATGTCGCCGAGGGCGCCCGTGCCGAAGTCGTACCAGCCGCGGAACACGGCGTGCGTGTAGGCGGGGTGAAAGGGGCGATGCGGCACCGGGCCGAGCCAGAGGTCCCAGTCGAAGCCCTCGGGGACGGGCGCGCTGCCGCTCGGCAGCGACGTCATGCCCTGCGGCCAGTACGGGCGCGCGGACCAGTTGTGCGCCTC
This sequence comes from Vicinamibacteria bacterium, assembly GCA_036559805.1. Taxonomy (GTDB): domain Bacteria; phylum Acidobacteriota; class Vicinamibacteria; order Fen-336; family Fen-336; genus DATBSL01. The sequence goes on from DATBSL010000229.1 coordinate 34,787, forward strand.
GCGCACGGGGCCGATCGCGCCGCTCCAGATCCACTCGCTGAGCTGGGCGGTCGACTCGAGGCCGGCGGCGCAGAACATGTGGGTCGCGGCGCCCGTCTCGCGCGCCGTCTTCACGACGAGCCGCGACTCGTTCATGACGTTGGAGAGCGGCTTGTGCGTGATGACGTGCTTGCCGGCGCGCAGCGCCGCGAGCGCGATCGTGGCGTGGAGGTGGTCGGGCGTCATCACGTAGACGGCGTCGAGGCCCTTCTCCGCGGCGAGCATCTCGCGGAAGTCCGCGTAGGCGCGGCAGCCCGCGCCGGAGCCCGCGGCGTAGCGGCGGTCGACGATCTCGCGCGCGACCTCGCGGCCGCAAGGGCAGGAGCGCGCTCCGTTCGCCCAGCGCGAGTCGCCGAGGAAGCTGCGGACCTTGTCGCGCAGCTCGAAGCGGGACCACTCGACGTAGTCCTCGCTCCGGCGGTTCGGGTCGCAGACGGCCGCGATGCGCAGGTCCGGCCGCTGCAGCGCGGGGATCAGCTGCCTCAGGCCCTGGGTGCCGCAGCCGACGTAGCCGACGTTGACGCGGTCGCTCGGCGGCACGAAGCGCGGGCCTCCGAGCACGTGGCGCGCCACGATCGTCGCGGCCGCCGTGGTCGCGCCTCGCACCAGGAACTTGCGGCGGCTGGCGGAACCGGATCCGGGCATCGAGGACCTCCTCAGGAATGGACGCCGAGCGCGCGCCCGAGGCGCCCGAGCCGCCGGGCGTAGGCTAACACGCGGTCCTGGCGTCCCTGTGCGGCAGTGCGAGAATCGCCGGCACCATGACCTGCTGGCCACGGCTGCTCCCGTTCGCACTCGCCGCGCCCGTGCTCGCCTTCGCCCAGGCTGAGCCTGACGCGCTCGAGCCCATCCTGCGCGAGGAGATCCTCGCGCCTGCGGTCGCGCTGCACGAGCTGCGCGAGCACATCGTGGCGCGCGTGCCGAAGCCGCCCGCGCCGCGCACGGCGGTCGAGTGGACCGAGGCCTCGAAGCGGCTGAGACGAGACCTGCTCGCCGACGTCGTCTTCCACGGCTGGCCGGCCGAGTGGGTGCAGGCCGCGCCACGCTTCGAGGAGACGGGCGTCGTCGAGGGCGCCGGCTATCGAATCCGCAAGCTGCGCTACGAGGTCGTGCCGGGGCTCTTCTCGGCCGCGCTGCTCTACGAGCCAACCGGCACCGCCTCCCGGCGGCCCGCGATCCTCAACGTCAACGGCCACGTCGGAGCCCCGGGGAAGACCGTCGAATACAAGCAGAAGCGCTGTATCACGCTCGCCCGCAACGGCGTTCTCGCGCTGAACCTCGAATGGCTCGGTTTCGGAGAGCTCTCGGGCAAGGGCAACTCGCACTGGTACGCGCCTCACCTCGATCTCGTCGGCGTGCACGAGCTCGGGCTCTTCTACCTCGCGATGCGGAAGGGGCTCGACTACCTGCACCAGCATCCCGGCGTGGACCGCGAGCGCATCGGCATGACAGGGCTCTCCGGCGGCGGCTGGCAGACGATCGTGCTGTCGGCGCTCGACGAGCGCGTGCGCGCCGCGGCGCCGGTCGCGGGCTTCAACGGCATGGGCGCCAAGGCCGTGGCCCGCGCCTACGGGGACACCGGCGATCCCGAGCAGTCGGCGACCGACTTCTTCGAGACCGTGGACTACCCACACCTCACGGCATTGCTGGCCCCGCGCCCGGCGCTGCTGACCTTCAACGCCGAGGACGACTGCTGCTTCCGCGCGGGGATGGCGAAGCCGGTGGTGGAGCCGCCGGCGCGGGCGGTCTACGCGCTCTACGGCAAGGCCGCCGCGCTCCAGTGGCACGAGAACCGCGACCCTGGCACGCACAACTACCAGCTCGACAACCGCGAGCAGGCCTACCGCTTCTTCAGCCGCGCCTTCGCGCTGCCGCCGATCGAGACGGACAGCCCCGAAGCCGCGTCCGAGGTGCGCGCCTACGACGAGCTGGTCGTCGGGCTGCCGGAGGACAACCTGACGATACTCGGCCTCGCACGTCGGATCGCCGCGGGCTTCAGCCGTCCGGAGCAAGCGCCCGAAGCGGCTCGCGCGCGGCTCGCGCGCGTGGTGCGCCACCAACCGGCGCAGGTGGCGAGCGCGTGGCTCGTGGCCAGCACGAAGCACGGCGGCGTCGAAACGGCCTCGTATCTCCTGGGGATGAGCGACGGGCTGCGCGCGAGCGCCGTGTGGATGCAGGGAGTGTCGTCGCGGGCCGACGCGCCCGCCACGATCCTTCTCGACGACGCCGGCCGCGGCCAGTCGGGGAGCGCAGCGGCCGAGCGGCTGAACCGCGGCGAGCAGGTGCTGGTGGTGGACCTCGCCTTTCAGGGCGAGGCATGGAGCGCGCGCGAGACGCGCCGCCTGCTGCAGAACGTGAACGGCCTCGGCGAGCGGCCGCTCGGCCTGCAAGCCGCAGAGCTGGCCGCGGTCGCACGCTGGCTCGCGGCGCGTCCGGCCCCGGGGCGCCCGCGGCTCGAGGCGAAGGGCATGCGCAGCCAGCTCGTGGCGCTCGTCGCGGCGGCGCTCGAGCCGAGCCTGTTCTCGGAGGTCGTCGTGCGCGACGGGATCGCGAGCCTCGGGCGGCTGCTCGAGCAGCCGGTCGAGTTCATGGACGCGCCGGAGCTGTTCTGCCTCGACCTCTACAAGGACTTCGACGTCCCGAGCCTCGCGGCGCTCGCCGCGCCCACGCTCGTGCGCTAGGACTCGCGGGGCACGACCGAGAGCTCGCGCTTCTCGGCGAGGTGTTCACTGCTCACGCGGCCTCTCGCTCGCCCACGACCAGCGTGACGCTGCGCGGCTCGCCGGCGCGCAACAGCCGCAGGCTCAGCTCGCGGCCGACGCGGTCGGCGTCGAGCGCGGGCAAGAGGGCTCCAGGGTGTGTCAGGGCGTCGTCTCCTGCGCGCAGCAGCACGTCGCCCATCAGGATCCCCGCGCGCGCGGCCGGGCTGCCAGGCTGGACCGACAGCACGATCAGCGCCGATCCCTGCTCGGTGCTCGCCCGCAGCTCGGGCGAGAGCGCGACCGTCTGGGTGCCGATGCCCAGGTAGCCGCGGCGGACGCGGCCGTGCGCCAGGAGCGCCTCGCCCACGCGCCGCACGACCGTCGCCGGCACGGCAAGGCTCGTCCCGCGCAAGACTCCAGCGCTGTTGACGCCGAGGGCCGCGCCGTTGGCGGCGAGCAGCAGCCCGCCCGAGAAGCCCGGGTGGAGCGGCAGGTCGGTCTCGAGGTAGCTTTCGAAGCGCGTGCCCGACGGCGCGCGCCACTCCGGGGCCACCGCGCTCACGATCCCGAGGCGGGCGCGCACCGAGCGGCCGGGGCGGCTCAGCCCCAGCACGATCTCGCCGGCCCTGGGGCTCGGCGCTTCGGCCCAGCGCGGCGGCACGAGCCCGGTGGCCTCGACCCGCAGCACGGCGAGGTCGCTGCCCGAATCGCGGCCCACGACGCGCGCCGGGAGCGTGCGGCCGTCGTGCAGGCCCACGGGCACGTCCTCGTCAGCGTCGACGGCGTGGTGACTCGCGACGATCACGCCGTCGGCGGCCCACACGACGCCGCTCGACGCCGTCCGCCGACGACCCTCCACGCGCACGAGGCTCGGCGCGGCCGCCTCGACGCTCCGCGCCAGCTCTCCCGACAGAGTCTCCAGCGTGCTGCTCACGGTCGCTCCTTTCGGCCAGCGATGGTTCCGGCCGACGAGGTCAGGCTAGCGCCGACGTGGGACGCTTCGCATCGGCCGCTCGGAGAGGCCGACCCTGCCCGTTCGAGCAGGGGTCAGGTCTTGAATTTTGACGTCAAGATTCAAGACCTGACCCCTTCCGTTTTTCAGAGGAGCAGCAGGCCCAGGCGCGCGGCGTGGGCGATCGCCTCGCCGCGCGAGCGCGCGCCGAGCTTGCCGAGGATCGCGTTGACGTGGAACTTGGCCGTGTGCTCGCTGATCGCGAGCCGCTCGCCGATGCGGCGGTTGGTCAGGCCTTCCGCCAGGAGCTGCAGCACCTCGGTCTCGCGTGGAGTGAGGGGCTCGACGAGCGCATCGGCCGGAGGGGTTGGCCGCACGACCGTCTCGCCGAACGACTCGTCGAGGACGAGAAGTCCGTGG